>NZ_CAXRBQ010000014.1:0-17295 GCF_964228735.1 Pontibacterium sp. | reverse complement strand
AGAACAAAATGCAGGCACTGGGCGCAGCGATGAGAAAGCTGGTCCACCTGTGCTTTGGCGTGGTGAAAAGCCAGGAAAAGTTCCAGCTACACCCGCTCTAAAAGCGTTTGTAGCCAGAATCGAGAGATGGTATCTACAGGCGCTAATGGGGAGCACCTAGAGCTTTACTCAGCATTTAACGTAGCCAGCAGGTTATCAAGCGCGGTGGAAGAGTTGTTGAGGGAGTTGAGGATATCCTCCATAGTCTGGTACTCCTTCAACAGGCGTGATTCATACAACGCCATCTTACGGTCCAGCTCGTCCCGATCCTCTTCGATCCCCGCAAGTTCGGTATCGATATTGTCTTCCCTGAACTCGATTGGTCCGCCGTCATCCAGCTGGTATTCGATCTCGCGCACCAGCAAACCACCAACACCCACCGAGAAGTCCACCGTGGCTGATGTGGCGCCAGGCGTGATATTAAACACCAGGCCGTAGGCATCGGAGTTCACATCGGGCAGCAGGATATCCCCGGCGCCAAAACCCGCCTCCCCATTGATGGTGCCGGCCACGTCCACGCCGGCGGTGCCGCCGCCGTCGCTGATTCCCAAGGTGTTCACACCTGCTGTGGTGCTACCGAAGGAAACTTTGGAGTTGGATCCGTAACTGTCGGATTCAAAGTTAAACGACTGGCTGGCTTCGTCGTAAGTGACATTCACCCGCAGGTTAGCATCCGACAGGTTTTCATCGCCGTTGATCAGGCTCTGCAGCTCGGCCGCCATTTCAGCACCGGAGTCATAAAGGCTGTCTGCTGGCAGGGAGATAGCGCTGGAGGTCACACCATCAACGGTCACCTCAAAACTGTAGTCTTCACTGCCGGTATTGAGGCTGAAACTGCCGCTGCTGGTAAGACTGCTGTCCACCACTTCGCCGCTGAACTCCCCCTTGCTGGGTTGCTGGGTGATCTCGATTTCATAGGTGCCCGGCTGGGCATTGGTGGCATAACTGCCCAGCCCAACGTCAATCTCGCTGCTGCTTGATGACATGGAGGGTGTAAACAGCGCGGCCAGCTCATCAAAGTTGTTATCCAGCGCATCCTGAAATATCTCTTCATCAATGGTCAGCGTGCCATCCAGCTCGGTCAGGATGCCCACCTGCGCCAGTGAGTTAAAGTCGCTGTTGGTACCCTCCACCTGGGCAGTCAGAATTGAGCGGATCTGTGTGACAGCACTTTTGGCGATTGGCTCGTTTGCCAGCGCAGCTTTTTCACCGGTCTCCTCATCGATCCCCGTCAGGTTCTCTGCCGTTTCATAAAACACGTTGTAGGCTTCAACAAAGTCGCGGATCGCCTGTTCGGCGATCGAGTCATCCTGGCTGATGGAGAAGTTGATCAGCTCCCCTTCGCTGGAACTGTTCAGCTCAAACGTCAGACCGGTGATCACATCGTCAATCTCGTTGGTCTCACGGGTTAACTCCAGACCGTTCAATATCAACTCGGCATCGCTGGCACTTTGGGTCTGGGTCAGGTTTTGCGTGTCGGTATTAAAGGCCAGTATGGATAAGCCTTGGTTGTCGCTGTTGGTCGGACTCTCACCCGCCTCCTCCACGCTGATCTCCATGCCGTTGCGCAAGCCACTCTCGGAGCTGAGCATTAACCGGTAGCCTTCGCCGTCGTACACAATCGATGCCTGCACGCCCGCGTCGGCATCGTTGATTGCGTCCGCCAGTCCCTGCAGGCTGTTGTTGTTTTCGTCGATCTCGATCTGAAGGGTTTCGCTCTCACCGTCATGGCTGAAACTGCTACCGTCTTCGCTCCACTCCCCGAAGCGGATGGTCAGTGTGCCCTCCCCTACTGCATCGTCTTCGGAGGCATAGCTGCCACTGGTCAGAGTCTGGGAGGTGGCGATACTGACCACCTCAATCTGGTAACTGCCGGTCGTGGCACCGGCATCCAGTTCGGTAGGCGTGATCGCATCGGTATCGGAGAAAGACACACTGCGGGCGCTGTAGGTATCCGCAGACGAGAGCGGCTCGATCAACGCTTCAAACTCGGACAGGCTGCTCTGAAAGGTACCGTAAGCGGAGATATCCGCTTCCAGTTCGGCCTGCTTTTCATCCAGACGTGCATCGGTCGGCGCCCGTTCCGCCTCGACCAAACTGTTCACCAACTGGGTGGTATCAATCCCCGACCCCGCACCAAGACTGCTGACAATTGAACTCATGCCAGTTACTCCTCTGGCTGCACGGTTGAGGTTAGCGGATATAGTCGAACAGGCTCATGCCGGTCACTTGGCCAAACACCACCTGCGACGCTTCCAACAAGGTTTGCTCCAACTGCAGTTCGGTGATCGCGGTGGTGAGGTCGGTGTCTTCGATGCTCGACAGGGTGGTTTTGGTGATCAATTGCAGTTCCAGATTACTATCCAGCTGCTTTTCCAGCGCGCCACCCCGCGCGCCGATATGGGTGGTCGTAGCGAGAAGTTGCTCCTGGGCCGAATCGATGTCGGTGAGTGCCTTGGCGACAGCATCACTGACCGCTTGCTGACTCTCGCCATCGGTGACCGGCTGCTCCAGGGCATCCGCCAGCTCCAACGCCACATCCAGGATCGAGTGCTGCGGGGTTTCGGCACGCAGTGTGGTGTCGACGGGGCCAGTCGGATTGAGGGTCAAGCTGACACCTTCGTGCTCCAGGGTTTCCGGTGGGGTAAACGCAATGTTACTCAGTGCCGGATCCCCCAGTGGATTCCCAGCACTATCGAGCAGGCTGTAGCTGTAGTTGCCACCACCATCCTGAGTAATGCTGAGATTCAGATCACCGCTGCTATTGAATAATGCATCCGCCGCATCCTGATCTTCCACGCTCACTGTCAGGTGACTGGTATCACTCCCCAACAGGCTGACCTCCAGCTCGCCAGACACCGCCATAAACACGTCAGCGCCAGCATCCCCCATTGGCATCAGATAACTGGCGCCCACCTGGATCTCGCGCTGACCGTCGTCGCCCTGATACTGGTACTGACCGCTGCCATCCTGCACAAAGGGCTGGGTATGGCCCTGTGATCCGGCAAAGATATATTCGCCGCTGGCAGTCTGCGTGTTCATCAGTCCCGCCACGTATTCGGTCAGTTCGCGCAGCTCATTGGCGATCGATTGCCGGTCGTTATCGCTCAGGGTGGTATTGCCCGCCTGCACCGCCAGTTCACTCATCTTGTCCATGGCGATGTTGATGTCTTCGATCACTGTCTCTTCCAGATCGAGACTGTTCTGGGCATAACCGATATTACTTTCGTACTTTTCCAGCTGGGCCAGCTCTTCATTCAGCGCCACAATCTGGGCGGCCCCCACCGGATCATCGGAGGGTGACTGGATACGTTTGCCGGTGGCGATCTGCTCGTTCAGCTCAGCCAGCTTTACCTGCGACTGCTGCATGTTAAAGACCGACTGGCTGTAGATCTGTTGGGTTGAGATACGCATAACAAGCCTCCTTACACCGCATCCAGCAGGGTTTCGAACAGGGTCTGACTGGTGGAAATCAACTGCGCCGAGGCTTGGTACGCCTGCTGGTACTGCACCAGCTTGGCCGCTTCCTCGTCGAGGTTGACGCCCACCAGACTGGCCTTGGCCTGTTCACTCGACTGCAGCACGCTGAGGCTGGCGGTGCTCTGCAGCTGCGCGTTTTTGGTATCGGTGCCGACCTGCTCGATCAGGGATGCATAGGCGGACTGCCAGCTTTCACCGTGCATCAGATCTTCCGACTGCATCGCGGAGAACGCCAACGCGTTGCGGTTATCGGAGACACCGTTTTCGTTGTAGGAGAAGGAGATTCGATCGCCCGGACTGGCTTCGCCGGTCAGAGTTATAGAAAAGCCATTCAGTGCAATCGCCTCTCCGGAACTGTAGAGCTGGTCGGTCAGCGGTGAACCATCGACCACCAACGGCACTGGATTGTCCGGATCGCTGGTGTCATAAACGCTGTAGGTAGGAGGTTCGCTATTGCTGAATACCACCTCCAGCGGTGGCGACAGCGCCTTTTCAGTGGTGGTAAAGGTGGAAGATGTCGGATCGGTGACGGTAGCACTGGCCTGCAAGGTGCCCTGATTGTCGGATGCAGGGCTGACGCGGATCGGCGAGGCCAGTGCCAGCTGACTGCCGTCGATCAGCGCCAGTTCCATGCTTGCCGCCGCATCATGGGTAGGATCGATACTGAAACTGTCCCCCTGCGCCAGCACTGACGAGGCTTCCAGGTGGATCTGCATGCCGTCCACCGCCACCACCAGCTCGCCGCTGTTCCAGTCGGCGTAGTAGCTACCGTCGGTGAGCTGATCCAACGAACTCACCTGATTCATCGCACTGGATTTAAGGGATTGCCCGCTGCTCTGATCCACCAGCGTGAAGCTGTCGCTGCCGGTGATCTCCAGCTCATACTCGGCGCCGGTAAGCGCACTGGGATCGGTGATCTCCACCCAGCCCTTGCTCAGACTGGTGGTATTGTCCAGGGTCGGTGTCAGGCGCCCATTCATCAGACTACTGCTGTTGATATCATTAAACAGCGCACTGCCCATCTCGCTGTTCAGGTCCATACCGGCGAGCTGCTGCTGATTCATGCTGTCGATAAAGGTCAGCGCCATCAGGTCGACTTCGTTCTGCGCCCCGTCCAGGTCACTGCGGTAGGCCAGCAAGCCGCCAATCAGGCCGCCAATGCTGTCATCGTGCACTGCGCTCTGCTGACCACCGAAGTTGAGCTGCAGCGCGGTGTGGGTCAGATCACTGCTGTCGAAGGTGGTCGAGAGGCTCCCTGCGGTCGTGCCCACCACCAGCGGCTGACCGTTGTCCAGGTAGAGGCTGTAACCGCTGCTCCCCTGCTCCACCACCTGCAGATCCAGATACTCGGCCAGCTCACCCACCAGCTCATCACGCTGGTCCAGCAAAGCGGCATCGGGATTGCCCTGTGCCTCAGCCTGCTGGATCGCGCCGTTCAGGTAGGCGATATTGGCGGCCAGTTGATTAACCTGATCGGCGGAGGACTCCAGCTGGCTGTCGATCAGGTTCTGCTGATCCTCCAGCAGGCGATCCATCTGCTGGAAGGAATTGCCTAAGGCCTCCAGCTCAGCCAACAGCAGTTCCCGGTTGGGCGATGAGGTTGGGTCATCTACGGCGTTCTGCAACGCGGAGAAATAGCTGTCCAACGCGTCGGACAGGTTGGTGCCGTCGGCCGCCAGCAGGTTATCCAGCACCTCCATCTTGCTGGCGTAGCTGTCGGCCTTGGAATACACCGACTGATCCGCCCACACCTGCTGGGTCAGGTAATTGCTGGTCACCCGCTCCAGGCTGGTGTAACTGCCACCCAAGGCTGCGTGCGAGCTGAACTCCACCGTCTGGCGGCTGTATCCCGCCGTATTCACGTTGGCGATGTTCTGCCCAGTCACACTCAGCGCGTAAGTGTTGGATTGCAGACTCTGGCTACCGATATTCAGCAGATTGCTCATTACCCGCCCCTCCCGTCAGATCAGATCTGCAGAATCGCCTGCGTTACGGTGTTGAGTGTTTCCAACACCTTGGAGCTGGCCTGGTAGTTACGCTGCGCCTCGATCAGCCGCACCAGCTCGGTGGATTGGTCCACGTTGGACTGCTCCAGCGCACCGGACTCCAGGGTCCCGTTGAGGCCGGTACCTGGCGGGTTAAGCAGCGCGGCACCGGAAGCGAAGCTGGCACTCCACTCCGTATCCCCGGCCGGGTTCAAACCGTCCTGATTGGCAAAGGTGGCGATCGCCACCACGCCCAGAGTCTGGCTCTGGTTGTTGGAGAAGCTGGCCACCATTTCGCCATCTTCGGTAAAACTCACACCGATCAGGTCACCCTTGGTGTAGCCATCCTGGGACGAAGCTCGCAGACTGGATTCGGACGCAAACTGGGTGGTGCCAGAAAGGTCCAGGGAGATTTCGGTCAATGGATTGGCCGGATCGGCGCCAGTGATGGTCAGCAGCGGTGCAGTACCACCCAGCACTACGTTGTCGTCGTTCACTGAGCTGAGAATGCCGCTGGTCGGATCGAAGGTCATAATGATCGGGCCCGGTTCGGTAGCACCGGAGGCGTCCCCCACCTCACCCGGATCAACCTGCTTGCCAATATCCAACAGCTCTTCGCCATCAAGGTAGGCGTAGACACTGTAGACCCCGTCGAAGGAGTTATCCCCGGTGACCACTTGCTGGTTGTTGAGTACGTCTACGCCGTTACTGGTGCCTGCATTCACCGACAGCGAGTCGTCGCCTACATTGCCGGAGAGTGCGTCAAAGGTGATCTGTATCTGGTAGTCACTGCCGTTATTCACCAGCGTCACCGATTCCACATCCGGATTCTGATCAACAATTAGGGCCTGCTGGGCAGTGATGGTTTCCGCCACCTGTTGCTCGGTCATACCGGCTGTGAGTTGAATATCCACGCCGCCGATGCTCAGTACAGTGTCATCCACCAGATTGCCGCTGGCATCAAAGGCAGAATCGTTCAGGTCGTAGGTATGTACCTCGTTGGCCGCCAGGTTGGTGGAAGTAATGCCCGACAGCTGCGAGCCTGCCGCCGCGATGCTGAGGCTGCCCACCTGTACGTTATCCACATCGGTGGCGGAGGCCATAAAGGTCAGTTCTATATTTTCGTTGGCGGCATCCACGCTGACACTGGCGATACGCGGATCACCGGCAATCAGGGCATCGATCTGTGCCTGCTGTTCGGTAGTCGTACCGTTGAACAGGTCATTCAGATCCACGGTTACGCCGGAGATCTCAACGCTGTCGCCCGCGGCGAAACCACCGCTGTTGGTGGTCAGGTCGATGGTCTGCACCTCACGGTGTGGTGGCTGTTCGACGTAGTTGAACTTGATGGTCTGCTCGTTACCCAGGCTGTCAAAGGTGGGCACGGTGGCGCTGTGGGTAAAGGTGTCAGCGTTGTCTTTATCGTACGGAGTCACCAGCTCGGCGGAGTCTTCCCGCGAGTCGATGTTTACCGACAGCTCGATCGCTTCCGTGGCCTTGGGTGGGCTTTCGGTCTCCTCCACCTTCAGGTCATCCACCGGCAGCAGGTTACCGCTTTCATCCACGCCGTAACCCTGCACATGCTTGCCGTTACTGGAGACAATGTTGCCATCCGCATCCAACTGGAAATTACCGGCGCGGGTGTAGGTCACGCCGCCCTGACCATCATCCAACACAAAATAACCGGAACCGTTGATCGCCAAATCGAGGTTGTTGTTGGTGAACTCGATGGTGCCGCCGCTGAAGTCCTGCTGGATATCCATCACCGTTACACCGGAGCCGGTCACGTTGCTGGAGCCCGCCCCCACTACCGCGGTGGTGTAAATATCGCCGAACTGCACACTGGAGGACTTAAAGCCTACGGTGCTGGCGTTGGCGATGTTGTTGCCGATCACATCCAGATCGGTGGTCGCTGATTTAATGCCGGTAACGGCCGTGTTGAAACCTGCCATGGCTTACTCTCCTCAGGCTGCGATCTGTTTGATGTCGTTCATGGAAGCGCCACCCAGAGCGGTGTTGACGGTCATGCCAACGCCGTTCTGGCCCAGGGTTACGCTTTCAACGGGATGAGAGATGAAGTTGTCCAGCTGCTGCAGCTCACCGCCGATCTCGGCCTGCGCCACCACGCGGTACTCACCCGCGGGCAGCTGCGAGCTGTCAAAGCTGTATTCCAGATCCCCGGCGGCTTGTTGTCCCAGCTCGACAGTGCCCACCAGGGTGTCGTTCTGGTCGAACACCTGCACCCGCACCTGAGTCGCACTGGCCGGCAGCTCAACCACGCCATCGATGGTGTCTTGTCCCGCGCTGACCATCGCCGAGTCGGATTCAACAAAGACGTTCTGCCCCACCATCGACGATGCCTGCAGTGCGTTCTGGCTGCTCAGCAGGCTGTTGGAGAGGTCACCAATCGCGGTCTCCATATTGACCAATGACTCCACCATCGACATCTCGGTGACCTGCGACATGAACTGATCGGTATCGGTCGGACTGGTTGGGTCCTGGTTCTGCAGCTGGGCGATCAGCAACTCCATAAACATGTCGCTGTCGGATTGGCTGGTTTGCTGCGTACTTGAGCTGTTAGCTGCGTTGATCTGGTTAAAGATCGACGCGTTGTTGTTAACACTGGAAACGTCGCTCATGGCGCCACCTCCCTCTGGGTTTATACGGGTCCGTCGGCCTCCGATTGAGGCGCGCGGGAATCTGTGAACTGTTTTAGAGGGTGAGCCGCAACGCATTAAGTTGAGCTGGTGATTGAGTTAAGTTTTGTTAATGTTTCAGCGATTCAGTGAACAGATCTGACGCACCAAAACCCAATAACCATCTGATATAGAAAGGAATTAGATGGTCAGACCAAACTAAATAGGCGAAATTTATTAATCAGACTGGGCCTTGATGCAGGACAGGGGTTATGACTTAATCGCCAATCATCACTCAAGGATGCGATCTAAGAATCGATATGGCGCGAATACTGTTGATAGAAGATGACCGGGAAGTCTCCAGCTTCATCCGCAAGGGTTTGGAAGAGCAGGGGTACCAACTGGAAAATGCCGAAAACGGTGAAGATGGCCTGTTTCTCGCCAGCACGGAAAGCTTTAACGCCATCATTCTCGACCGTATGCTGCCGAAAGTGGACGGCATCAAATTGCTGAAAGCTCTGCGCAGCCTGGGCAACAAAACCCCGGTCCTGCTGCTCAGTGCCATGGCCACAGTGGATGATCGGGTAGACGGCCTGCAAGCCGGTGCCGACGATTATCTGACCAAGCCGTTTTCTTTCCGTGAGCTTCAGGCGCGTATCAGTGTGCTGCTGCGCCGACCGTTATCCCTTGCCGAAGAACATGTGATTCAGATGGATGACCTGCATGTGGATACGTTGTCCCATAAGGTCTGTCGCCAGGGTCAGGCGCTGGAGCTGAAACCCACCGAATACCGCATCCTGCTCTTTCTGCTGCAGCACCGGGGTGAAGTGATCAGCCGCACCCTGCTGCTGGAACAGATCTGGGGTTACCACTTCGATCCACAAACCAACGTGGTCGATGTGCATATCAGCAAGCTGCGTAACAAGCTGGATAAGCCGTACGAAAAACAATTGATCCACACGGTGCGTGGTTCCGGTTACAAGATCGAAGCCTGATCGATGAAGATCCGTGTTTCCATCTCCCGTATCGGCATCCTGTTTTCAATCTGGCTGCTAACGCTGGTCGCGCTGATAGTGGGCCTCTCAGTTGTGCAGAACCACAACACCCCGCTCTCGGCTGACAGCTATTTCCTCACCAACTTCCTGAAGACTTCCCACAAGCAACTGCAGGACCAGGCCAAGGCGGGGACACTGATTAAGCAGTTCGAGGAGTGGCGCCGGGGCGA
The DNA here is from genome assembly GCF_964228735.1 of Pontibacterium sp. GTDB lineage: Bacteria > Pseudomonadota > Gammaproteobacteria > Pseudomonadales > Balneatricaceae > Pontibacterium. Next base: position 7,930 of record NZ_CAXRBQ010000014.1, on the reverse strand, counting down.
TATCCTGCACTACCGCCTGAAGACCGATGTCATCACCATCGGGGATATTGGCAAGCTGAACATCCTGGATGAGCAGTTTGCACCCAATATCATGCTGGCCAAAGCCCGTATAAACGATCAGAGCAAAATACTGATGGTTTCCAAGCTGGTGCTGCCCAACCAAAGCACCCTCACCTACGGTTTTGACTACACCGATCACTACCGCGCCGAGAAGATGAGCTTCTGGATTCGGCTGACCCTGTTCCTCACACTCTGTGTCGGCGCCATCGGCGGCCTGATTGCCAGCACCTATATCCTGCGCCGTATCCGCTCGATCAACGAGTTGTGTGAGGACGTGATCGAAGGCGGCAACCTGGATCAGCGCATACCGGTGCGCGGTCAGGAGAAGGAGTTCGACTCGCTGGCGCAGCATATCAACCACATGCTGGCGCAGGTATCGGATACGGTCACCGCCGTAAAAAGCGTGTCAGATAACATCGCCCACGACCTGCGCACCCCGCTCACCCGCATGCGTAATATGCTGGAAGAAACCCGCTGCAAAGCACATGATCCGGACACGCAGGAAGCCCTGGACCGCGCCACGGACGAAGTCGATCATCTGCTCAAGGTCTTTAACGCCGCACTCAACATTGCCGCACTGGAAGCGGGTAAACCCCACAACAGCGAACAGTTTTACCTGGACGATATGATCCACTCCGCCACGGATATCTATACTCCACTGGCCGAGGAACAGGGACAGGAGATCGTGGTGTTTGCCAAACCGGTGCAGTTGCAGGGCAACCCCAACCTGATCTTCCAGTGTGTTTCCAACCTGCTGGAGAATGCGTTTAAGTACGCCGCCTGTGGTGACCGAATTGAGATCAGTGTGAGCGAAGTGAAGGCTTATGCGCTGCTGCAGATCCGCGACTACGGGCCGGGATTGCCGGATGAAGAACTGGATCATATCACCCGCCGTTTCTACCGCAGCCAGAACGGGCAGGAAAAATCCGGTACAGGATTGGGTCTGTCGCTGGTACAGGCGATCGTCAAAGCCCATCAGGGCACACTGAGCATTGAAAACGCCCAGCCGGGTCTCAAAATCTCGGTGAAGATACCGCTGCAATCACAAACCAAGCGGGCAAAGCGTGAAAGCGCTGTGGCTGTAGAGTAAGTGCGTTATTCGCCCAGGTTGTCGAACAACTTACCCAACAGTTTATTGACCTTACGAACCTGCGGCTCTGAAAAACCCTTAAACGCTTTTTTGAACACGTCCTGCGTATTTGCAAAGACATAAGTTACATTCTCGTACCCCAGCTCCGTCAGGCGTACGAGGGTCACCCGGCCGTCCATATCTGAGGGATAGACGGCAACCAGGCCCTCGTCCCGCATGCGGTACACAATCTTGGTAATGGTGGGCAACTTGCCGAGGGCTTGTTCGGCAATATCAGAGATACTCATCTCGCCGTGTACATTAAGAAGCATGGCTACCCGCCAGCGGGAGATATCCATGTTCATCGGCTTGAGAGTTTTCTCCATCTCCAGGGCGTAACGGGCATTCACCCGAGCGACCCAATAAAATGGAAATTCGTCGAGTTCGAACGCCTCACTTGAGGGACGAGACTTCGCCAGCTTGTCGGATCGTCCAGTCATCTGCCCTACCCTTATCTGCACCGAATGCCGGGGAGACATCCAGCCAGTAACATTTCTGGAAAGCCACGTACCCCGTTAAAAAATATGCCTCACAATCGTGAGCAGATGAGGGGGACGTGATTTCACTGTTTGTGGAATACAGCTACGTAAATTGGAGCGTTTTAAGAAAATAACAAATGATGCAGACAGAAACGAGCTAATTACAGACATTTTACGTAAACGTAATTTTCCACCGATACGGGGAATCTGGAAAAAGTGTGCTGCGATGAGCCCCAATCAGGGCGCAGAAAGACTTCTCATACCCTGAGGTATGATGGTTGGGAGGGATGCGATGTTATGCCGCAGCGATCAACAGGATCGCTGCAGTCATCTATCTCAGCGCCCGAACTCCAGGCGCTGAAGATGTATCAATCAGCTGTCAGCCAGGATAAAGACGACGTCGTCTTTACCTTCAATCCACTGATCAACCTGCTCGCGGCTCTTGCCAAAGAACACGACGCGGGAAGCGTTGCTCAGTTCACCGTTTGCACCCAGTTTGTGCATGTAAACCCACCAGCTGTCAGCGGCCATCTGACGAATTTTGTAGATATTGCGGATCGGTGCGAAATTGAACGTCTTAGTCATTGTCATTATTTTCTTCGGGATCTGTCACGCGTCACATCAACCGCTATTTCAGATCGATGTTTAACATTCGAAAACTGATTTTTTGGTTACTGTTTAAACAGTACGGGCAAACTCTACCGTTACAAATCCACGAATCCCACAGGGTTACTGTAGATTTCAAAATTCCAGAAAATTTTTCTATTTCCACCCATCAAAAAGAAAAATCACCTAACATTGACTGTGAAAGCCACCTAAATCCCATAAAAACACTAAATCGATCTGTACACGCTTTAATCAATCCTGGCTATTAAAGCCGGGAGACTAATTAACCTGTTCAAACAGAATCCCCTGTCCCTGATAGCGCAGCCAAACGATCCCAACAAAGCCGACTGCGCGTTTGCCACAAGTCACTAACTGGCTGATTTTATGGCATAACTATAAGTTTATTTCGTTTTAATCTGTGACTTCTGTGAGGCATTTCATACACTATAAATAGCTACAAGTTTCTCCGACCACGGAACGTCTGCGATGGATATGGCCCCTCAACTTCATGACATTGAAGAACAGGTTAAACAACTCCCGTTTTTGCCTGTTGTTTTGACCGAGTTGATGGCGCTGGATAAGCAGCAGGAGGACTACTTTGAACAGATGGTAGCCTTGGCACGTAAAGACCCCTCCCTGACCACTCTGATACTGAAGATTGCCAACTCTGCTGCGTCAGGTACTGCGCAACCGATCAGCAGCCTGACCATGGCGATGTCCCGTATCGGTACCGAAAGCATCTCCAATTACATCGCGACTATAGGTGTCACCCGCGTCTTCCTCCCGGTCCACGCCGAACACCGGCTGTTGTGGACCCACGCCATCGAAACCGCGATCTATGCCGAGCATCTGGCACTGACTATGAAAGAGTTTGGCGTTCACCCCGAACTCGCTTATATCAGCGGTCTGCTGCACGATATCGGACGCTTTGTGATGTTTGATGTGGCGCCCACAGCGTTAGCAAACACACCAAGCACAAGCTGGTCATCGCCCCAGGAGCTGCCTCAGGTTGAGCGTAGGAAGATCGGGTATGACCACTCCCAGGTGGGCCTGATTGCCTGCAAGCACTGGCAACTACCCAAGGTGCTCTGCAACATGGTACGTGCCCATCATCGCTACGGCATCTACCGCAATCAGCAGGTCCCACAAGGGTTCCGCAATCTGTTGCTGATCATTCAACTGGCGGACTTTATCAGTATCTGTCTGACTAAATACCCGGAATGGCTGGATCTGCCGGAAAAGGAATTTGCTAAGAAGTTAGCGAAGAACTGCACGCACGAGGCATGGGGAGAGGTGGATCTGCCATTTAAACGCCTGGCAGAGGAGCTGTGCTTCCTGCAGCAGAAAGCGAACAACTGGGCGGCAAGCATCGGCTGCGCCTGAGCGGCCCCTACTCAGACACAGCCAATCCCTAGGGTTTGTTACACCTTGAACTTAGACAGCGCGCTATCCTGCTGGCTGGTCAGTTGTACCATCGCGTTACAGTTGCTTTCCTGCTCGCGCGCCTGATCTGACACGCTGCCACTGATATCACGGATGTTAGAGGTGTTACGGTTGATCTCTTCTGCTGTCGCACTCTGCTCCTCGGCAGCGGTCGCAATCTGCAGCGTCATCTGATTAATATCCTGAATGCTCTCGCGAATGCTACCCAGAACACCGTCCGCTTCCGCGGCCATCGCCTGGGTTTCGTTGGCACGATCACGTCCTTTCATAATCACAACTTCAGCGTTTTTCACACCCGCCTGCAGCTGCTGGATCATATCCTTGATCTCTTCAGTGGACTGCTGGGTACGGGATGCCAGCGCACGCACTTCATCCGCTACCACCGCGAAACCACGTCCCAGGTCACCGGCACGCGCCGCCTCGATTGCAGCGTTAAGCGCAAGCAGGTTGGTCTGATCAGCAATATCAGTAATGGTGGTCAGAATGGACGCGATGTTATCACTGTAGGAGGACAGGTCGTTGATAGTACCCACCACGGTTTCCATATCACGCGCCAGACCTTCAATGGATGTTGTGGTCTGAGAAACCACCTCAACCCCGGTGTGCGTTGCCTCATCCACTGCCTGTGAAGATGCTGCGGTACGTTGTGCATTGGCAGCCACGTCCTGAGCGGTCGCAGACATTTCATGCATCGCGGTTGCCAGTTGATCCAGCTCGAACAACTGCTGTTGCAACTGCCCTGAAGCCACCTCAGCAGACGCTGCGGTCATATCAGTGTTGGCGCGTACATCGACAGATATGTTCTTCACCTGCCCTACAAGCTCCTGCAGGTAGGCCAGGAAGCGGTTGAACTCCTCTGAGAGCTGCCCAAATTCATCCTTGGAGGTCACGTCCAGGCGCTTGGTCAGATCACCTTCACCGCTGTTGATCTCGTGCAAAGAGTCCTTCAGCGTCTGCAACGGCTGCAGAGCACGGGACACCGCCATGTAGATCGCCACACACGTCAGCAATGCACTGATCAACGTACCAATCAAAGCAGCCCAACCCAGTGAACTCGCTTCCGCCATCACCTTGGCTTTATCCAGTACCACGCCTACATACCACTCACTGCCATAAAGACCATTCAGTTTGTAGTAGGAGGTAAATACTTCACGTCCCTCCACCGTCAGTTCCTGCAACTCTTCGGAGAATTGCGGTACACCGGCAGTAAAGAAATCACTCAGGGACTTGCCGTTCAGCTCCGCTTCCGGGTGGCTGATAATATTGCCATCTGCGCTCACCAGAAACGCGTAGCCGGTGCCGTGAAAGTTCAGCGTGTTTACCGCTTCGGATACGGTCTTAAGGCTCAGGTCGCCACCAAAGGCCCCTTTGAACTCACCCTTGTCGTAAATGTTGGCCACCGCAGAGATCAGGATCTCCTTGGTCGCAGCATCCGGGTATGGATCGGTCAGCACCGCACGCTGATGGCTGCGGGCATAGGGATACCACGGACGCTTACGGGCATCCCAACCTTGTGGATTCCAAGTCGGATCATTGGTGATGCGCTCACCATCGGTGTCCAGGCCACCAAAAATGAGGATAAATTCTTTCTTCAGAAGTGGGGTGTTAAACGTATTCTGAATTGTCTCGGCACTGAAATCTTCATTGATGGTTTCTGCCATCATATCGATCAGTGCCAGTTTTCCGTTCAGCCAGTTGGTGATCTGTTCACCCAAAGCTTTAGTCGATTCTGCGGTGTTCGTCGCTGTACTCTCATACAGCGCGTCTTTCACACTGTGGTACTGCACCCATGAAAAAACCGAAAATGCCAACACCACTATGGTCGAGGCAAACAACGCGATTTTGTGTGAGACTTTCATCAGGGAACCTTCGTTATGCAAGTTTCGTTGTCTCTCCTTGATCTGTTTATCCATCATGCCGGACTATCTCTAACGGATATTACATCCAGATGACGCCTTATTATTAGACCAAAGGAGTATCGACAGAGCCTAGCCAACTGCGGGGCTCAGTTCAATATATGAAACTATCGGCATATATAGGAAATATTTAACGAAAGCGGCACGTGCATTAAATATTTTCATGTCTGCACGCGACTTTAGATCGGATAACTCCGCCACGCAGATGCTGCGCCCGAGTTTTCAGATAATCAATCAAAGAAGATTCAATAGAAGTGAAAATGGTCGGGATGAGAGGATTTGAACCTCCGACCCCCTGCACCCCATAAAGGTAAATCAAAATCTATAAAGATCTATCAACGTCTATCATCAATATATTTAATCATTAAATATCAATATCTTACAACAAAACACACCTACTCTAATTCCAATACCGTCCACAAGCGTCTATCATAATCCGAACACAATCGGGCACGAAACGGGCACGAGCAAGGATTAGCTATGAGCAAAATTACTGATCGAGAGATAAATACCAAACCTGACGGTAAAGATAAGTGGCTGAATGAAACCACCATCTGGGGTCACGGAGGCTTGTCGGTGCGCATTACGCCCAAGGCTGACCGGCTGTTCTACTTCCGTTATACCGACAGCAATAGCAAACGAATACGCCTACCGATCGGCCCATACAGTAAATCCAGCAAACCAGGCTACCTGACGCTTAAAGAAGCAAGACTTCGGGCTTCTGAACTTGCTTCTCTACATGAAGCGGGAATTAAGGATGTCAAAGAACATCTTATAGCCCAAGAGCAGACTCGAAAAGCTATGGAAGAAGCCGAGCTTGCACGCATTGCTAGAGAGAAAGCGGCACTTGAAGTGGAGGCCGCTAGAATCGCGTCTCGCAAAACCGTTGCAGACCTTTTTGATCATTGGGCGTCTGTAGACCTAATTCGTCATAAAGACGGTGGCAACGAAATCAAACGGTCGTTTAACAAAGATGTTCTTCCGCGAATTGGGCAATTATATGTAGAAGACGTAACTAAGTCCGACATCACCGAAGTCACAGATGCACTACTAAGCAGAGGTGTTGTAAGGCTTGCTAAACTTACTTTCTCACAGATGCGTCAGATGTTTCGGTTTGCTGTAGACCGAGACCTTATAGCTGTAGATCCAACTGCAAACATTAGAAAGGTGAACATCGGAGGGAAGGATACAGAGCGAGACCGAATCCTCACCGCCGATGAGATCCAGCTTCTTCATATACAACTTCCAAGTGCAAACCTAAGAACTTCCACCGAAGTTGCCGTCTGGATTGCATTGTCTACATGCTGTCGAATTGGAGAACTATTGAATGCACAGTGGAAGCATATAGATCTAATAAAGAAGGAGTGGCTCATACCTGCTGAGAACAGCAAAAATGGCAAAGCTCACACTATCTATCTTTCAGATTTTACTGCAAACCAATTTGAAACTCTGCATTCAATACACGGCGATAGTCCGTGGTGCTACCCCAACCGTTCCAAAACAGGCCCAGTCAGCACAAAAACCATTACAAAACAGCTGACCGACAGACAAAGAGCGCCGGAATCCGGTGTCATGAGTAATCGAAGTGCTGCTGCTCAAACCCTGTTATTACCTGGTGGCAAGTGGACACCCCACGATCTACGTCGTACAGGAGCCTCCATGATGGTTGCAACTGGCGTATTACCCGAAGTAGCCGAAAGGTGTCTTAACCATACAGAGGAAAACAAAGTAAAGCGTATATATCAGCGTTATAGCTATTCGACAGAGATGAGAGCAGCATGGGCCGTTCTCGGAGAAAGACTATTCGCAATTATCGCTCCTCCCCCCTCAGCCTGCACCGAGGTGTCGGAGTAATAGAGCATAATCAGACCATATACCGCTCAAGCGATATATGGTCTTTGAATACTAATTCAGTTCAATCAACAGTCACACAACAGGGTAGTATGGCTCACCCCATAGCTGGTGGGAATTATCCATCATCACTTCGATCACGATTGGCACTAATGCTGCCATTATTTTCGTGCAGTCTCTCAGCTGGGAACGATTTATTTTGCTATTCCAGGTGGCTCCACCATGTATCAGCTGATTTCTTAAGGTATAGATTCTCGAAAGAACTACTAGCAATACCTGATACGAATTCCCTGCCCCCAATGCTTTACTAGCCCATATTTTTCATGAAGGTATATACGAAAACGGCTGAAAGCCCTATGGTTATTGGTGTCTATACAATTCCCACAAGCCATCAGCCGTTTACAAAATGGTACCACATACTTTTCAATTTTCATCCCTTTCCCGCC
>NZ_CAXRBQ010000013.1:0-5043 GCF_964228735.1 Pontibacterium sp. | reverse complement strand
AAGCGGTCGTCATGGTTGATGAGTCGGTGCATCTCTACAATACACGACGGCCTCATATGGCCTTAAAATACAAAACGCCCGATGAGGTACATCGGGCGTTTTTAACCTGAAATAGTGTCAACCTATATCAGGACAAGACATTAAAGAAGCTAGCGGATCAGTGCAGCTCGTCGTACTTCTTACGAATTGCGACCAACTGAGGTTGGATATCCAGCGGCGCGTAGTTCATTGCCTGATCGAATAGATCTTTATTCTCCTCGGACAGGCGCTCTTCTTCTGACATGGCTGACAGTTTCTGCATCGCTTCGATAAATTTTGGATGCGGATTAGTTGCGTTTGACATAACAGAGCCCTCCTATCAGTGGCAGTGTGTTAAGCACATTCTAGCCAAAAGCCTGTGACATGTAACCGCTTCAACCCATAAAAACTAATGAAAATTTCGTAGCAATCATTCGGTTTTTCTGCGTCCTAGCATTATGACGATAAAACTGATTACTTCATCACCATGCTGGTTATACCCACGGAACTGGATACGCAGGATGCCCCGATCAGGTTTGGAGCGCGAAGGTTTAGCCGACAGGATCTCCGCCTCACTGCGAATCGTATCGCCGGGTCGAACCGGCGCCAGGAAGCGCAATTCATCAATTCCGGGGCCGCCCATACTGACCGTTTCGAACACCCCGGTTTGCACCACCATCCGGAAACACAGTGCCAATGTTTGGAATCCACTGGCGATCAAGCCACCGTAAGGACTCTCTGCAGCCGCCTGTGCATCAATGTGGAACGGCTGCGGATCGTAGGTCAGTGCGAAATCCAGCACCTGCCCTTCACTCAGGGTAAAACCCGGTGCAGTAAAACGTTCACCCTCGTTGAAATCATCTAAATAACGATTCATAGCGGTCTCCCTAGTTATTTTTATTAGTGGGCTTGCTTATATGTTTACTTTCTCCAGAAACAAAAAAAGGGGAGCGAACTCCCCCAAGTGACGTACCAACAGAGTACTAGTGCAGTTAACGGCACTAAACAACGGTCGTCTTTCAGCTAACAAGCAAAGAACCTGTTTAACCTGCAAAATGCGCTATTGTCATACGCTTAGATGCGCAGGCCACCGTCCATCTCAACAATACGGCCGGTGAAGAATTCGTTTTCAATAATGTACTGCAGGGTGTGGGCCATCTCTTCCACTTCACCCAAGCGGCGCAGCGGTACTGCAGAGACCATGCGATCGATCGCTTCCGGTTTCATCTGTGCAGTCATCTCGGTCGCAATCACACCCGGTGCGATACCACCCACGCGGATACCAAAGCGTGCCAGTTCACGAGACCAGCTCACAGCCATGGTTGCCACACCCGCTTTAGTAGCGGAGTAGTTGGTCTGGCCCATGTTGCCTGCGCGGGATACGGAGGAGATATTGATGATGACACCACCCTTACCCTGCTGCGCCATGATGCCAGCCGCTTCACGACCACACAGGAAGGTACCGGTCATATTTACGGTCAGCACAGACTCCCAGTTTTCCAGGGACATCTTGCCCACCAGCTCGCCGTCTTTCATTTTGATCAGCATGCCATCGCGCATCAGGCCGGCGTTGTTCACCAGACCATTAATCTCACCAAAATCTTCTTTGATCTGCGCAAAGGTGCTTTCTACTGCAGGCTCGTCAGTAATGTTGCAGATGTAACCACGTGCTTCACCACCCAGCTCCTGACACTGACCCACTGCGGTGTCCAGGTCTTCCTGATTCAGGTCGATCAGCGCCAGCTTGCCGCCCTGCTTTGCCAGGTGTTCAGCCATCGCACGTCCCAGACCACGACCGCCACCGGTGATTACAAAAACACTGTCTTTAACCTGCATAGAACCTCTCCTGCTTTTTCTGTGTAGGGCCGGTTATGAACCGCCATACAACTTATTCTTTACTCTTACGTTAACGTCAATTTAACGCGTTTCTTTGAGGAATGCGAGAGAAAAATAAGTATTTTCCCTAATAAATTTTTTGCTTTATATGGATATGTTTTGCACGATAGAGAGCGTCGGCACCGCCCTAGCAAGCAGCACCAACGCAGGGGGACATCGGTAGGCTTACCTCAGCATTTATTCAAAGACAAACGCCAAGGCAAGCGCCGTTGTTACTTGGTTACACCTGCTTCTGCCATCAGCTCGGTAATCTCAGGCAAGATACTCTCGTCATCAATTGTTGATGGCATCTTGTACTCTTCCTGAGCAGCGATCTTACGTAGGATGGCGCGCAGGATCTTACCGGAACGGGTTTTCGGCAGACGCTGAACAACCAGGGCACGGCGGAAGCAGGCCAATGCACCTACCTGATCACGGACCATCTGAACCAGCTCTTTTTCCAGCTGCTCCTCTTCAATCTCTTCGCCCGCTTTCAGAACAATTAAGCCAACAGGCAACTGACCTTTCAGCTCATCGTTGACACCGATCACCGCACATTCGGCAACCGCCGCATGAGCCGAAACCACCTCTTCCATCTCACCGGTAGAGAGACGGTGACCGGATACGTTGATTACATCATCGGTACGACCGGTGATGTATACGTAACCGTCGTCGTCTTTGTAGCCACCATCACCCGTGTGGTAGTAGCCCGGGAAGGCTTCCAGATAGGAGCTGACGTAACGGTCGTTGTTGTTCCAGATGCTCCATGCCACACCCGGAGGCATCGGCAGCTTCACGCAGATATTACCCGCCTCACCGGCTTCGACGTCGGTACCGTCACCATCCAGTACGCGGATATCGTAGCCAGGAATCGGTTTGTTGGTAGAGCCCAGACGTGCTTCGGACGGATTGTCCCACCCCATCATCGGCGCAGTCATTGGCCAGCCGGTTTCAGTCTGCCACCAGTGATCAATCACCGGTACTTTCAGCAGATCGGACAGCCAGTGATAGGTAGAGGAGTCCAGCTTCTCGCCCGCCACGAAGACCCACTTGAGGCTATCGAGGTTGTAGTTCTGAGACAGCGCACCTTCCGGGTCTTCCTTACGGATGGCACGGAACGCGGTTGGCGCACAGAACATGGAGTTCACACCGTACTCTTCGATCACACGCCAGAATGTACCCGCGTCCGGGTTTCTGATCGGCTTACCTTCGAAGAAGATTGCACTACAGCCGCCCATCAGTGGGCCATAAACGATAAAAGAGTGACCCACGACCCAACCGATATCAGACGCGCCCCACCATACATCACCCGCTTCCATGCCATACACGTTATTCAGTGCATAGCGCAGCGCCACAGCATGGCCACCGTTGTCACGCACGATACCTTTCGGCTGACCGGTGGTACCGGAGGTGTAGAGAATATACAGCGGGTCGGAACCGTTAACCGCTACGCACTCAGCCGGTTCAACACCTTCCTGCACCTGATACCAGTCCAGATCGCGCGCATTGTTCATGTCCGCTGTCAGAACATCACGCTGGCACACAATGGTGTTCTTCGGCTTGTGAGTCGCCAGGTCAATTGCCTGATCTACCATCGGTTTGTAAGCGATCTTCTTATCGAACTCGATACCGCAGGACGCGGTCAGGATCATCTTCGGATTGGCGTCGTCGATACGGATCGCCATTTCGTTTGGCGCGAAGCCACCAAACACGACGGAGTGAACGGCACCCAAGCGGGCACAGGCCAGCATCGCCACTGCCGCTTCCGGAATCATCGGCATGTAGATCAGAACGGTATCGCCTTTCTCGATCCCCTGTGCTTTCAAGGCACCTGCAAAGCGGGATACACGCTCCAAGAGCTGATTATAGGTAATGGCTTCTTTGGTGCCGCCGGTTGCAGGAGAGTCGTAGTAGAGGGCAACCTGTTCACCACGGCCGTTTTCCACGTGGTAATCCAGTGCCAGGTAGCAGCTGTTCAGCTCACCGTCCGGGTACCAGCTGTAGGTACCAAAATCGGTCTTGCTCAGAATGGTTTCTGGTTTTTTGAACCAGGCGATGCGGTCAACCTGCCCCGCCCAATAGGCTTCCGTGTTATCCAGGGCAGCCTGATATTCATCGTTGTATCCCATTGTTCAACCTCGTTTATTTTTTTTATCGGGTTGGCACTGCGGCTATATGGCGCCTCCTGCCTGAGAGAACGCCCCGACAGTGCCGCGAGGAACTGTCTGCCCGCCCCATTCTGGGGCGAGCATGTATTGTAGTTATTCTATGGAGAACTGCTTACTGATCCTGATACAGGCGCAGGATGCTGGAGAAATCCAGGCCGCCGTTGCCTTTAGCCTTGTGCAGGTTATACAGCGCACGTGCCTGAGACCCCATTGGCACCGGAGATGCACTCTGCTGGCTCAGATCCATCGCCAGACCGAGGTCTTTGTACATCAGGTCAACCTGGAAGCCGCCCTGGTAGTTGTTGGAGGACGGTACCCCTTCCATCACACCCGGAACCGGGTTGTACACCTGCAGCGCCCAGTTGTTACCGGAGCTCTGCTTCATGATCTCGGACAGCACCGCTGGATCCATGCCGTTCTTGATACCCATGTTCAGGGCTTCAGCAGTACCCGCCATCAGGATAGACAGCATCATGTTGTTACACGCTTTAGCAATCTGACCTGCGCCATTGTCACCGGCGTGGAAGATGTTCTTACCCATGCAGTCCAGAATTGGCTTCGCCTTGCTGAACTGTTCATCGCTACCACCCACCATGAAGGCCAGGGTGCCCGCTACAGCACCACCAACACCACCGGATACCGGGGCGTCGATAAAGTTGATACCGCGCTCAGCGCCTACCGCTGCTACACGCTTTGCAGTTTCCGCATCGATGGTGGAGGAATCGATGATCAGCGCACCGTCAGCAACCACGTCGAACAGTGGCTCATCACCGGTTACAAACAGACCTTCTACATGCTTGCCCGCTGGCAGCATAGATACTACGAATTCGGAATCTTTTGCGGCTTCCACTGCAGATGCCGCAGCCTGACCACCTTCAGCAACCACTTTCTGAATTGCATCTTGAGACAGGTCGAACGCTTTAACTGAATGACCTGCTTTAACCAGGTTGATCGCCATTGGGCCACCCATGTTGCCAAGACC
>NZ_CAXRBQ010000012.1:0-21012 GCF_964228735.1 Pontibacterium sp. | reverse complement strand
CACTGAGTCAGCATGGTTGGCCGGGTAATGTGCGTGAGCTGGACAACGTAGTGCAGCGTGCTCTGATTATGCAGGCTGGTATCGCAATCAGTGCGGCTGATCTGTTGCTGAATCCGGATACCATGGCGACGGATCTTTGTGAGCAGGTTGATCCTATGGTGGCGGCGATTGAGGATGAGGACGCTAATCAGTTGGAAGCGGGAATGCAGCAGCATGAGTTCCAGTTGATTATTGACGCACTTAAAGCGACCAGCGGAAGCCGTAAAACGGCTGCCGAGAATCTGGGGATCAGTCCACGTACATTACGTTACAAATTGGCGAAGATGCGAGAAGCGGGACTGGATCTGGACGCATTGCTCCGAAAATAGGCTTGGATGCCGGCAAACTGGTGTTGCCTTTTATGTACCCATAAAAATTGTGAGATATATCGTTTAAGCCGCCTTTTCGTGACATGATCAACGCTGTTCGCAGACCTTGTAACAGAGGGAAGTCGAAGCGTAAAAATCCACCCAAGACCAATGTCTTAGGCCGGATAGACCAATGTCTAATTCAGACGTTGAGTGCCGGACGGGTATAAAACTTACCAGTTAACGGACACACGAAACGCCCCATAAGAAGTATAAGGACCTGAAGCGTGTTATCAGGTCCAATCAGGGCGAACGGATTCCAAGAATTAAAACAATATACAGCTAAGGGCATCACGATGAGTGAAGAAAAGGTATATCCAGTTTCTGCTGAACTGGCTGCGGAAGCTCACATCAACAACGAAAAATATCTGGCGATGTACGAGCAATCCATCAACGATCCAGATGCATTCTGGGGCGAAGCTGGTAAGCGACTGGATTGGTTCAAACCGTACACCAAGGTTAAAAACACCTCTTTTGACCCGCACAACGTTGATATTCGCTGGTACGAAGATGGCACGCTGAACGCGTCTTACAACTGTCTGGACCGTCACCTGGAAACCCGTGGTGACCAGGTGGCAATCATCTGGGAAGGCGATGATCCAAGCGAATCTGAAAACATCACCTACCGTGACCTGCATGAACGTGTATGTAAGTTTGCCAACGCGCTGAAAGCTCAGGGCGTAGAAAAAGGTGACGTGGTTACCCTGTACATGCCGATGATCCCGGAAGCAGCCGTTGCGATGCTGGCATGTACCCGCATCGGTGCGGTTCACTCTATCGTATTTGGTGGTTTCTCCCCTGAAGCACTGGCAGCACGTATCGAAGGTGCAAATTCTAAGGTTGTTGTAACCTCTAACTACTCGCTGCGTGCAGGCAAGTCTGTACCGCTGAAAGCGAACGTAGACAAAGCGCTGGAGCAGGAAGCAGCAAAAGCCTGCGTACAGAGCGTTATCGTTGTTAAACGTGTAGAAGATGATGTTGCATGGAACAGTGATGTTGATGTTTGGTACGAAGATATCGTGGCTGATGCATCTGCTGACTGCGCTCCTGAAGAGATGGAAGCAGAAGCACCAATGTTCATCCTGTACACCTCTGGTTCTACGGGCGCACCAAAAGGCCTGAAACACACCACCGGTGGTTACATGGTGTACGCGTCCATGACCCACGAGTACGCGTTCGACTACAAAGATGGCGACATCTACTGGTGTACTGCGGACGTGGGTTGGGTAACCGGTCATAGCTACATCGTTTACGGACCACTGGCGAACGGTGCTACTTCTCTGATGTTCGAAGGTGTGCCTAGCTACCCAGACAACAGCCGCTTCGGTCGTGTTATCGAAAAACACAAAGTTAACCAGTTCTACACCGCGCCAACCGCGATCCGTGCACTGATGCAGCAGGGCGAAGACGTACTGGGTGACTCCGATCTGTCTTCTCTGCGTATCCTGGGTTCTGTAGGTGAGCCGATCAACCCTGAAGCGTGGGAATGGTACCATCGCATCATCGGTCAGGGTCGTTGCCCGATCGTTGATACCTGGTGGCAGACTGAAACCGGCGGCATGATGATCCTGCCTCTGCCGGGTGCGACTGACGCAAAACCGGGTTCTGCAACCCGTCCATTCTTTGGTGTACAGCCAGCGCTGCTGGATGCAGAAGGGAATGAACTGGAAGGTGCGACCGACGGTAACCTGGTACTGAAAGACTCCTGGCCGGGTCAGAGCCGTTCCATCTGGGGCGACCACGAGCGCTTCATCCAGACGTACTTCTCTACCTACAAAGGTGTTTACACCACCGGTGACGGCGCACGTCGTGACGAAGATGGTTACTACTGGATCACTGGCCGTGTAGACGACGTAATTAACGTATCCGGCCACCGTATGGGTACCGCGGAGATTGAATCTGCACTGGTTGCTCACCCAGCAGTGGCAGAGTCTGCTGTAGTTGGTTACCCACACGATGTAAAAGGTCAGGGTATCTACGTGTACGTGACCCTGCAGGCTGGTTACGAGCAGTCTGATGAGCTGCTGAAAGAGCTGCGCACTTGGGTACGCAGCGAGATCGGACCAATTGCATCGCCAGACCTGATTCAGTTTGCACCGGGCATGCCGAAGACCCGATCCGGCAAGATCATGCGCCGTATCCTGCGTAAGATCGCTGAGGACGATTTTGGCTCTCTGGGTGATACCTCTACCCTGGCAGATCCAACCGTGGTTGACGATCTGATCGAAAACCGCATGAACCGTAAGTAATATCCGGCAACTTCTGCTAGCCTGATAATTAAGCTCCCGCCGGGTTATGCCTGGTGGGAGTTTTTGTATTATCGGTGGTATGATTGAGCCAGGATTAGGTTGCAGTACAGGAACTTACACCTTAACTGGTGTGAGAGGGGGGTAGTGAACGCATGCAGCTCGCACAAAAGATTATTATTGCTGACGATCATCCGCTGTTTCGTGCAGCGCTGAAACAGGCAGTGGCACAGGCAGTGCCTGGTGTTGCAACAGTAGAAGCCGACTCTCTGGCGGCGGTGCAGGAAGCAGTTGATCAGAATCCTGACGCAGATCTGGTGTTGTTGGATATCCACATGCCAGGTACCAACGGTTTCTCCGGCTTGGTATTCCTGCGCGGTCAAAATCCGGGTATCCCGGTTGTCGTGGTATCCGGTAGCGAAGAGCCGCATGTGATGAAACGTGCGATCGATTACGGTGCTTCCGGTTTTATTCCGAAGTCCGCACCATTGGAAACCATTTCCGACGCAATCAAAGCGGTACTCGAAGGTGAGGAGTGGTTGCCACAGGAGGTTGCTGACAACCTGGGTGACGTGAGTGAAGAGGATCAAAAGTTTGCCGCTGCGCTGGCTGCTTTGACACCTCAGCAGTTCCGCGTCCTGACCATGCTGACCGAAGGTCTGCTCAACAAGCAGATCGCCTACGAGTTGAATGTCTCTGAGGCGACAATCAAAGCACACGTGACCGCAATCCTGCGTAAGCTGGGCGTACACAGTCGTACTCAAGCTGTTATTGCGGCACAGCGTCTGGGTGTTGAGCCACCAAAGACCGACGTAGAGTAAACTTAAGGCTGCGCTCTCCCGATAGGGTTGAGATCTGCCTGAAAATAAAAAAAGGTGCCAATTGGCACCTTTTTTGTGTCTGAATACCTGTCTTATTCGGTGGCCATCGCCCGGGCGTTGGCGATCATTTTATTGATAATGGCACGCAGTGCTGCTGGTCGAATCGGTTTGGTCAGCAACTGTGCACCGCAAGCTTCGATCTCGGCTTTTACCTCTTCGGTGCGGTCAGCGGTAATCACAACCGCGGGAATGTCGCGGTCGGTCAGGGTGCGAATCTCTTCCAGTGCGCGTACACCGGTATCCGTTTCTGACAGGTGGTAGTCCGCCAGGATGATGTCCGGTTCGAAGTGTTCCTCCTGGATCTGGGCGATGGCTTCGTTGCCGGAGATTGCAACAGCGACCTCGCAAGACCAGCCACCCAATAGGGCACTCATGCCCTCCAGAATCTTTGGTTCGTTGTCGATCACCAGGACCCGGATGCCGTTCAGGCCTTTACTGCGAATCCAGCCGCGGTTCTCCGGTTTCTGCTTCACCGCCTGTTTGGCTTCGCCCAGCGGTACTTCAACACTAAAAACCGTGCCTTTGGTTGGCCACGAGCGGACCTGCAATCGATGCTCCAGCATGCGCGCAATACGTTCGGTGATTGCCAGACCCAGCCCTAAACCCTGTACCTGGGAGTGTTTCGGGTTGTCGATACGGCGGAATTCTTCAAACACCTCTTTCAGCTTATTCTGTGGAATACCCACTCCGGTATCCCAGACCTCAAAGCGCAGTTTGTTGCCCCGCTTACGGCAGCCCAGCAGGATGCCACCCTCCTGGGTATAGCGGATTGCGTTAGAGAGGAAGTTCTGCAGAATGCGACGCAGCATCTTCTGATCGGAGCGCACCACCAGTTTGCATGGGTGGCAGCGGAATTTAAGTGACTTATCCAAGGCCATCGCGGTGAACTCGGTGCTCAGGTTGCTGAACAGGTCATCAACCGAGAAGTCGGTAATGGACGGTTCCAGTGCACCGGCATCCAGTTTGGAGATATCCAGGATGGCGGTAATCAGCTCTTCGGCTGCCTTGAGGGAGCCGTCCAGGTTGTCAACTAATTGACGGGTTTCGTCACTGTGGCTCTGTTGTGCCAGGGCGGATGAGAACAGACGGGCGGCATTCAGAGGTTGCAACAGGTCGTGACTGGCCGCTGCCAGGAAGCGGGTTTTACCCAGGTTGGCGGCATCTGCGTCGGATTTCGCCTGGCGCAGTTCATCCTCCATCAAGGCGCGGATGGTGTTTTCCTTACGCAGCTCCTTGTTTACCACCGACAGGGCGTGGGTGCGTTCTTTTACGCGCTGTTCCAATGTTTCGTTGGTTTCCTGCAGGGCCTGCTCAGCCAGGCGGCGTTCGGTGATGTCCTGGTAGAGGGTAAAGTAACCCAAAACGTCGCCGTACTCGCCGATATGGGGGATGTAGGTCACCTCCGCATAACGGATGCTGTCATCTTTGGTCGGCAACATGGTTTCAAACCGTTGTCGCTTACCGCTGAGAACTTCCCTGATGTATGGGGTGCGCAGTTCGTATTCGTCGTCTGGCAGCACCTTGTAACACGGTTGGCCGGAGATGTTGTGGCGGTCCAGGCCAAAGGTGCGGGCGTAGGCTTTGTTGACGAACAGGTAGCGCCGGTTTGGATCCAGGTAGGCGATCAGTACCGGAACGTTGTCTGTATAGATACGGATGTTCTGCTCACTTTCACGCAGCGCCTCTTCGATCTGTTTGTGATCGGTGATGTCCATGTAGGTGTTAACGTAACCACCGTTAGGCATCGGATTACCGCGTACATCCAGTACAGTGCCGTCCGGACGGAAACGTTCGTAGATGTGTGGCTGGCTGGAGCGCAGTACTTCCAGGCGCTTCTTCACTTGAGTCTCGATATCGCCTGGGCCGTACTCACCCTTGATCGCGTTATGGCGGAACACCTCCTCGATCGGGCGGCCGACACAGATCAGCCCTTCGGGGTAGTCGAACATCTCCACATAAGGCTGGTTCCACGCCACCAGGCGCATCTGCTGGTCCACTACGCTGATCCCCAGGCTGATGTTCTCGATGGTGGATTGCAGCAGGGAGCGGTTAAAGCGCAATGCCTGCGAAGCTTCATCTACGATGGTTACCACATCGCCAATCTGCATATCCCGCCCCTGCAAGATAGAGGCGAGGACGATACGTGCAGAGGATGCACCAATCACACCGGCAAGCAGACGCTCGGTGAACTGGATCAGTTCTGGGGTGGCCTTATCGCCGGACAGGGGCGCTTCCTCTCCCCGCTGCAGCGCAAAGCCGGTAAAGGAGTGCTGGGTGCGGCTGATACCGAGGAAACGCTCGGTCAGCATCTGCAGGTCACCGACAGTCACGTGCTCGTAGTGACGGGATGTTTCCGGCAGGGCTTTGTTGTAGATATCCACAAAGGCGCTGGCCTGGATGCGATCAACCAGACGGCGGGAGCTGTAACGGGACACCAGAATATAGAGTGCGATGTTGGCTGAGAGGCTCCAGAACACACCGTGGGTCAATGGGTCCAGGTTATCCAGCCCGAACAGGGCGGTTGGCTTCAGCCAGCTCACGGAGAGTAAGCCGTTTTCCAGGAAGTGCTCACCAATCAGGCCGCCTTCCATCAGCGTTGGGATCACCAGGGTGTAGAGCCACAGCAGGAAGCCTGTACCCATGCCAATGAATACGCCATTGCGTGAACCGGTTTTCCAATAGAGGCCACCGATGATTGCCGGCAGGAACTGGATCGCTGCAACAAAGGCCAGCAGACCAAAGGACGCCAGGGAGCCCTGGTCACCCAAGATGCGGTAGTAGAAGTACGCCAGCAGCATCAGGCACATAATGGTGACGCGGCGGACTTTCAGTAGCAGCGCCCCCAGGTCTTTGCTCTGCGACAGGTTCAGCCAGGAGATCCGGAACAACATCGGCATAATGATGTCGTTGCACACCATGGTTGCCAGGGCAATGGCGGCAACGATAACCATGCTGGTGGCTGCTGAAAGACCGCCAATAAAGGCGAAGGTGGCCAGGTTAAAGTGGCCCTCTGCCAGCGGTAGCATCAGTACGAAGGTGTCGGCATCGACTGCACTGTATTCGTCGAAGTAGGAAAGGCCGGCGGTGGAGATCGGCAATACGAAGAATGCCAGTAGCGCCATATACAGCGGGAACAACCAGCGTGCCAGCTTGAGGTTGTCGATGTCGGTGGTTTCCACGATGGTGACCTGGAACTGCCGTGGCAGACAGATAACCGCCGCACAGGCGAGTATCGTCTCAACCAGGAAACTGTCCTGTAAGAGCGACTGGAAATTCTGGTTCTGGTCCAGCTGCTCTCCGATACTGGTTATCAACGGCGCTGGGCCGTCGAAGATCTCGTAGGTAACAAAGACGCCCACCGCGATAAAGGCGGTCAGCTTGATGATCGATTCGAAGGCGACCGCGAGCACCAGGCCTTCATGGTGTTCAGTAGCGTCGATATGGCGGGTACCGAACAGAATGGCGAACACGGCCATCAACATGGCGACAAACAGTGCGGTGTCACTACCCTTGCCCAGTGAGGTTTCGCTACCGGCGGTGATGGCGCTGAAGCTGATGGCGACCGCTTTCAGCTGCATCGCGATATACGGAATCGTACCCAGCACGGCGATGACGGTCACCAATACCGCAAGCAGCTGGCTCTTGCCGTAACGAGACGAGATAAAGTCGGAGATAGAGGTGATGTTCTGCTGCTTACTGATCAGGACGATCTTCTCGATCACCTGCCAGCCGAACATAAATACCAGAATTGGGCCCAGGTAGGTGGCCAGGAATTCCCAGCCGCTGGTGGAGGCACGTCCCACAGCACCATAGAAGGTCCAGGAGGAACAGTAAACCGCCAGGGACAGTGAGTAGATAACCTGCTTGCCAATTCTGTTCGGAGTAGGTGCCTTATCCCCATAATAGGCGATGGCGAACAGTAGCCCGACGTACGCGAGCGAAATCATGATAACCGTCCAGCCTGACAACATGGTGTGCCTGCTCCTTGAAATGTCCAGGAAAGTTTTTAGTGTACTCCTTCTGCGAAATAAGCCCAATCTCGTCTTATACCTTTGTATAGAGCGTTGAACGCAAAGGTATTTTTAGATCTGGCTGTAGCCCTTGAATTTCGGGGTTTGGCCGTAAAATTGCTTTAAGAATCAAGCACTCCTATCAGACCAAAGTCGGGCTATGAACTGGGCAACGCTCTGCTAGTCTCTATCCTGTCTTTAGTTCCACCTAATTCATAAAAAAAATAAGGATGGTGCAATGTCTATCAGCCCTGAACAGGCGCAAGCGTATTGGAAAGAAAACTTGCGCATAATCGTCACCTATCTTTCCGTGTGGTTCGTAGTCTCTTACGGCTGCGGCATTCTGTTTGTTGATCAGCTGGATGCTATCCAGTTCTTCGGATTCCCACTGGGTTTCTGGTTTGGTCAGCAGGGGTCTATCTTCGTCTTCGTTATCTTGATCTGGATGTACGTTTCATCCATGAACAAGCTCGACGAAAAGTATGACGTTCACGAATAACAAAAATAAAAATAATTTATTAAGGACGGCATTGTTATGAGTCTCGATTTACTTACTTACCTCTTCATTGGGGGATCATTCGCGCTTTATATCGGTATTGCGATCTGGGCGCGTGCAGGATCTACCAAAGAATTCTACGTTGCAGGTGGTGGTGTACCGCCAATCGCAAACGGTATGGCAACTGCAGCGGACTGGATGTCTGCAGCATCCTTCATCTCCCTGGCGGGTCTGATCTCTTTTGTGGGCCGTGACGGTTCTGCATACCTGATGGGTTGGACCGGTGGTTACGTACTACTGGCGCTGCTCCTGGCACCTTACCTGCGTAAGTTCGGTAAGTTCACCGTGCCTGATTTCGTAGGTGACCGATACGGTTCAAACTTGGCGCGTACCATCGCGGTTGTTTGTACTATCGTAATCTCCTTCACCTACGTAGCTGGTCAGATGCGTGGTGTTGGTATCGTATTCTCCCGTTACCTGCACGTTGACATCAACACTGGTGTAATCGTGGGTATGGCGATCGTATTCTTCTACGCTGTACTGGGTGGTATGAAAGGTATTACCTACACTCAGGTTGCACAGTACTGTGTACTGATCCTGGCGTTCACCGTTCCAGCATTCTTCCTGTCTGCACAGATCACCGGTCACTTCCTGCCTCAGTTTGGTCTGGGTGCGACGCTGGAAAGTGGTCAGTCTGTACTGGCAACGCTTGATCAACTGTCTGTTGACCTGGGCTTCGCTCAGTACACTGCAGGTAAGAAATCCACAATTGATATCTTCTTCCTGACCGTTGCGCTGATGTGCGGTACGGCAGGTCTGCCACACGTAATCGTACGTTTCTTCACTGTACCTCGTGTAAAAGACGCTCGTACCACTGGTGGATGGGCTTTGATTTTTATCGCGTTGCTGTACACCGCGGTTCCTGGTGTTGCTGGTTTCGGTCGTGTAAACCTGATTCAGGAGATTAACGGTCCGAACAACGCTGGTACTGCTTACGCTGAAATGCCTTCTTGGTTCAAAAACTGGGAAAGCGCTGGTCTGCTGGCTTGGAACGATCGAAACGGCGATGGCAAAGTACAGTACGCTGCGGGTGCTGCATTCGATGCGAAGAAAGGTAAGCCTGCGTTCACCGAAGAGCGTGGTGAACATGGTCAGCGTCTGACGTCTAACGCTAAGACCGATGCTTCTTTTGATGCTAGCAAGCAGCCATTTGCTAACGAAGTATACGTAGACCGTGACATCATGGTTCTGGCTAACCCAGAGATCGCGAACTTGCCTGCGTGGGTAATTGCTCTGGTAGCTGCTGGTGCGGTTGCGGCGGCACTGTCTACTGCGGCGGGTCTGCTGCTGGTAATCTCCACAGCGATCTCGCATGACTTGATGAAGAAGACCATCAACCCGAATATCTCTGATAAGCAGGAGTTGATGTACGCACGTCTGGCAGCAATCGTAGCGATCTGTATCGCAGGTTACTTCGGTATCAACCCTCCAGGCTTCGTAGCTCAGGTAGTAGCGTTGGCATTCGGTATCGCATGTGCATCCGTATTCCCAACTCTGATGCTGGGTATCTTCTACAAGCGTATGAACACTCAAGGTGCGATCGCAGGTATGCTGACTGGTCTGGTGACTACGGTTGGTTACATGTGGTACTTCGTATTCGGTGGTGGCGACCCTGCGGACTACTTCATGGGTATCTCCCCAGGTGGTTTCGGTACTGTTGGTATGATCCTGCACTTCATCGTAGCGGTAGTGGTTGCACAGATGACTCCTCCGCCGTCCGAAGAGATGCAACGCATCGTAGAAGACCTGCGTATCCCTCGTGGCGCAGGTGCTGCTCACGCTCACTAATAGCCTGAGTTAGTTACTTCGTAAGGCACATCAACGCGAGTTGGTGTGCCTTTTTCAGTTTTAAATGGGAGAAAATGGATATGCCTTCATCTTTTAATATGGAGAACATGCCATTCAGCTTGTTGGATGAGCGTGAGCGTGACTTGCTGCGTCAGAATCTGGATATCGGCTACTACCAGAAAGGGGAGATATTGCTGGAGGCCGGAACAGAGCCTGAGGGGGTGTTTATCATCTTCAAAGGATTGGTTAGTGAGAGCGAAGCGGCTGACAACGGTGAGTCAGATCAGCAGCTACACGTGTTTGTGCACTACACCAACGAAGACTACTTTGGTGCCTGGTCTGCAATTCGTGGTACAGCGATCCACAACTTCATAGCGGAAGAGGAGACGATCTGTCATATCCTCCCAACCAAGATCCTGCTGGATCTGATGTCCTCGAACAACTTGTTTGCGGATTATTTTCAGCAAAACCTTTCAGCAAAATCCGAGATCGTTGCCCAGCATGGCAGTGATCAGGACATGGCGGAGTTCATGCTGGCCAAGGTATCCAGTGGTGTGATTCGTGAGCCTCTGATCATCCTGGAAGGAACCAGTATTGATGAAGCGACCCGACTGATGCGTGAGCAAAAGGCCGACTGTATGATGGTTAAACGCGGCAATCGTTACGGTATCGTGACCGGAACTGACCTGCTGGATGCGATCATCATCAACAAGATGCCTCTGCATAAAGACATTGCTGAGGTGGCCAGTTATCGTCTGATCACAATTGATCCTGAAGACTACCTGTTCAATGCCCTGATCATCATGACGCAGCAGCGAATCGAGCGTGTTGTGGTGATGAGCGATGGTCAGTTGGAGGGGGTTATCGAGCTGACTGACGTGCTGAGTTATTTCTCCAGTCACTCCCATGTGATTGGCTTGCGGATTGAACGTGCCCAGACCGTGGAAGATCTGCACGAGGCAGCAGCAGGCCTGGATGACCTGATCAAAGCGTTGGTATCCCATGGTGTGAAAATCCGCTTTGCGATGGATCTGCTGGCGGCAATGAATGGCCGCATCATGGCCAAGCTGTTCGACATCATGATTCCGGCAGACATGCAGCCTCACGTGTGCCTGGTGGTGATGGGCTCTGAAGGACGTGGTGAGCAGATTATGAAGACCGACCAGGACAACGCGATTATCTATCGTGATGGTTTGGTGTGGCCGGAAATGCAGGCGCGTCTCAATGAGTTCAGTAAAACGCTGATCGAGTTTGGCTTCCCGCCATGCCCAGGCAATATCATGGTATCCAACCCAGACTGGGTTAAGTCGTTGGGTGACTGGACCCAGATGCTGGGTGACTGGGCTGAAACCTGTGATGGTGAAGCCTTGATGAACCTGGCAATCGCTGTTGATGCCAAGCCCGTGGCGGGCAACCCGGCGATATTTAAAGCCAGTCGTAACTGGTTTATGCGCTACCTGCGTAACAACGATGTGTTTTTCTCTCACTTTGCCCGTGCGTCCATTGAGTTTGATACACCACTGACCTTCTTTGGTAATCTGAAAGAGAAAGGTGAGCTGGATATCAAGAAGGGTGGGATTTTCCCAATTGTGCACGGTGTCAGAACGTTGGCGCTTGAGCATCGCATCAAGGTGACCAACACCTTTAAGCGTATAGAAGAGCTGGTGAAAGCCGGGCAGATTCAGGAAAAGCATGGTCGTGAGATGAGTGAAGCGCTGAGTTTGTTTATCCAGTTACGCTTGCGTCAGCAGATCAAACGTATGGAACAGTCCGAGAGCGGTGTAGACCAAACGCCTAATATCATTGAATTGGCTGGTTTGGATAAAATGGAACGTGACCTATTACGAGATGCGCTGCATATCGTAAAAGGCTTTAAGAAACATCTGACGTTACGCTACCACCTTGGGAGCTAGGCGATGATTATCCCAAGAACAATAAGAAGATTAAAAGAAAAGTACGATCACAAAAACGGCCCTCACGCGCATCTCTTTGAGGCGTATGAGGGGGATGAGGTTGTATCTCTGGATTGTGAGACAACCAGTCTGGATGTCAAAAAGGGCGAGATCCTCTCCATTGGTGCTGTGCGCATCAAAGGCAACCGTGTGATGACCAGCGACCGGTTGGATATCAAGTTGAAGGCGCCGGAATCACTTACCGGCGACTCCATTAAAATCCACAAGATTCGTGCCAGTGATCTGAGTGAAGGCATCGAGTTGGACGATGCGCTGGAGCAGGTACTGGAGTTTGTGGGCAACCGTCCAATTCTTGGTTACTACGTCAACTACGATATCCGCATGCTCGACAAGTTTATCCGTCCTAAGTACGGCTTTAGCCTGCCGAATAAAGCGGTTGAGCTGTCCCATGTCTATCACGACATTATTAAGTGGCGTTCCGTAGGTGGCAATGTGGATCTGCGCTTTGATACCATCTCCAGGTCTCTGGATATCCCGATGCTGGAGCGGCACACGGCGCTGGGAGATGCGATAACCGTCGCGCTGATGTATGTGCGCTTGAAGCACGGCGAACCACCCGCAGTTAACTGCTAATCCCAATTTTACATGTCAAAATCTAAGCGGGCTTATGGCCCGCTTTTTGCATTTATACCCTGCGTAAGTCCTTTAAACGGTTGTTTACGCCAATAAATTGTCGTAATTTTGGCGTTAGTGATTGAAGGGCATCTTTTGTTACCTATAATGTCAATATATTGCCGAAGTGCGGAGTAAGAGATGGTCGAGCGAGCTGATATCAACAGCGTGCTGATGCAGATGCGGACGATACAGTCTCAGGTTCAGAGCGGTGCCGGAATCTCCGGGCCGTCTCCGATTGCACCTAACCAGGCGGAACTAAAGACTGGTCGCACCGGTTTTGGTGATCTGCTGAAGAATGCAATCGACAGTGTCAATGAGGTTCAGGGAACCGCCAAAAAATTGGCAACCGCCTATGAAAAGGGTGATCCTACCGTGGATCTGCCCCAGGTGATGATTGCTGCGCAAAAAGCGTCTGTTTCTTTCCAGGCGTTGACTCAGGTGCGAAACCGTCTGGTGAGCGCCTATGAAGACATCTCGAAGATGCCAATTTAATAAGCCCTCTGGGGGCAAGTAAGTTATGGCTGAAGGTTTAACTGCGAGCGGAATGGAAAAGGGTAGTACAGTTCTGGGCTTTAATCGCCTGAGTATTTTCCGTCAGATCGGTCTGATGGTAGGTCTCGCGGCGACGATTGCTATCGGCTTCGCAGTGGTGCTCTGGTCGCAGGCGCCGGACTATCGTGTATTGTTCAGTAATCTGGGTTATGCGGATGCTAACCAGGTGATCGAACAGTTGCGTCTGTACAATGTGCCATACAAATTTGATTCTGACGGTCGTGCGATCCTAGTACCGGAAGAACACGTGCATCAGGCTCGACTGAAACTGGCTGCCGAAGGCTTTACCGCGGATAAGACCGTGGGCTTTGAACTGCTTGATAAGGATCAGGGGATCGGCAGCAGTCAGTTTATGGAAACCACCCGTTACCGTCGAGGTCTTGAGGGTGAGCTGTCCCGCACCATCGCCAGCATGATTGCCGTACGTAACGCACGTGTCCATCTGGCAATTCCAAAAGATTCTGTATTCATCCGCGACGAGCGGAAACCGTCTGCGTCCGTCTTCATCGAGTTGTTTGCCGGTCGTAAGCTGGAGCGTGACCAGGTTGCGGCGATCGCCAATCTGGTGGCATCGAGTATCCCGGAACTGAAGTTTGAAGATGTCACGGTGGTGGATCAGCGTGGTCGTTTGCTCAACAGCCGGGAGATGGATACCGATTCCGTGCTGGCGGCCAAGCAGCTGGAGTACACACAAAAAATTGAAGAACGCCTGCTGAACCGGGTCAACAGCATTCTGTTGCCGGTGGTTGGGGCGGATCGCTTCCGTGCGGAGGTGTCTGCGGATATCGATTTTACCGCCGTTGAGCAGACCGATGAAATCTACAACCCGGATCTGCCTGCACTGCGCAGTGAGCAGACCAACGAAGAAACCCGTGTAGGCTCGTTGGCTGCCATGGGGATTCCGGGTGCGCTGTCCAACCAGCCACCAGGACCAACGGCAGTGCCGGAAGAGGCGGCCGGTGACGGTGTTGTTAATCGGAACGGCCAGCAACCGGGCAGCAGCCGAAATCAGGTGACACGAAATTATGAGTTGGACCGTTCGATCAGTTACACCCGCCATCAACAAGGCCGTGTGCGTCGCTTGAGTGTGGCGGTAGTGGTTGATGATCTGTCGGTGATTGATCCGGCTACCGGTACACCAAGCCGTAGCCCGTGGAGTGAAAACGAACTGGAGCGGTTACGTCTGCTGGTACAGGATGCGGTAGGTTTCTCCGCACGTCGTGGTGACAGTGTGAACGTGATCAACTCCCCATTTGTCGCGGCAGAGAAGTTTGAAACCGAAGAGGTGCCGATCTGGAAACAGGACTGGGTTTGGGAAATCGTGAAACAGGTTCTGGCGGCGCTGTTTGTACTGCTACTGGTGTTTGGTATTTTGCGCCCGATATTGCGTAATCTGGCGGATACCGGTTCCGCCAGTTCGGTAGCGGGTTTAGGCGCGGCCGGTGAAGTAGCCGCAGAGCTGGAAGGCCTGGATGCTGCCGGTATGGCGGGGGATCAGGTGACTTTTGGCTCAGATGATGAGCTTTTGCCAACACCAAATGAAAGCTTTGATTATCAGGTAAACGCCATTCGTAGTATGGTGGCGGAAGACCCGGCCAAAGTGGCGCAGGCGGTAAGACAGTGGATCGCGGAAGATGAGTGAAGAAAATGACGGCGAACTGACAAATCTGGACAAGGCAGCGATACTGCTGATCAGTCTGGGGGAATCGGATGCCGCAGAAATTCTAAAGCACCTGGGGCCAAAGCAGGTTCAGCGTATTGGCCAGGCGATGGCTGCGCTCGATAACATTCCGCAAAGCAAGGTCGAGTCCGTCGTGGGCGATTTCCTGGGGATGCTGGGTGACCAGACCGGTATTGGTATCAACAACGACGCTTATATCCGCGCCATGCTGAATGAAGCGCTGGGTGAAGAGAAAGCGAAAACCCTGCTTGATCGTATCCTGATCAGCAAGAATACCTCCGGCCTCGATACCCTGCGCTGGATGGAGCCGCGTCAGATCGCGGAGATTATTCACTATGAACACCCGCAGATTCAGGCGGTGATCATCTCCTACCTCGAGCCTGATGTAGCGGCGGCTGTGTTGTCTTATTTTGACGAAAAGGTGCGTCTGGATATTGTGATGCGTGTCGCATCCCTCGATAGCATCCAGCCTGTTGCCCTGCAGGAACTGAACGATATCCTTGAGCGGCAACTCACCGGCGGTGGTGGTACCAACACCGTTTCCAATCTGGGGGGGATCGAAGCTGCTGCAGGTATCATGAACTTCATCGATAGCAATATCGAAGCTGAGGTAATGGAAGGCATCAAAGAGGTCGATGAACTTATGGCCGGCAAGATCGCTGATCAGATGTTCGTGTTCGACAACCTTATCGATGTGGAGGACCGTGGCATTCAGGCAATTCTGCGAGAGGTGTCTACCGACGTTCTCGTGCTGGCACTGAAAGGCGCTGATACATCCCTGCAAGAGAAAATTTTCCGCAACATGTCCAAGCGTGCTGCCGAGCTGCTGCGTGACGACCTCGAGGCCAAGGGGCCTGTACGTGTCAGCGAAGTGGAGGAAGCACAACGTGATGTTCTGTCCACGGCGCGTCGTCTGGCTGATGAGGGTGAAATTATCCTCGGCGGCGGCGGGGAAGAGATGCTCTGATGAGTGGTAAACAAGATAGCGGTGATATCCGCATCCGTTCAGCGGAGGCCGCCAGTCTGGTGACCTGGTCGCTGCCTGAGGTAAGCGGCTCGCATCTCGTTGCGCTCGAAACCAAGAAACAACCCAAGAAAAAGCAGCCGCTGCCAATCGAGGATCTGCCGAGTGTTGGCTTGGCTTTACAACCTGAAAAGCCAAAAGACGTTGTAACTGTTGCCGAGGCGGAGTCGATCCGCGAGGCTGCCCATCAGGAAGGCTTGCTGCAAGGTCTTGTTGAAGGTCGAGAGCAGGGTTATCCCGAAGGCCTGGAAAAAGGCTTGGCTGAGGGGCGTGAGAAGGGCTATCAGGAAGCGTTGGCGCAAGGGCAGGCTGAGATAGAGCAGGTTCAGGTGAATCTGGCGCAGATGCTGACGGCCTTACAGCAACCTATTGCGCAGCAAGAACAGCAGTTGGAAGCTGTGTTAACAGGGTTGGTGGTGAAATTGGCCAGCGCCGTTGTGGATGCCGAATTGAGTACCCGTCCAGAGCTGATTCAGGCTGCTATTCGTGATGCCTTGCAGCAACTTCCGCAAGGTGGAAGCGCACTTACCATTGAAGTTTCACCGGCGGATCATCCGCATATTGAACCGATCGCCAGTCGGTTGTCATTTCCTGTAACTGTCGTTGCAGAAGGATCAATTTCCCCGGGAAGTTTTCGTCTGCAGACCAGTGACAGCCTGATCGAATCCGACATTCAGCAGCAGTTCCAGGCGTTGGCCGGGCAGCTGTTTGGAGCACTTACACCGCAAGAACCGGAGGCGTAATGTCTCAGCTTATTGCCCGTCTGGCTCGTTGCGGCGAAACGCCGCTCAAGCGTCAAAAAACCGTCGTCGAAGGACGTATTACCCGTATGATCGGTTTAACCCTGGAAGCTGTAGGCATCCAGGCAGCGGTTGGTGACTGTTGTCGTATTGTGCTTTCGGATACCAGTGTGGTTGAAGCCGAGGTGGTGGGTTTTTCCGGCGACCGTCTATATCTGATGCCGCTCTATCCCATTGAAGGCCTTAAGCAGGGTGCAAAAGTCTATCCGCTGGCGGATTCCGGGCAGGTGCCGGTGGGTGAATCCCTGCTGGGGCGGGTTATCAACGGAATCGGTAACCCGATAGATGGTTTGGGTGAGCTGCAGGATGTTGCTGAAGTATCTCTGGCTGGGGATATCATTAACCCCCTTTCCCGTGACCCGATCAAAGATACGCTGGACGTAGGTATCCGTGCCATCAATTCACTGCTGACTGTGGGCCGCGGACAGCGTCTGGGCTTGTTTGCCGGCAGTGGTGTAGGTAAATCGGTGTTGCTGGGCATGATGACCCGCTTTACGGAAGCCGAGATCGTTGTGGTTGGCCTGATCGGCGAGCGTGGTCGAGAAGTAAAAGAGTTTATCGAGCACAGCCTGGGGCCCGAGGGCCTGAAGCGCTCAGTGGTTGTCGCATCACCTGCCGATGACTCGCCGTTGATGCGTTTGCGGGCAGCACAGCTAACCACCCGTATTGCTGAATACTTCCGTGATCAGGGCAAAAACGTGCTCCTGTTGATGGACTCTCTGACCCGATATGCCCAGGCGCAGCGTGAGATTGCCCTGGCGGTCGGTGAGCCTCCGGCAACCAAAGGTTATCCGCCTTCGGTATTTGCCAAAATTCCCAAGCTGGTGGAACGCGCGGGTAACGGCTTACCG
The DNA here is from genome assembly GCF_964228735.1 of Pontibacterium sp. Classification (GTDB taxonomy): domain Bacteria; phylum Pseudomonadota; class Gammaproteobacteria; order Pseudomonadales; family Balneatricaceae; genus Pontibacterium. The sequence goes on along the minus strand of NZ_CAXRBQ010000012.1, from coordinate 3,628 downwards.
GGCGAAGGTTCGATTACCGCCTTCTATACCGTATTGACCGAAGGCGATGATCAGCAGGATCCGGTTGCAGATTCTGCGCGTGCGATTCTGGATGGTCACGTAGTGCTCTCCCGTCGCCTGGCCGAGCAGGGGCACTATCCGGCTATCGATATTGAGGCCTCTATCAGTCGTGCCATGCCACAGATTATCTCGCCGCAGCATCTGCAAACGGCGTTGCGCTTTAAGCAGCTATATTCTAAATACCGGCAGAATGAAGACCTGATCTCCGTGGGGGCCTACGTGAAGGGCAGTGACCCGGATACGGACTTCGCCATGGAGCGGATGCCGGTGATGAACGAAATGCTGCGGCAGTCGATGACCGACCCGATGCCACTTCAGCAATGTGTACAGCAGTTAGCCATGGTGCTGACACCCATGCCAAGCAACAACCCGAACGCAACCTCTGCCCTGGTACAGTAAATGGCAAAACGCTCCCAGCGCTTAAAAGTTGTGCTTGATCTTGCAGAACGCAAGAAGAAGCAGGCTGATCAACTATTGGCGGCCAGTCGCGCGCGTGTGGAGAAAGACCTGCAGGCGATTGAGCAGCTGAAAGCGTTTTTGGCGGACTATCAGCGTCAGTATGAGGATGCCGGGCGGCAGGGCTTTGGCATTGCCCGCTTGGAGGTTTACCAGTCATTTATCCGTAAGATCTCGACCGCGCTCCAGCAGCAGGAGAAGGCACTGGAGATGAACCGGAACGAACTGAAAATTGTCGAGCGCCACTGGACCCAGTGTTACGGCCAGGCGGTGGCGATGGATAAGCTTGTCGATAAAGCGCGTACCCAGGAACAGCAGGCGGAAGACAAGAAGCTGCAACAGCAGCTGGATGAGCGCTCCCAGTTGATCAAAACCAACTTTATCTGAGTTGGCCTCACTTTTGCTTATCTCTAAGCAATATTCCAAAAGTACTCGGGCTTTTTCCGACCGGGAGTGATAGATGAGTGAGCAACTGACCAACACCGGAGTTTCCGGATTGCTTGCAATGCTGGGTGCCGCGCCTGCTGCCACGGGGCAGGGGGGAGCGACGCCAGCGGGTAGCGCGTTGCCGTTTGGCGCGATTATGCAGGCGCAGGGAGCCGGTTTTAATCCACTTCAGTTGGACGCGAACGGCCAGACATTGCCGCAATCGGGCGGTGTTTTGCCTCCTTCAGGTGAGATGTTGGCGCAGATGCAGGCACAGATTGATGCTAAAACCCGGGCACCGGAGTTATCGCAGTTGCTAGCCGAATCCCCTGATCCCGATTTGCGGGCTGCGTTGTTAAAAGACAATCAGTCATTGCGTGATGGCGTAGTGATGGAATCGCAGTGGCCGGGTGTGTTGCCGGAATCGACCGAGTTGTCACTGGATTCGCCGGAAGTGGTGGCGTTGATGCAAAACGCATTTGAAGGTCACGACGATGCACAGCAGCGATTAAGCGAAGCGATGGGAGCATTGCAGCCGCCTCCGCAGTTGCCTAACACAAATGCTGCTTCAATGAGTGAAATGCAGCCGCAAGTGGAGCCTGAAGGTGAGAATGATGTGGTGTTGGCGCCACAAGATCTTTTACAGGCCGCTGAAGGTGAAGAGATACCGGCACCTGTGGCAGGTGTGGATACAGTGCCTGAGCCGATGCCGGGACAGGTTGTTGGCGCTGAAGCGGATGCAAAAGCTCTTCAGCAGGATGCTGACGCTATGGGCAAGACGGTGCCTCAGCCAATAGAGCAAAGTCCAATAGCGACTCCAGGGCTATCCCCAGAGTCCAGGAATCCTGAGTTGTCGGGATTGCCAGACCCGCGTGAGCCGATTCCGCGCGAAAACGTTGTAAATACACGTCAGCAATCAGATGAGCAGGTGGTTGCACAGGAAGCGTTGAATAACGAGCGGACGGCAGCACAGGCCGCAGCAACACAACAAGCGGGGGAAAACCCGGTTGTCGGTAGTCAGAGTGCCGTTGCTGTAGCCGCAGTTGCAATGCGGGAAAACCAACCGGTCAGAAATACTGATAACAGCCCGCGTGCGGCAGTATCGGATGCTGTGGCAGGATTGACATCCGCTAAAGATTCGTCAAATTCGAGCGCCGCGGCCACGCAGTTAACCACACCAGGGCAAACGCAAGTCACACCTGCGACGACACAAGTAACACCTGGGCAGGTTTTAAAGCAGGATAGTATCCAGCCGGAAGGTCGATCCAATACTGCTGCAGACATAGCAACGGCGGCTCGTCAGGAGTCTGCTGATAGTGATGCACCGGCGGGCGCTGAGGATGGTGCAGAAGGATGGCTGAGAGCTGAAACGCGAGCGGCAAACCAGGCGACTACCGTTGTGGATAACCTGTCGCGCATGACCCTGTCCCAGGCGGCGTTCACCCTGGCAGGCAAAGGACAGATGGGATCACCTGCCTGGAACCAGGCGCTGAGTGAGCGGGTGATGGTGATGACCGCACAGAACAATCAGGTCGCCGAGATCCAGCTTGATCCGCCGGAGCTAGGGTCGTTGAAAGTGCGTTTGCAGGTTGGCCAGGATCAGGTCAGTGTAAGCTTTACGTCGCCTCATGCCTCGGTTCGTGATGCGGTAGAGCAGAGTATGCCGAGACTGCGCGAAATGATGGAGGAGCAGGGGCTGAATCTGGGTGAATCCTCGGTAAACGATCAGTCCTCAGACTCCGGTGAAGATGAAGGTCGTCAGCGTTTTGCTTCGCAGGGTAATGCCGAAGGCGCCTCAGGTACAGAGGATGCAGTTTCCACAACGGTAAGTGGTGAGGCCGTGTCGCTTGTGGATTACTATGCCTGAGTAGCTTCAGCCTGAAAATCAGTGTGTTATAGTTAGCGCTGGAATCACCCGGGCGAACCCGGATTAACCTTTCGGTACCTCGGCACAGGAGACTGATAATGGCTGATGATCAGGCAGCAGAAGCGGAAAACGGTGAAGAAGAGGGCGGCAAGAAGAAGTCCAAACTCAAACTTATTATTATCGCGGTCGTTGCTCTGTTGATTCTTGGTGGCGGTGGTGCCGCTGCGTATTTCTTTTTCCTGGCTGGTCCTCCGGCAGAGGAAACAGCAGAAGCAGCTGAGCCTGTTGAGCCAGCGCGTGGCCCTGCTATTTACGTTAAGGTGCGTTCTCTGGAAGGGCGGCCAATGTTTGTTGTACCGCTGCGCAGTAAAGAGAAAACTCGTGCCGGACGCGGTCACTACATGCAGGCGTATGTAGAAGCCAAGACGCGCGATCCGGACGTGGAAGCGGCGCTGAAGCTGCATATGCCAGTGGTTGTCTCCCGACTGAACAAGATGTTCTCTTCGCAGGAGTTTGAAGTCCTGCAGACCAAAGAGGGGCGTAGCGCGCTACGGCAGAATGCGGTTGATGAGGTGCGTGAGGTGATGATGGAAAAAATCGGCAGGCCTGGTGTAGAAACGGTTCTCTTTACCAACTTTGTGATGCAGTGATTACTGAATGTCGGTAAAAGATCTTCTCTCACAGGACGAAATCGATGCGTTGCTACATGGTGTTGATGATGGCGACGTAGAGACATCGGAGGACGTTGAGCCCGAATCCGATGAGGAAGTGCGTCCCTATGATCTGGCGAGCCACGACCGAGTCGTTCGTGGCCGCATG
>NZ_CAXRBQ010000011.1:0-28645 GCF_964228735.1 Pontibacterium sp. | reverse complement strand
CCTATAAGATGATGTTGAGTGCGCATGCTGAGCGGAGTGATATTGTGAAAACACTGTCATCTGCGGGTATTCACCGCTTTATGTCGAAGCCCTGGGACAACGATGTTCTGGTGGAAGAGATGGATGCGGGGCTGGAATATTTTCGCCTTCAGTTGAAAGCGGAGTATGAGGAGAACAAAGCGACCCTAACCGCCGATGACTTTAAGTCATGGTACGAAGATCTGCTCTCCCGCATGCAGAGCACTGGAGCTCAGGGGCAGCAGGAAAAAGAGGCGTGGCTGGGAATCGGCTAGAACAGTCTTTGTAATTCGGGCCAGAGCCACACTGTAATCAGAACATGGACACAGGCCGTCTTCCGAACGGCAGGAGCGAATAATGAAAGGCGTCATTTTCAACGTATTGGAAGATCTGGTCATTAAGCAGTGTGGCATGCAGGGTTGGAACGAGGTGTTGTCTGAAAACCCGGAAGCCACAGGTATTTATACCGCCAGCGAGAGTTACCCGGACGAAGAACTGTTTGGCTTGGTGGGGTCTGTTGCACAAAAGCTGGAGATGCCGATAGCAGAGGTCGTAGAGATATTCGGTACCTACCTTTTTCACCAGCTGGCAGAACGTTATCCGATGTTTGTTGAGCAACCGGAAAACCTGCGTGAATTTCTGCTGAGTATCGAATCGGTGATCCATATCGAAGTGCGCAAGCTTTACGACAGCCCGAACCTGCCAAATTTCACCTACGACGAAAGTTCCCAGGATCAACTGGTAATGCACTACCAGTCCCCGCGTAAGCTCTGTATTCTGGCGGAAGGCTTGGTACGCGGCGCGGCAGAGTCCTACAAAACGCCGATTACCATTGATCATCCAGTTTGCATGCATCAGGGCGCAGATCATTGTGACCTGATAATCAGGTTTGGCAATGTCTGATACGGAAAATCCATACGAAATTGCTTATACGCGTGAAAGACAGGCGCGTCTTAAGGCTGAGCAGCTGCTTGAAGATAAGTCTCGCGAGCTTTATCTGAAGAATCAGAAGCTTGCAGAGAGTTACAAAAAGCTACAACAGCAGCAAGCGGTCGCCATGCAGAATGAAAAGCTGGCGACCTTGGGTACGCTCTCTGCGGGTGTGGCCCATGAGATCAATAACCCCCTTGCATTTGTATTAAGTAACCTTGAGAGCCTGCCAATCTATAAGCAGGCGCTGTTGCGCTTGTTGGAACTCAACCAGAAATACCTTAATGATCCCGGTATCCCAGAGATTTACCGCAAAGAGATCGCGGATCTGATCGAGAAGGAGGATCTCGATTTTATCGGCGAGGATATGCACGGATTGATCGATGATACGATCGAGGGTATTCAGCGTGTAAAAGAGATTGTACTGAACCTGCGTAGTTTTGCGCGAACCCAGGGTAGCGATCGGATTGAAGCGGATCTGTGTGCGGGTATCAACAGTACATTGAAACTGTTGACCTCGGAACTTAAAACCGGTGTCACGTTAAAACTCGATCTGCAACCGCTGCCAGGGGTTGTGTGTAATCCCAATCAGCTGAATCAGGTATTCCTGAATCTGATTATGAATGCGAAGCAAGCGGTTGAGGGCAGGGCAAACCCGACCATCACGATTAAAACCTCTTGTGAGGATGGCGCTGTCCGCATCCGAATAGCGGATAACGGCTGTGGTATGCCACCAGAGGTGCAGAAAGAGATATTTGTGCCGTTCTATACCACTAAGCCTATTGGCCAGGGTACCGGAATGGGATTGGCCATTGCCTACGGTATCATCCAGGATCATGGAGGTAAGATCTCGGTGAAGAGTGCTGTGGATCAAGGCACGGTTTTTGTTATTCGCTTGCCGTTGTCAGGACAAACGGAAGGTGCTGAAACGGGTATCGCTGAAGAGGTTTCCGATTAATGGAAACCTCAACGTGCCTGCAAGTCTGATGCTCTACAATCACGTCTGCGTTTTATTTCCTATCTCACCAAGAGCTCCGGGTCCGGCAATTCTCAGGGAATCTGAAAGCCGGCATTTCCAGTAATTAGTTGTACACGTACTACATTTTTCAGGTGGTTCGTGTTACACACTCATATAGTATTAGCTTTACCGATCTGGAACTGGTTTCCTGATGGGATTGGGATAGGGTTTGATGGAATCAGCCAGTTATTCTGCACTTCTGAACAATGTCATTCTTCTTCTGGGGCTTGGCGTTATCTATGACACGCTTGGGCTTCACGGTTTCAGGAACAAGCGTCTTCGCGATCTTTTTTCCGGGGTGTTGGTTGGTGGCATTGCCATTGCTGTGATGGCAACACCCTGGGAGCTGGAAAAGGGCATCTTCTTTGATACACGCTGGATTCTGCTCAGTCTCTGTGGTCTGTTTTTTGGCGTGCGCACCACTCTGATCGCGGTAACGATGGCGGTTGCATTTCGGGTTTATCAGGGTGGTGGTGGCGCGGTTGTCGGCTCGATTGTCATTATCTCCACGGCGTCGATCGGGCTGATCTGGCGTTATGCTTCACAGTTCGTCAACGTACCGCTGGACTGGAGATACCTTTATCTTTTTGGGCTGATCGTCCAGCTTGATGTAGCTGTGTGCATGTTTTTGATGCCGGCGGATATGCATCAGGTTCTGTTTACCAAAGTGATCCCGCCGATTGTACTGATATTTCCGTTTGTGACGATGGTGATGGGGCTTATTCTGCATCGGCAGAAAGACCGTCGGGCCGCTGAACGGGAGCTGCGTGACAGTCAGGCAATGCTCAACCGGGAGCGGGGTCTGTTGCGTGGGCTGATTGATGCCATCCCTGATCTGGTATTCGTGAAGAACACCGATCGCAATTACATCAGCTGCAACAAGGCGTTTGAGCAGTTTACCGACTCCGTTGAGGCTGAAGTGCTCACCAAAAACGACAAGGAGTTGTTCAAGCCAGAGGTCGCTGAACTGGTGCGTGAAAAAGACCTGGAGGTGATGAGCTCCGGTTCCGCTCAGGCTTATGAGTGTGAGGCGTATTATCCGGACGGTCATAAGGTGATTCTGGATGTCTACAAAGCGCCGTTCTATGGCCTTGATGGCACGCTGCACGGTGTGATGGGGATTAGCCGGGATATTACTGAAAAGCGTGCTGCAGATGAGCTGATATGGAAACAGGCCAACTATGATGCGCTGACCGGGCTACCCAACCGAAACATGATGCGTGACCGCATGGCGCAGGAGATGAAAAAGGCTACGCGTAATGGCTGTAATATTGCGCTGATGTTTCTGGATCTGGATCGCTTTAAGGAAGTCAATGACACCCTGGGCCACGATATGGGGGATACCTTGCTGGTGGAGGCGGCCAAGCGTATTCAGGGTGCGGTACGTGATTCCGATACCGTGGCACGGCAAGGCGGTGATGAGTTTACGGTGATCCTCAGCGATCTCGACGATATGGCCTGTGTTGAACGTATCGCCGCCAATATTCTTACCAGACTTGCCGAGCCCTTCGATCTATCGGGAGATAAAGCGTATATCACCGGAAGTATCGGTATTACTTTCTTCCCGGAAGACGCAGATACGGTTGATCAGCTGGTGAAAAACGCAGATCTAGCGATGTATGCGGCGAAGAATCAAGGGCGTAACCGGTTTGCGTATTTCACACCCTCCATGCATCAGGCGGCGCTGGAGCGCATTCATCTCGCCAAAGATCTGCGCGCTGCCTGTGAAGAGAAGCAGTTCAGTCTCAGCTATCAGCCGATTATCGATCTGCATAGTGGTTTGGTATGTAAGGCAGAGGCGCTAATTCGCTGGCATCATCCAGAGAGGGGCTTTGTATCGCCGCTGGACTTTATTCCGGTGGCAGAGGAAACCGGGCGCATCCTGGAGATCGGTGATTGGGTGTTTAGCCAGGCGATCCGGCAGGTGCGCGAGTGGCGCACAACGTTCCACCCCGAGTTTCAGGTGTCGATCAACACCTCTCCGTTGCAGTTTATGGAAGAGAGCAATAAGCCTGAAGCCTGGCTGCGCGCACTGGAAAAACAAGATCTGCCGGGTGGCGCGCTGACCGTGGAAATCACCGAAGGCCTGCTGATGGAGAGCTCGGCTGAGATATCAGAAAAACTTGCGGTATTCCGGCAGGGAGGCGTGCAGATCGCACTGGATGATTTTGGTACCGGTTATTCTTCGTTGGCCTATCTGCGTCGCTTTGATATTGATTACCTGAAGATCGATAAGGCGTTTGTGCAGAACCTGACGGCCGATTCCGATGATATGGCGTTATGTGAAGCGATCATTGTGATGGCCCATAAACTCGGACTTTATGTTGTTGCCGAAGGCATCGAAACCCAGGAGCAGTGTGAGCTATTGGCTAGCGTTGGTTGTGACTATGGGCAGGGGTATTACTTCGCCCGCCCGATGCCAGCGGAAGAGTTTTCTGAATACTGGCAGCGGCGGGTCGAGTACGTGGATTGAGCCTCAGTCAGAACAGAGGCTGCCGCTTTTCCAGATCAGGCGTTGTGCAAGCAGCGCACCAGAAATCGTCAGGCCAATAACCAGCGCAACCCAGAAGCCCTGTGGGCCCATGGCTGGCAGGATAAAGTCAGTACGCGCCAGTGTATAGCCCAACGGCAGACCCACCACCCAAAATGACACGAAGACAATCAGCAGCGGTACGTTGGTATCTTTGTAACCGCGCAGTGCGCCCGCACATGCAACCTGTATGGCATCTGAAAACTGGAACAGAGCAGCGATGCTAATCAGGCTCGCAGCGATGGTGATTATCTCCGGATTTTTGGTATAGAGAGCGGCAATATCCGGCGCCAGCAGCACCATGGTTGTTGCGCTCACCATGGCAAAACAGATGGTGATGATGGCGCCTGTTGATGCACTGAATCTGGCACCTTCAGGGTTTTTAGCGCCAAGCTGGTGGCCGATTCGGATGGTCAGTGCCATTGAGATGCTGAGTGGCACCATGAACACCATGCCCGTAAAGCTGATGGTGATCTGGTGGGCACCGACGATGATCTCGCCCAGGTCTGCGAGGAGCAGGGCGATGATGGCGAACATGCTGACTTCAATCAGCAATGCCATGCCAATCGGCAGACCCAACTTCAGAAAGCGGACCAGCGCGAGAGTCCGCGGTAAGCGGTTGCCGTGAAAAACATCGACTTCGCAAAAATTTGGACTGCGGAGCAGGTAGAACATCCCCGCCACAAACGTGAGCCACATCACTATAGCTGTCGCCCAACCACAACCGACACCGCCCATTTCAGGCAGACCGAGCTTGCCGTAAATGAGGATGTAATTAAGTGGGATGTTAGCGATCAGGCCCAGTATGGCAATCTTCATGATTGGCCGGGTCTTGCCAAACCCTTCCGAATAACTGCGTATCACCTGGTACAGCAAGATGGCTGGAAACCCCCAGGATATTGCGCGCAGGTAGGCATCGGTTTTGGCGGCAAGATCTGGTGCAACCTGCATCCAGTGCAGCAGTGGTGCACTGTTATGCATGATAACGATAGACAGCAACCCTAGTATCAGAGCGATAAGCCCGCCTTGGGCGAGTATCGAATTTGTTTTTGCGACACGGTTGGCGCCAACAAGATGGGCCACAAGCGGGGTGGTAGCCATCAGAACGCCGGAAGAGGCGAGAAATATCGGTAGCCATATACTGGAGCCGACCGCGATAGCGGCAAGGTCTTGGGCACCGTAATGGCCGGACATCAGGGTATCAACAAAGCCCATACCGGTTTGCGATATCTGGGCGACAATGATTGGCCAGCCAATGATAAATAACTGCCGGACTTCGGCCCAGCGACTGCTGCCTGCTGCCATATCAGATGTAATGGTTGTAGAACTGTTTGGCTGTGCGGCCACTGCGTATTCCTTTACTCTGCGAAAACCGGATCGCTTCCTGGTGCAGGGTTGTAGTATCCCCGGTCCAGTTGCGGAAATAGTAATCGATGATCGTCAGGTACTCAGGCTGAGAAATGGGGTAGAAGGAGAGCCAAAGACCAAAACGATCGGAAAGAGAAATTTTCTCTTCTATGGTGTCACCGTAGTGCACCTCGGTATTTACCACTTTGGCCGCTTCATTATCGGACATCTTTTCCGGTACCAGGTGGCGGCGATTGGAGCTTGCGTAGATCAATACGTTCTCCGGTGGGAGCTCCAGAGAGCCCTCCAGTACGCTCTTCAATGCCTTGTAGCCATACTCACCCTCTTCGAAAGAAAGGTCGTCACAGAAGATAATAAAGCGTTGTGGCAGGTCGCGAATATCATCCACGATGTCTGGCAAGTTGTGCAGATCTTCCTTTTCGATTTCGATCATGCGCAAACCGTCGTGGGAGAACGTATTGAGCAGTGCTTTGATCAGGGAGGATTTGCCGGTACCACGAGAACCCCAAAGTAGCGCGTTGTTGGCAGGTTTGCCCTGGATGAATCGTTCGGTATTTCTAACCAGAGACGATTTCTGGCGGTCAACGCCCAGCAGACTGTCCAACTGAATTGGGTCAAGGTGACGTATAGGTCGCAGATATTCCTTTTTAGCGCGCCAGACCGCAGCCTGCGTGTGATTCCAGTCGATAGTACCCAAGTTCGCAGCTCCCGTTAGGTTAGCCACGAAGCATAGAGGCTGGGGCGCCCGAGTGCAATGCTCTCAGGCGCCTTGGTATCACTGGGCAGGAGTGTTCTGCGACAACTGATCGGTACTTTCGGAAGACTCAGGCAGTAACGCGATCAAATTTCGCGCAGATTCTTCAACGACAGTGGTGAAATTGATCACCTTTTCGCTGTGAGTTTCCTCTGCAAGGATCAGTTCTTCAACGCCCTCCCAGGCAATCATGCCGGTTGAAGTGTCCCAGATCTGAATAAACATCCGGATGTCGGCAAGCTTGGTTTGAAAGAGGCGATATCCGAGTAGGCTGAACCGGCCGCGGCTGCCTTGATTGAAGCTGGCAAGATTGACCTGAATGAGATATCGCGCATTCACGGCATCGCCAATATTGACGAGAGTGTTGCGACTAAAAATGCCCGTGGTCTGGTAATCAATGACCATCTGTTTGTAGTCGGATGCCAGGCCGGCATTGTTGATTGCACCCAGTGCCTGGGGCAATGAAACCTGTCTGATATCCGGGCGTTCCTTCAGGAGTACCTGGGCGACGATAAATGCCAGCGCCTGCTTGTCTTCTTCGCGTCCGGTGACGGTCGAAGGGCTAACAAAGGCTACGCCATACTTGGGCAGCGCATTGGGAGCTAGATCAATCGCTTGGTGTTGGGCTGTGGAGTGATTTTGCTGAGTAGAGCAAGCTGAAATCAGTCCGAACATCAGGGTGACGGCGAAAAGACGCAAAATCCGGATGCCCGTATCCGGATGATAGCGTCGCCTCTGGCTACGTCTGTCCATCGGGTTGCTCCTTTGTGAATAGAAGGGCTTACCTGTTGTCATATAGAAACAGGTGTTAACAAAAAGTGTAGTTCCTTTATCACTGATTGAGCAATTAGTGCACAGCTGTTCTAACAGTCACTATATTGATCTTAGCGTAGATTTTTTTCGGGGTGGGGCGGTTATGCTGCATCGTGTCAGATTATGGCGTTTGGTGGGCAAGGCGATGGCCTTGTTACTGGCTTTGGTGGCGGTATTGATGCTAGCAGGCTACGGGGTATTGAGTTTGCTGCTGGACCGCCCTGTGGTGAGTAATCCGGTTGAGGGGATTCCGCCTGATGATAAGCCGTTGACAAATCTGGCGCCATATAGCGGTGTTCATCCCCGTTTATTGGATCGAATCGAGGATCCCTACGTTTATCCAATCCCGATCGGTGAAATTGGCCCTCACGAGCACCTATACGCCGGCCCGCCCCAATATCCTTTCTATTGCAGAACCGAAGACTCTCATTTGGGGCAGCCTGTTGTTGATAACCAGCATAAGATTGGAATCCCGGTTTTTAAGGAAATGAACGGGCGTAAGACGGGACAAGTGATTGGCTACAGCAAGGACTGCCTCATCCCTACGCAGGTCAGTTACTACTATCTGCCTGAAGATTCAGAGGGGTTTAAACCGCTCGATGGCATGCGCGATGATATCGCCAGCGCATCTGTCGGGGGCAAAACAGTACCCTTTATCGTACGAGTGGAAACCGGATCGATTAACCGTTTTATATACGCTTTAGCAGCACTCGCGCCTGCTGAGGAGGTTAGTGCAGGTGTCACTGAACAACCGGATCCGGCATTGTGGAATAAGCGCTTGATCTATCAATTCCGCGGTGGCGTCGGGATTGGGAAAGTGCAGGGGCGGTTGGCCATTGAGGGCTTGCTCAAACGACGAAAAGCGCAACTGAGTGATGGCTATGCCGTTGCCTATTCAACGGCAAATCAAACGTCAAATCACTACAACATCTGGTTGGCAGAAGAAACTGCAGCGCGGGTGAAGCGGCAATTTATAGCGCGTTACGGTGAGCCGGAGTATACGGTGGGAATCGGCGGCTCGGGTGGTGCAATTCAGCAGTACCTGATTGCTCAGAACCTGCCCGGATTACTGGACGCGGCTATCCCGCTTTATTCCTATCCCGACATGATCACGCAAACCAACTATGTGTTCGATTGTGAACTGCTTGAGTACTACTTTGATGTGCTGGCAAGCAGCAATCCTGCATGGCGTGACTGGAAAATGCGTCAACGGATCGCGGGACTGAATGCGGCCGAGGTCGAATTTACAATGCGTGACGTGTTGTATGACCTGGCATTACTCGTTCGTCAAAGATCACCGCATCTGGCTTCCGGTAGTAATGAGTGTGTCAAAGCATGGCGGGGGCTGACTTCATTGGTGAACAATCCCCGTTATCTCTATCACGCCGGACGCTACAGTCGAGATGTGCTGGAAAGTGAACATTGGACCTATTGGGATGATATGAAATACGTATTGGGTACCAATCAGTACGGTTTCGCCCATCAAACCTGGGATAATGTGGGGGTGCAGTATGGATTGGAGGCCTTAAAAGCCGGTGATATTAACCCCAAAGAGTTCCTGCACCTGAACGCAAACATTGGGAGTTGGAAGCCACCGCAGCAGATGGCGCCGGAGCGTTACTGGAAATTGGGTGGCATTGGCGGAATGGCCGGACTGATCAACTTTTCCCCGTGGGGGCAGCACAATATGCGCTTAAGTCCTGATAAGGGGCAGACCCCGGCTCCACGCAGTGAAGCGCATCTTCCTGCGATTCAGGCGGCTTACCGCTCTGGCCAGGTGTTCGTAGGCTATGCCGATATTCCTATCATCGACCTACGGCATTATCTAGACGATACGCTGGATATGCATCATAGCTTTGCTTCGCTATCGGCCAGACAGCGCCTGCTCGAAGGGCAGGGGGAGGCGGCTAATCAATTGATCTGGATGACACGTCGTCCCCACGAACCGGTGCCTGAAGCGTTTGCGTTGCTTGATCGCTGGCTGAATAACATTCAGCAGCATCCGGACAAGAGTGCTGGGGAGAACCGTCCTGTGGATGCGCAGGATCGTTGCTTTGATAGCAAGGGCACGGTGATTGCGGAAGGGGTGTCAGTATGGGACGGAGAATGGAACCGTAAGCCAGATGGTAGATGTACGCAACGGTATCCGTTTTATCGTGAATCCAGAATGGTTGCCGGGGCACCCGTTACAGGGTCTATCTTTAAGTGCCATCTGCAGACAATCGAGCAGGCGCTAGAGCGGGGTGTCTACGGCACGGTCGATATGCGTCCATACAGCGAGGACTTAACGCGAATCTTTCCTCAAGGGGTGTGCCATTACCCAAGTGGTGATTTAGGCCGACCTGCCGGTTTAATGCGTGATGAAAGTGTCACCCGGCCCTTGGGGCGCGAGGAGAATAAGCGGGGCTAGCATGTAAGGATGGTCGGGGAAAGAAAAAACCGGAGGCTAAGCTCCGGTTTTTAGTGTGCATTCAAGAGGTGTGATTAGCACTCGCGTGCTTTCACGTAACGGCCTGGAGCCGGTTCGATCTCTTTGTATTCAGCGTTGCCCAGTGTTACTGGCGCTTCTACCTTCTTGCCTGCACGACGTTTCAGCCACTCAGACCAGTGAGGCCACCAGGAACCGTCCTGCTTCTCGGCTGTATCCAGCCAGTGGTCCGCACCCTGGCCCAGCTCTCCCTTGGTCCAGTAGTTACGGCGGTTTTTTGATGCCGGGTTGATAACCCCCGCAACGTGGCCGCTTGCACCCAGTACGAACTCAATGTTGCCTTTGAATAGCTCGGTACCCACAAAGGTGCCTTTCCAAGGCGCGATGTGGTCTTCGATGGTGGACAGGAAGTACACAGGGATCTTCACTTTGCCCAGATCCACTTTCTCACCGCAGATGGTCAGGCCATCTTTTTCTGCCAGTTTGTTTTCCAGATACATCTTGTTGATGTAGAAGGTATACATATTGGCCGGCAGGTTGGTGGAGTCGCTGTTCCAGTACAGGATATCGAACGGTGGTGGTGTCTGACCTTTCAGGTAGTTGTTGACCACGTAAGACCAGATCAGATCGTTGGATCGCAACATGTTGAAAGAGGTAGCCAGCTCACGGCCGTTCAGGACACCGTTGCTGTTCACTTTATCTTCCAGACGCTTGACCTGCTGTTTGTCGATGAAGACACACAAGTCGCCTGGATCCTGGAAATCGGTCAGGGTGGTCAGGAAAGTTGCAGATGCTACAGAAGTGTCCTTGCGTGCGGCCATCACTGCCAGAGAGGATGCCAGAAGCGTACCGCCGATACACCATGCTACAGCGTTCAGCTTATCGGTACCTGCAATGCTGTTTACAACTTCAATTGCTTTCAGGACACCGTCGCCTACGTAGTCATCCCAGCTGATATCACTTTGTTCCGGCGTTGGGTTCAGCCAGGATACCAGGAAGGTGTTCTGACCTTGGTCGACACAGTACTTCACGAAGGAGTTGTGTGGCTGCAGGTCCAGAATGTAGAACTTGTTGATGCAAGGCGGCACGATCAGCGTCGGACGCTCGAAAACCTGTTCGCCGCTTGGCTTGTAGTGCAGCAGCTGGAACATGTCGTTTTCAAATACCACGGAGCCTTCAGTCATCGCCAGGTGTTCACCCAGGGTGAACGCGCTCTCGTCGGTCATGGAGATGCGGCCCTTGTCCAGGTCGCCCAGCAGGTTCTTCAGGCCGTTAACCAGGCTCTCACCTTTGGTTTCCATCGCCTGCTGCAGTACTTCAGGGTTGGTCAGCGCAAAGTTGGTTGGAGACATTGCGTCGATGTACTGCTGGGTGTAGAACTCCAGCTGTTTCTGCTGGCCGTCATCCAGGTTTGCGTTGGATGCCATCTCGTTCAGCAGGTTGGAGGTCAACAGGTAGGACTGCTTGATGTAGTCGAATACTGGATTCTGAGACCACTCGTCAGCCTGGAAGCGGCGGTCGCCACGTGCAGGTTCTGCGACTGGGTTCTGAGCAGCGCTGCCAGAAAGCAGGTTTTTCCAGAGGTTCATCTGGCTGGTCTGGTACTCGGTAATCGCACGTACCCAAACGGAAGGATCTTCCCAAGAGCGTGTCGCCAGGTCCGTCCAGGACTTAGTGAAGGAGCTCATGATGTCATCGCCGCCAGTCGCGGAGAACATTTCCAGAACCTTCTGCGTCTCCTTGTTAACGTAGTCAATAAACTCTTGCGGGTTGGAGAGCATGCTGCTTTTGTTTTCCATAAATACGCCTTTTTTAGTGCCTATCCGCCTCTCTGTAGCGCGGTACACAACAGATAGAACTGATGGACTTAGTCCACGTCATTCCCGAGACAGAGCTGGAAAGAAATTAACCCGTTACTACATGGGTGACGCCATTCAGTGCTGAATCAGCGCTGGCCAGATCCATCTATCGAATGACGTTCCTCAATCATGTCATCGATATATTGCAGTATTTTGTAACTTTCTTCTTCTGCATTACGCATGGCATCAACGATCTTTTCGCGAATTTCGGCATGTTTCTGCCAATTTTCGTCGCGTAAAGATACCGCCTGCTGTACAGCATGGTGCACTGCCGCATGAGGAAGTTCAAGTGCCTTATAGCTAGACGTATGTCGAAACTGCTCTTCGCCGAGCCCGTCGTAGTACCATTTACCCAGTCGGCATTCGGTGTGGGTTTTGGAAATCGCCGTGATTTCCTGGTCGCGATTTTCACGGGTATCCAGGGCCAGATAACCGTTCTGCTTGAAGATCACGTGGTCGGCTTTGGCCAGCGAACCGAAGGTGCGATCTTTGGCGTAAGAGACGTAACGTTTGGTGTCTTCTGCGGAGGTTGCGATCTCGCTGAACTGCTGGCGGAAGTCCTCAATCTGGCCGGTTACCTGGGTGGCTGCCTGGGTTGAGGAGGCGGACTGTTCAACCATCTCCTGTACGCGTTGACTGAAGCTTTCGATCGTATGCGTGACGTCAATTGCTGCTTCCTTGGTGCGGTTGGACAGCGCTTTTACTTCATCGGCTACAACGGCGAATCCACGGCCCTGCTCGCCGGCGCGTGCGGCTTCGATCGCTGCGTTGAGCGCCAGCAGACTGGTTTGGTCGGCGATATCAGTGATGATGGAAAGTGACTCGGTGACACGCTGGCTGTCCTCTTCCAACTGGTGGATCACCTCGCTGACCGACTGGATGTTGTGCATGATCCCTTTCAGGGAGGTGGCCATGCCATCAACGGCGCCCTGGCTGCCCACGGCCACTTCACCGTTTCGGTAGGCGATATCTTCGACCTGAGCCATCTCGTCAGAGATTTTGACCAAATCTTCCTGGGTTAGCTTCAGGTTTCTGATCAGGTGCTGGGTATTCAGGTTGTGCAGTTCAGAGTGCAATGCGTTGGCAGCAAGAAACTCCTGGCCAGCCTGCATCTTGGCAAGTGATTCGTTAATTCGGATAAGGGACTGACGTAGCTGTCCTGGCAGCCCTTTGTACAGCGCCAAACGGTCATAATTGCCCTCTGAAACGTGTTTGAAGCAGGAATCTACCTCGCGTAGGTAGGACTCCACGCGATCCAGCAGGTCGTTAAGCTCCCAGGCCACCATGCCGACTTCGCCAAGACCCGCCATGCGGGTGATACGTCCGCTTAGGTTGCCCTTATTAGCGTCTTTCAGGGTGGAAAAAATACGTTCCAGGCCGTCCACAGCGTGGTTTTGGCTGATGTAGGAATAGGTACCCAGACCAATGGCAAAACCCATAGGTACGATTAGCCACCAATGAAAGCCGGAGGTAAATGCTACAGTGGCTATGGTACACAGCGTCAACAGCGGGATAGAGATGGCGATGATGCGGTTACGGGTACGCAGCATCGGAATGCCCTGACTGGTACCGTTTTGATAGTTCTTATGCTTATTCATAGATGCGGTGCTTATTTATCCAGGCTCATGACCAGATCGTTGTATGAGGTGCCCAGGCTTTCCAGCTTCTCTTGCAATAGTCGGATCGATGCATCGGGTGCATCTTTTGGGCCGACCTGCTTTTCCAGGGCGAGCATCTCCTGATAAATGGGCGCAATTGCAGCGATGGCAGTATCACTGGGTTTACGGCGTACCGAGTAATAACCCACGATTTTACCGTTGGGATCGTAGTCTGGAGTGACGTTGGCAAAAACCCAGTAGTAAGCACCGCTTTTGCACATGTTTTTTACGTATCCGAAGAATTCCTCTCCGTCCTGCAGGGTTTGCCACAGAAAGCGGAAAACGCCGCGGGGCATATCAGGGTGGCGTACGATGTTGTGTTGGGTGCCAAGAAGTTCTGCTTCGCTGTAACCCGCAATGTGCATAAAAACGCGGTTACAGTAGGTGATGATGCCTTTAGTGTCTGTTTTGCTGACGATGAACTCGTCCTCGCCCAGACGGATCTCCCGGTCTATCGGCGTAATACTCGGTTTCATGTTTTCCTTCCGCTCAACCGTTTGCACGGCTACTTTTCTGGCTTCGGAGCCAATCTCCCACGAATTGTAAGCGTTATCGAGGGTGTTTTGTATCCTGCGGGCTCGTATGTGTCGGGCTTAGTCACGTTTTGCCTTTGGGGCGGAACGGTGGGTTCCATGCATAAGGGGCGTGTTATGCGACATGGTTTTTGAGCGCAGTGTTTGTTTTGTTGTCGACGAACGGTAGTGAAACTTGATCGTTGGTGGAGGAATTTCCTTAAAATCGGGCTGGTGAATATGGTCCGGAGCCCTTAGGATCATCGCTGAATATGTTTTCTCGGCGTTATGGCGGATTTTATTGATGAGAGAAATGCTGTTGATGAGCACCTTGGGTTGTCACCTATGTGATGTGGCAGCCGAGATTCTGGTTCAACATATGGACCCAAGCCGTTTTGTGGTGGATGTGGTTGATATTGCTGAAGATGACCGTCTGGTGGACCAGTATGGTGTTCGCATTCCTGTGCTGGTGGATGAAGCGTCCGGTAAAGAGTTGGGGTGGCCTTTTGATGAGGAGCAGTTGCGTGTGTTCCTGGCGTCCCTACCCGCAGATGCCGGGTAGGGCAGTACGCTTTACGCCAGGTTAAATACCGAAAAACCGTCGCGTATTTTGCAGTGTCTCTTCGCTCACTTGCTCAACCGGTTTGTTGACCAGTGAGGCGACTTTTTGGGCGATATGCGGCAGGTGCAGGGGTTCGTTCCGGCGGGATTTGGGTTTTGGTTTCAGGTCGCGTGGAAGCAAATAAGGGGCGTCTGTTTCCAGCATCAGGCGATCTGTAGGGATGTCCTTCAGCAACGGGTGGAGGTGGCTGCCGCGGCGCTCGTCGCAGATCCAGCCGGTGATTCCAATGTACAGATCCAAGTCCAGATAACCGTACAGTGCTTCTTTTTCGCCGGTAAAGCAGTGGGCGACCGCATTGGAAATCTGATCCCGGTAGCTCTTAAGCATCTCCACCTGGGTTTTGAATGCGTCACGCTCATGCAAAAAGAGCGGCAAACCACACTCCGCTGCCAGTTCCAATTGAACCTCAAATGCTTTGATCTGCTGTTCCGGTGTTGAGAAGTTGCGGTTGAAATCCAGTCCTGTTTCACCGACAGCGACTACGGAGGGTTCTTTGTAGAGGTCGCGCAGGACTTGCTCTGTCTCTGTGGTGAATTCGCTGGCGTAGTGCGGGTGTACACCGGCGGTGCAGTGTAATACTTCAGGGTATTTCGCGCACAGCGCTACAGCTTGTTCGCTCTCATCCGCTGTCGTACCGGTCACGATCATCTGTGTCACGCCGTTTTCGACGGCGCGCTCCAGCACATCTTCCAGGTCTTTGTTAAACGCTGAATCGGTCAGATTGACACCGATATCGATCCACTGTTGAGACATAACCACCGTTCCGCAGGAAATAAAAACCGGCTGGATTATACGGAAGCCAGCTTGGGCTGGCTATCCGTATAGCATTGCAGGGTTTGTCTGTTTAGAGGGCGTTGGAATCGTCCTCTTTGGCGTTGAGTGCGAGCAGTTTTTCCTCATGGTCACTCAGCAGGTTGCCGCTACGGCCAGACATCCGGTCGTAGATCACACGGAACGCCAGTACGTTTTGCACGTAACGACGGGTTTCCTTAAATGGAATCGTTTCGATCCAGATATCCAATGGCAGATGTCCGCGGTCATTTAGCCATTTCTTAACGCGGTGTGGGCCGGCGTTATAGGCTGCGGTAGCGTATGCTTTGTTATTGTCGAACAGGTTGTACATCTCGCCCAGGTATGCGGTACCCAGTGCGATATTGGTCTGTGGCTGATTAAGCTGGCTCAAACGCTTGTACGGAATCTTGTGCTTCCTGGCGGTGCGTTTAGCCGTATTTGGCATCAGTTGCATCAGGCCTCGGGCACCCGCGTGGGACTTGGCATTTTTGAGAAATGCACTTTCCTGACGGGCAATAGCCAGCGGCCAGGTCAGATCAATTTTGCGCTGACGAGCGTTTTTCTCGAATAGCTGCTTGTGTGGCGATGGGAAGCGGATGCTCAGCTCGTCCCACTGACCGGTGGAGATAGCGGCATTGATGGCGCGGTTGTGCCAGCCCCAGCTTAGGGCCAGGTAGCCAGCCATCAATTTCTGCTCTTTGCTCAGGCTTTTTTCCACCAGCCGCCATTCACGGTTGGCGGCAACAATCAAATTCATCTGATGTAGTTCGCGCGCGCGAATAAGGCCTGGAATCGATTCCAGTTTGCCCATCACCGGTTTCTGCAGTGGGATCGACTGCTTGTTCAGTGCAAATGGCTGGTTATTAAGCTCTGCGGCCAGGAAACCATAGAAGCTGCGTTCTTGCGAAACGGCGGCCAGCTTTTTCTTTACTGGGATGCTCTTATCGAGTTGGCTGTCAGCGATCGCTTTCCAGTACACCCAACGATCGTTTTCCTGCTCATTCGGAGGCAGTTTGCTGATCGTATGGGATACCTGTTTCCAGTCCTGTTGGCTCAGCGCAACACGGATGCGCCACTCGGTGACGTCCTTGATCTGGTAGTTGGGGTCCAGTTTTGCGATCAGGGTTGCAGCTTTTTCGTCGTAGTTGGCGGCAAGGCGCAGACCAAGCGTGCGGTCCAGGCTCTCGCGATAGCTTTGTTCGGCTTTACTCAGGGTTTTACGTTGCTTGAGCCATGAGTTGGTTGCCGCAACTCGATCCTTGAGCGACCAGCGCTTGTAGGCATAGGTGAGCGCGATTGCGCGGGCTTTTCCGGTGAGCTGCTTTTTACTGAGCTTGGCGACTTGCGTTGGATCTTTGCGGATTTTCCAGAACACCGCAGCTTGGGCCTTATGTGTTTTATTTTTAATGGAGCGCTCAATAAAGCGGGCGAGGCGCGTATTGCCTTTTTCAGCGGCGAGCCAAAAACGTTTCAGTGCCAGTGCCGAGTTAGGTTGTCCGGTTTTCTTCCAGGCATCAAACAGCGGGTCGCATGCGTCATGCTGGGAGTGTGGCACCAGCCATAGGGACTCAGCTGCTTTAAGTGCTTGTTTTTTAGCGCCGCTCTTGAGTCGGGCTACCTGCAAGCGGCAGCTGTAGAGGTCGTTTTTTACCGGGTGTTGCTTGTAGGCTGCTCGGTAATCTTTCCAGCGCTTGTTTTTATACAGGTAAGACAGCCAAGCGCGATTAAGCTGCCACGGTAGTGGGGTGTCGGCATAACGTTTGGCGAAACTGTCGATCTGGGCTTGCTTGGTGTGGCTTAGGTTTTTTTTGTTGAGTTCAAATTCCAGGTACGGGTACAGCGCATACTCCTTCAGGGAGTCGGGCGCTTTCTGTAAAGAGGTGAGTTTGCCGTGTTTTATGAGTTCGTAACTGGCTTTGAACTGCACACGCTGTTGGTCAAGAGTCGTCGCCTGGCTTAATGGAGCGGTAATGGCCAGGGTTAGGCAAAGCGCAAAGCGTCGCATGGTGGGCATCCTTTTTGCTGCATCATTGCTGCATTGTGGTCCGCATTACTCATGAGTATAACCACATCCGGCAATATTGCGGCATATCCCGGAACTCATTGAAGCTTGATAAGAATCTTAGTATCCCCTCGGCCGGGTAAGTTCAAAAAGCGATGGGCCGAGGTCATACGTATTTATACGGCAGGAGAGAGCGGGAATTAAATGGTTTTTGCCCTTGATGAGTGTTTTTCAAGTAGAATATGCGCTCCCAAATTGTGGTTGCACCAGAGAGTACTATGCCCCTAATTCGTCTAGACAAAGTTTCTGTAGCATTTGGCGCTAAGCCGTTGATGGATCATGTGGATTTCCAGATCGATCCGGGTGAGCGCGTGGCGCTGGTCGGACTGAACGGTGCTGGTAAGTCTACCCTGCTGAAAGTGATAGGCAGCAAGCAGGCAACCGACAGCGGCGAATTCTGGTGTGATCCGGCCTGTCGTATTGCGGAACTGCCGCAGGCGATGCCCGCCGCAGATGAGCGTAGCGTACGTGAAGTGGTGAGTGAAGGTCTGGCAGATATCGTGGTGCTGCGTGAAGCTTACGATGAGCTGGCGGCCAAGGCAGATGGCGCAGACCTGTCTGAACTGGAAGAGTTGCAGCATAAGATAGAAGCGCTCGACGGCTGGCATCTTGAGCAGCGCGTACAGCAGATTCTGGATCGTCTGAACCTGCCGGGTGACAAACTGATGTCCCAACTGTCCGGTGGCTGGCGGCGTCGTGCCGCGTTGGGCGCAGCGTTGGTGCAGGAGCCACAGTTGCTGTTGCTGGACGAGCCGACCAACCACTTGGATATCGAAACCATCGAGTGGCTGGAGCAGCAGTTGCTGAACTTTAACGGCGGCTTGTTGTTCATTTCGCACGACCGTGCACTGGTCGAAAAACTGGCGACCCGTATTGTTGAGCTCGACCGTGGTGTTCTGACCTCCTTCCCGGGTTCCTACACCACCTACCTTGAGCAGAAAGAGAAGCTGCTGGAAGAGGAAGAGCGTAACAATGCGCTGTTCGACAAGCGTTTGGCCCAGGAAGAGGCGTGGATTCGTCAGGGTATCAAGGCACGCCGCACCCGTAATGAAGGGCGTGTACGTGCGCTGAAAGCGATGCGTAACGAACGTGCGGATCGTCGTAACCGTCAGGGCAAAGCCAAATTCAATATGGAAGAGGCGCAGAAGAGCGGTAAGCTGGTTGCTGAACTGACCGCGGTGTCTCATTCCTATGACGGACGCAGTCTGATTAGCAACCTGGATTTCCTGTTGCAGCGTGGTGACCGTGTAGGTCTGATTGGTCCAAACGGTGCCGGTAAGAGTACGCTGCTGAACATCATTCTTGGCAAGCTGAATCCCGAGCGAGGTGATGTGCGTGTTGGTACCAATCTGAAAGTTGCTTACTTCGACCAGCTGCGCAGCCAGCTGGATATGGAAAAGAGCATCATCGACAACATCGCCCAGGGCCGTGAGAGCATCGAGCTCAATGGTCGCAAGCGCCATGTGATCAGCTATCTGAGCGATTTCCTGTTCTCGCCAGAGCGATCCCGCACACCAGTGAAAGCGTTATCCGGGGGGGAATGTAACCGTGTGATGCTGGCCAAGCTGTTTAGTCAGCCCGCCAATATTCTGGTGCTCGACGAACCGACCAACGACCTGGATATTGAAACCCTGGAATTGTTGGAAGAGATCCTGTTGGACTTTGACGGAACCGTCCTGCTGGTAAGCCACGATCGATCATTCCTCGACAACGTAGTGACCAGCACTCTGGCGTTTGAAGGCAACGGCCGGGTACGTGAATATGTGGGCGGATACAACGATTGGCTGCGCCAGCGTCCTGAGCCGGTGGAAGAGGTGAAGGCTAAACCGCAGCCGAAAGCGGCTGAGAAGTCTAAGGCCGAAGCTGCACCTAAAGCCAAGAAAAAGCTGAGCTACAAGTTGCAGCGTGAGCTGGATAGCCTGCCGGAGCAGCTGGAAGAGGCGGAAACTGCGTTGGCTGCGCTGCAGGAAGAAACAGCGGCACCTGATTTTTACCAAAAAGACCATCAGCTGGTGTCCGACAAACTTGCTGAGTTGCAGACTCAGGAGGAGAAGGTAGAAGCGCTGATGGAGCGCTGGGTGGAGCTTGAAGCGATGCAGGAAGGCGATGCCTGACTACAGATAAAACAAAAAAGGGCAGTCGAAAGACTGCCCTATCTGTATCTGTCAGCTTGCAGCGCTATTTTTCCTCGTGTACGCGGACGGCCAGTACATCGCAGCTTGCGCCATGCAAAACGCTGTTGGCAGTGGAGCCCAACAGAAGCGCCAAGCCGTGTCTGCCATGGCTGCCGACAACGATGAGATCAATCTCTTTTTCCTTTGCCAGTCGGTGGATTTCAGTTTCGGTATGACCAGTAATAACCATCTGCTCTTTGACCGGATAGTCCATCTTCTCAGCGTACTTTTTCAGGCGGCTGTGAGCATGCTCGTCCAGCTGTTCCTGGATAGTGGTCAGGTCCATCGGTACGTCGCCGCCATAGGCAAAACTGAGCGGCTCAATCACATGTAGCAGGTACAGCTCAGCTGAGTTTGCGGAAGCTATCTCCCGGGCCTTTCCGATCAGTTGATCGCATTCGGCGGAGAGGTCTAGGGCTAGAAGAATTTTTCCGTACAGGCTCATATCGCATTCCTTCTGTTTGACTCACTTAGAGAGTAGCATAGGGAGCCGCCGCCGGCGTGGCGAGGCTTTGATCACCATCAACATCGGAGAGTTTATATGAAATGGGCAATCATCATTGTGGTTATGTTGTCTTTGGTTGGTTCAATTATGTGGGTGATGCCGACACCAAGACAGCGTTTCCAGGCCCAGTTACGAGCAAAAGCCAAGCCTATGGGGTTTCAGGTGCAGATGGTAAGGCTTACCGCGCCTAGGGCCGCAGGCGAGGTGGACGCTGAAAAATACTCGGTGATGGCTTATCGCCTCTATCGTCACAATATGGATAAAAAAGCGGCTGCGCTGCTGCAGCCTTGGCATGCATTCCGTGTTGAAGCGATTGCCAATGACGGTCTGCCGGACGGCTGGAGCTGGGGCTTTGGTGAGGGTGTGCTTTCAGAGGCGAGCCAGCAGTTGTTGAAAGAGGTGATCGATGCGCTGCCAACGGGAGTATCGTCTATCGAATCTACCCATATCCACGTGACTGCGCACTGGGATGAAGAGGGTACCTTTGACGATCTGGAGCTGATCAAAACACAGCTGGACCGTATTGTTGAGGCAAAAGTCTGATCATTAAGCGGTGGCAGTCGCTTAGGTAAAAATAATCAAAGGAAGTAGCATGAAAGCAACCGATCTCCCGCAACCGGGGCGATATAAGCATTACAAAGGGGCGGAATACGAAGTGCTGCACTGTGCGCGACACTCTGAAACCGAAGAGTGGCTGGTGGTTTACAAGCAGTGCTATGGCGACGAAGGTGTTTGGGTTCGCCCACTGGAAATGTTTTGTGAAACCGTGTCTGTTGACGGTGGAGAGTCTGTTCCGCGATTCAAGATGATCACATCTTGAATCGCAGGTTTTGTTACATCAGTTTGTCGATACTGTCGGCAAGTGTGCCGCGACCGTGGTTGCGGCGCGGTTGAATCTTCTCAATTTCGTGGTTAACACGCTCCAGGCGATCGGCGCGGTCCTGATGTGAGATGGTGCCTTTAAGTAAAATCGCTTTTGCATGCTTGAAATGGGACAGTGCAGTGTTTTTATCGCCCTGGGCCAACAGGTTGCTACCCTGGTGAATGTGGGCGTCAGCAACTACAGTAATTTTTAGTAGGTGAAGGTCGCGGCGGTAACTTTTTGCCAAGGCCGGGCTGACTTTTCCGGCGTAGGCCATCTGCAAAATCAGTTTTTCAACAAAGTTGATATAGATCTGCACACGCTTTAATGCGCGGTCACTATCCAGCATATGTTCGGCTGGCAGGGCCTGATCCGCAGTCTCTTTTAACTGCGTCATGCTTGCCAGCAAATCTGAGTCGGGTGCCAGCATGGCGAGTTCATCGTAGAGCGCCATCGCGTGAACGTTCAGTTTGTCGATGATCTCTGGGTTGCAGTCCACTTCACGCAGTACGCGAAGCGCTGCAAATACCGTCTCACACTGCTGTTTCAGCCACTTAAGGCGGTTTTCTTTGGCCTCGGCTTGCTGCTCACGTGTGGAGATCAGATAGTTGACCGTGATGGCAATTATCCCAACGACACAGATTAAAATGACATACAGCAGATTGTCTTGCAGCATAGGATTTTCTTACTAAACACCCATTAAATTGAGATGAAAAAAGCAGCCGAATTGTCCCTTTAATAACGTGTCCGGTAAAGTGTATTAGCCTAATTAAGGGAAGGAAAAAACCAATTCTTTCTTGACCGCAGCATTTTCAGTACTTATATAATGCACCGAAATTTAGTTTAAGTCGTTCTCCTGAAGGATCATGCCCGCATGGGAAAGTCACTGGTAATAGTAGAGTCACCAGCCAAAGCCAAGACCATTAATAAATATCTTGGTAATCAGTACGTTGTAAAATCAAGTGTAGGTCACATCCGTGACCTGCCTACGAGTGGCAGTGGGCCCAAAAGTGATCCTAAAGAGCGGGCGAAGCAGGCCGCGCTGACCCGGAAAATGTCTCCGGAAGAAAAAGCCGTATATAAAAAGCGCAAAGCGAAAGAGCAGCTAATTACCCGGATGGGGGTAAATCCGGAAAACAATTGGGAAGCCAATTACGACATTCTTCCGGGTAAGGAAAAGGTTGTTGAAGAGCTGCGCCGCTTGGCCAAGTCCGCTGATCAAATCTATCTCGCGACCGATTTGGACCGTGAGGGGGAAGCAATTGCATGGCACCTGCGCGAAGCGATTGGCGGTGACGAATCCCGCTACAGTCGCGTGGTGTTCAACGAAATCACCAAGAAAGCGATCCAGAACGCGTTTGAGGCGCCTTCCGCACTGGATATGGACCGTGTTAACGCCCAACAGGCGCGTCGCTTCCTGGACCGCGTAGTGGGTTACATGGTCTCTCCACTGTTGTGGGAGAAGATCGCCCGTGGTCTGTCTGCCGGTCGCGTGCAATCTGTTGCTGTACGCTTGGTAGTCGAGCGCGAACGTGAGATCCGCGCCTTTATCCCAGAAGAGTTTTGGGAGGTGCACGCAGACACCGCGACCGATGCCGGTGAACCGCTGCGCCTGCAGGTGGCTAAGCAGGGTGACAAAGAGTTTCGTCCCGGTTCTGAAGCGGAAACACAGCAGCACCTTGATGCACTGCGTGCGAGCACCTTCAGTGTTCTGAAGCGCGAAGACCGCCCTACAACCAGTAAACCATCTGCACCTTTTATTACCTCCACGCTGCAGCAGGCTGCGAGCACACGCATGGGCTTTGGCGTGAAGAAGACCATGATGCTGGCTCAGCGTTTGTATGAGGCCGGTTATATCACCTACATGCGTACCGACTCCACCAATCTGAGTGAAGAGGCAGTTACCGCGTGCCGTGAGTATATTGGCAAACACTACGGCGACGATTACCTGCCGGGTGATCCAAACCGTTACTCCAGTAAAGAGGGCGCGCAGGAAGCACACGAAGCGATCCGTCCTTCCGATGTAACTGTACCGCCAACCTCGCTGACCGGTATGGACCGTGACGCTGAGCGTTTGTACGACCTGATCCGTTGCCAGTTTATCGCCTGTCAGATGACGCCTGCGCAGTACACTAGCTCTCGTATTATCGTGAATGCCGGTGACTTCGAATTGCGTACCAAGGGCCGTATTCTGCGCTTTGATGGTTATACCCGTGTCCTGCCGTCCCGTGGTAAGGGGGAAGAGGACGTAATTCTGCCAGACGTGCAGAAAGGCGAAGTGCTGAAACTGGCCGAACTGAATCCAAAACAGCACTTCACCAAACCTACGGCCCGTTACACCGAAGCGAGCCTGGTTAAAGAGCTGGAGAAACGTGGTATTGGTCGTCCGTCTACTTACGCATCGATCATATCCACCATTCAGGATCGTGGTTACGTAGAGGTACAGAACCGCCGCTTCTACGCGCAGAAAATGGGTGACATTGTTACCGACCGGCTGACTGAAAACTTCAGTGATCTGATGGACTACAGTTTCACGGCGCGTATGGAGGAATCTCTCGATGATATCGCTAGTGGAGAAGCGGATTGGATCCAGCTGCTGAACCGCTTCTACGAAGGTTTCGTGCGTCGTTTGGATGATGCACAGAATCCGGAAGGCGGCATGCGTCCAAACGATCCGACCGAAACGGACATTGCATGCCCTGACTGCGGTCGGAACATGATGATCCGCACCGGCAGTACCGGTGTCTTCCTGGGTTGTTCCGGTTATGGCCTGCCGCCGAAAGAGCGCTGCAAGTGCACCATCAACCTAGTACCGGGTGATGAAGTTGTCAGCGTAGATGGCGACGACGAGGAAGAATCCCGTATTTTGCGTAAGAAGCACCGCTGTAAGCTGTGTGACTCAGCGATGGATTCCTACCTGATCGATGCGGGTCGTAAGCTGCATGTATGTGGTAACAACCCAGACTGTTCCGGTTTCGAGGTGGAAACCGGTGAGTACCGTCTGAAAGGTTACGATGGCCCAAGCATCGAGTGTGACAAGTGTGGCAGCGAGATGCAGCTGAAGACCGGTCGTTTCGGCAAGTTCTTCGGTTGCACCAACACGGAGTGTAAGAACACACGTAAGCTGCTGAAAAACGGCGAGCCAGCGCCACCGAAGATGGATCCGGTACCAATGCCTGAGCTGCAGTGTGAGAAGGTGGAAGACACCTACATTCTGCGCGATGGCGCCAGTGGTCTGTTCCTCGCGGCGAGTCAGTTCCCGAAAAATCGCGAAACCCGTGCACCTAAAGTGTCCGAGATCATTCCTCACAAGAGTGAAATTGATCCAAAATACGAGTTCCTGTTCTCCGCGCCGCAGCAGGATGCTGAAGGTAATCCGGCCATTATCCGATACAGCCGGAAAACCAAAGAGCAGTATGTGATGACAGAGGTCAACGGCAAGGCGACCGGCTGGAAGGCATATTACGTTGACGGCAAGTGGGTTGAGGAACAGCCAAAGCCGAAGAAAGCGGCGAAGAAAACCACGAAAAAATAACAAACCTGTACAGGTTTAGGGGACGTTGATGAGCGGTATCTATCTGGCAAGGACAAACCAGAAACTGAATTTTGCCCGCATCCATATCGGTGCGTTGAAAGAGGCACAGAATTCGACGGGTTGGAGTAAGCATGCGCTGATCGAATCCTACAACGAGTCTGTTCTGTTTCATCTGGCGTCCGCTTACGACTCATTTTTGCGTGAGGTTGCTGAACTGTACCGTATCGATACCGAACACTTCGTGGGGTATCGTGCGCTGATGGAGCAGTTTGAAAAAGCGGGCTTCGAAGGTGCCGAGCTGAAAGAGCTGGGTCAGCTGGAAAAAAACGACACCAGTTGGCTGCACAAGATGCTGGCGGCCTATGAAGCGTGCTGGCACGGCAGTGATAAGCGTGCTGCTGTGACTGAAACCAGTAGTGTGTCAGAGATCCACGTGGTGCAGGTAAATCCTGATCATGCCGAAGATGGGCAGATCATCAATGAATATGAAAGCTGGCTGGATGAGATGCGCGCGTTGATCGAGCGCCTTCGTACCGGCATGCAGGAGTGGTAAATCAGTGTCAGTGGATTCGAAGTTGGAAACGCTGCTGGAAATAGTTGAACTGGAGAATGGTGATCTGGCAATCCGTCGTGCTGAAGAGGACGGTGAGCCATTGATGGTTGTGGCATTCTCGGATGAATTGCGTGACACGCTGGATGAGAAGTACGTGGATGTGGGGCGTATGATGCTGACCGCAGGCGTACAGATGGTGGCAGAATCTGGTTACAGTCTCTCGCCAGCGGGTGAGGCACCGGCTGAGCCTCAGCCAACAATTCATTAGCGTCAGAAGTATCAAGTCGCGAGCGCTGGGTAAGCGTTCAGCGCGGTAAATCGTTCGTTGGGTAGGTGTTGCTTTGGACCGGAAGAATCCAGGATAGACAACGGTGCTGGGCGGGCGGTTTTTTGTTTGTGGTGTGTTGTCGTTCTCTCATGCCAATCAGGTCCCTCTGTTGGCTGAAAAAATCCCTTTATCGAGAGCTGGATCTGTAATCGTCACCAATCAGGCGTTGTGACGACCGCGAATTACGATGCCGTGGCTGGCACCTTCGCGTGCAGCATCTTCAAGGTCGTTCAGTTCCTCTTCGGAAAGATATCCAGGCCAAGTGATGACAGCGTGGCATGTGCCTGCTTTGAGAGCCTGGCGAGATAGATCGTAAACGGTGTGGTTCTCATCTGGTTTGAGTAGGATGACTTTGCTCAGATCGATACCCGCATCGGCAAGCAGTGCTTTCGGCAGGACAACCGGTGGTGCAACCCAAACGAACCAGCGGTCATCGCGGCTGAGTTGGGCCAGCAGTGGCATCAGCATCGGCATGTTGCTAAGTTCGTCATCACGCATGATGATCTCAGTCACTTTACCGGAGTTGTTTGTGCTCTGCTTTACAGGCGCAACCACTGGTTTGTGCATGGTTGCGGCTGGGCGAATCAGTTTAGGTGCTGCAGTTTGGTAGCCGATCATAAGTCATTTCCTCTCCTTATAACGCCAACGCTCAGTCCTTCAATCGCCAGGTTCTGCTCGCGAAGGTCGACCTCAATCGGATCAAACTCTTCGTTTTCAGCGATCAGGTACACCATGTGGCCTTCCTGCTGGAAGCGTTTTACAGTCACTTCGTCTTCAATTCGGGCAACAACGATCTGTCCGTTTCGCACGTCCTGGCACTGATGAACTGCCAGCAGGTCGCCGTCCAGAATACCGATGTTTTTCATACTCATGCCGCGCACGCGCAGCAGGTAATCCGCCTTCGGGTGGAAAAAGTCGGAAGAGATTGTGCAGTGATCTTCAATATGTTCCTGTGCCAGGATTGGAGAGCCTGCTGCAACCTGGCCAATCACGGGCAGGCCTTCGTCTTTCTCTTCTTCCATAGAAGGGACGCGGATGCCGCGGGAGGTGCCAGGAATAATCTCAATCGCGCCTTTGCGCGCCAAGGCTTTCATATGTTCTTCGGCTGCATTGGCAGACCGGAAGCCCAGCTCGCGTGCAATGTCGGCACGGGTCGGCGGGTAGCCGGTGGTTACGATATAGTGCTTGATGCAGTCCAGAACTTCCGTTTGTCTTTTAGTCAGCTTCATAATTGTATCTGTTTTTTTATACAGTATCTGTGATTATATACAGTATTCGGATTCTGTAAAGCAACTTCTGTTTATATATCCAGTGTTTTGATAAGATTGCGCAAAACCTAGTTGGACTCCGGCGTTGCTCGATAAAAATCTAAAATCTGAAATTCAGTCTGCTTACAGCGCCTTTTTGCAAAACCGTGGACTGAAGCCTCGTGTGAGCCAGAAGCAGATGGTTGCACACATCGCCCGCACCCTTGGTGGTATCAAGCAAACCTCAGAAGGGGAACGCGACGGCGAAAGTCATATCTGTGTAGTCGAAGCAGGAACAGGTACCGGTAAAACACTGGCATACCTGCTCTCCGCTGTGCCTATCGCGAAGTCCCGCAAGAAGAAGGTAGTGGTTGCAACCGCAACGGTAGCGTTGCAGGAACAGCTGGTGCTAAAAGACCTGCCGCAGCTAATTTCCGATGCCGGTTTGGTGGTGCGTTACTCCCTGGCGAAAGGGCGCGGCCGTTATTTCTGCCTGTCACAAGCTGAAAGGCATCTTGAAGATCAGGGCGAACTTGGTCAGATAGCGCTGTATGAAGATGAAATCGCCCGTAAGCTTGATCCTGAAGTAGTCGAGCAATACCGGACGCTGTTGGATGAGTTTGCTTCCGGGCGTTGGGACGGTGATCGTGATTCGTTAAAAGATGCAGTTGCAGACGATGTCTGGCAGCCGCTGACCAGTGACCACCTGCAGTGTACCAACCGGCGTTGTCCGCACTTCAGTATCTGTCCATTCTTCCAGGCACGTCAGGCGCTGGACAGTGTCGACCTGATCGTAGCAAATCACGACTTGGTCTTGGCTGATCTCTCGCTGGGTGGCGGTGCAATTCTGCCAGACCCTGCAGATACCGTTTATATCTTTGACGAAGGCCATCACCTTGGTGACAAGACCACGGGGCACTTCGCCTACAGTATGCGGGTGCGAGGTTCTCAGCGTTGGTTGAGCAAGACCACGCGTACACTGAATAAGATGCTGCAGGATTGTGGTGGTCACATTGTATTGACCGACTATGTGCAAAAGCTTGCAACGCCGTTTGGTGATATGGAAACGGGTCTCGAGCAGATGCAGCAGATTCTGGATGGTATGTTCCGGGAGCGCATCGGCAAGGGTGAAAAGCGTTTTCGTTTTGCGCAGGGCGTGTTGCCGCCCGAAATTCGCGATGTCTGTTCCGGTATCGCTGCGTCCTCTGAGAAAGTGGTGCTGAAATTTGAGCAGATCGTGGATCTGCTGAAGGAGTCTATGGACGGGGAGATCGCGGATATCCAGAAGGATATTGCTGAGCGCTGGTATCCGCAGGTGGGTGTGTTGCTGTCCCGGGCGCAGTCGGTTTACTGGCTGACACGGTCATACGCCAAGCCGGATCCGGAAGGAAAATCACCCACTGCACGTTGGATCAGCGCCGTGGAAACCTTAGATGGTGATGACATGGAGTGTCGCAGTAGCCCGGTTTCCGCAGCGGATACGTTGCGCGAGCATCTGTGGCAGGCTTGTTATGGTGCGGTCCTTACCTCGGCGACGTTGACTGCGCTGGGTACGTTCTCCCGTCTGAGCAACGATCTGGGGTTGCCGGACGGGGCCACCTACGAGCGTTTGGCGAGCCCATTCGATTTCTATAGCTGCGGTGAGCTTTACGTACCGGCGATGCGTACCGATCCGAAGAACCCGGATGAGCACACCGAAGAGGTGGCGGAATACCTCGATCAGCAGCTGCCGAAGGCAAAAGCGGCGCTTGTATTGTTCAGTTCCTGGCGACAGATGTTTACAGTGCTTGAACGATTGCCCGATTCCATTAAGAATAGCGTCCTTGTTCAGGGGGATCTGGCAAAACACGAGATTATCTCCCGCCACAAGAAACAGATTGATAAGGACGAGGCCAGCATTATTTTTGGTTTGGCGTCGTTTGCAGAGGGTGTGGATCTGCCCGGGCACTATTTGACCGAAGTGATCATAACAAAACTGCCTTTTGGCGTGCCGGATGATCCGGTAGATGCGACAATGGCAGAATGGATTGAGACGCAGGGCGGCAACGCCTTTGAAGAGTGGGCTGTTCCCATGGTG
>NZ_CAXRBQ010000010.1:0-14965 GCF_964228735.1 Pontibacterium sp. | reverse complement strand
ACGCATCATGCGGGTACTTCAGGTGAGTTTATTTGAGCGAAAACCACTGGTTGAGCTATTAAATCCAGAGCCACCAGATAAGCAAAAAAGGGATCCTCAACTGAGGATCCCTTTATGATCAAAAACTATGGGACAGCAGTGAGCCCAAGGCTCCCTTTCTCACTGATGTTTTGTGCGTTATTCCGCGTTAAAAACACCGGTTGAAAGGTAGCGATCGCCTCGGTCACAGATAATGCAGACGATTACTGCATTTTCAACCTGCTCGGCCAGACGCAATGCACCCGCCACAGCGCCACCGGAGGAAACGCCACAGAAAATCCCCTCTTCACGTGCCAGGGCACGCATGGTGTCTTCCGCTTCCTGCTGATTGATATCGATCACCTGATCCACACGGGAGGCGTCAAAGATTTTTGGCAGGTACTCCTGCGGCCAGCGGCGGATACCCGGAATCTGCGCACCTTCACACGGCTGCAGACCGACGATCTGTACGTCGCTGTTTTGCTCTTTCAGGAAACGGGAGGTGCCCATGATGGTACCGGTTGTGCCCATGGAGCTGACGAAGTGGGTAACGGTGCCCTGGGTCTGCTGCCAGATCTCCGGGCCGGTGCCACGGTAGTGTGCTTCCGGGTTGTCCAGATTGGCGAACTGGTCCAGCACCTTGCCTTTACCCTCTTCCTGCATCTGGTGTGCCAGGTCACGGGCGCCTTCCATGCCCTCTTCCTTGGTCACGGTGATCAGCTCGGCACCATACGCAGTCATAGACGCTTTGCGCTCGGCACTGCTGTTGTCCGGCATGATCAGGATCATCTTGTAACCTTTGATTGCCGCCGCCATCGCCAGCGCAATACCGGTGTTACCGGAGGTTGCTTCGATCAGCGTGTCACCCGGCTCGATCTTACCGCGCTCTTCCGCCAGCTGGATCATGCTGAGCGCCGGACGGTCCTTTACGGAACCGGCAGGATTGTTGCCCTCCAGCTTACAAAGGATGGTGTTGCCCCGTCCCTGGCCGATACGCTGCAGGCGTACCAGTGGTGTCTGGCCGACATAATCTTCAATGGTCGGAAATTCCACGCTCATAAATTCACCCGGGGGTTACAAGAATATAATTAAAACAACTAAAAAACGGGTTTTATATACCCTACAAGACAAGTCGGGATAATACCTTTGACGCCTGTAAAGCACAAGAAAAGTGCACGCCGATACCCAGGTGGCCCTATAGAAAGCGACCAACTGTGACCACGCCTGCTGCACAAGGTGTGAACGGGTGCTGCTTATTAACTCCGCGTCGGCACAATCAACACCGGACAGGATGTCTCGCGTGTAACCGCCTGGCTCACATCCCCCATCAGGGTGCCCACCAGTGCGCCGTGTCCGTGACTGCCCAAAATAATCAGGTCAGCCCCCAGCCGCTTCGCCTCCTCCAGAATCACCTTAGACGCCACGCCTTCCATCAGTAACGCATGGGTTTCGATCCCTTCATCTCTAAGGCCGGTCGCCAAGCGGTTCAGGGCCTGAGATTCATCGGCAAACTCCCGCCCCATCTCTTTCTTATCTTTGCTGCTGGTATCTTCGTTGGGGATGACCACATGGATCAGGTAGACAGTGCTGGCAAAGGCTTTTGCCATGCTGACGGCTTTTTCGTAAAGCAACCCGGTACTAGAGGAAAGATCCACCGGTAGAAGAATGGTGTTCATGACGTACCCCACTGAATCATTGCTTACCGGCAAGTAAATACTCACTGGCGCTTATTCTCAGTGTAGTTCAGGGGATCAAACGGTCATTCAGGAACTGAGCACAAGTTGCTCAGGATCAAGCGGTCTCGGCGACCACAAAGGCCACAACGTATTCCTGCTCGTCGCTGTAGGAGAGGTGCATGGCGGCGATACCACGCTCCTGCGCGCGCTCCAGGGCGGCGCCGTTGAGGGTGAGCAACGGTTTGCCCCAGTCATCGTGACTGGTTTCAAAGTGCTGCCAGCTGATGCCCCGACCAATACCGGTGCCCAGCGCTTTGACTGCAGCTTCCTTGGCAGCGAATCGCTTAGCCAGGAAAACCGTAGGTTGGCGGCTGACACGGAATTTCTCCAGCTCAGTCGGCGTCAGGATTCGCTCCGGCAGGCGCGGGGTGCGTGCCAGAGAGCGTTCGATCCGACTGATCTGAAGAATGTCCGTGCCGATGCCAAAGATCATTTACGGATCGCATCTCGCAAAGGCTGAACGCGGGCCTGGGTTTCCATCATCAGGCGGCGCATTTCAGCAATCGCTTCTTTCATACCGACAAACACAGCGCGGGCGATGATGCCGTGGCCGATGTTCAGTTCGTTCAGTTCCGGAATCTCAGCGATCTGTTCCACATTGTGGTAATGAAGGCCATGACCGGCATTCACAATCACACCTTTCTGGAAGGCGTAGGCTGCGGCTTCACGGATACGTTTCAGCTCTTCTGCCTGTTCGGCTGCGGTTTCAGCATCAGCGTAACCACCGGTGTGCAGTTCGATCACGGGGGCACCACAACGGATCGTCGCGTCAATCTGGGCCGGTTCCGGGTCGATAAACAGGGACACTTCCACACCCGCTGCACTCAGGCGGTCACAGGCTTCCTTGATACGCGCTTCCTGACCCACCACGTCCAGGCCACCTTCAGTGGTCAGCTCTTCACGCTTCTCCGGTACCAGGCAGGCGTGCGCAGGTTTAACCTTCTCGGCGATGCTGATCATCTCATCGGTCACCGCCATCTCGAAGTTCATGCGGGTCTGCAGAGTTTCCGCCAGCATATAGATGTCGCGGTCCTGGATGTGACGACGGTCTTCACGCAGGTGAACGGTAATACCGTCGGCACCGGCCTCTTCTGCCAGCGCAGCAGCCTGCACAGGATCCGGGTAACGGGTGCCACGCGCCTGACGCAGCGTAGCCACATGGTCGATATTTACACCCAGCAACAGACGGCTTGGTTCAATCACAGCGAACTCCTTAATTTGGTTGCCCCGGACCTATTTGTGTCCGGTGGTATCAGCGTTTCTGGAACAACTCGCGACTGCGCAGTGGTTTATCACCCAGCAACTGGTCGATCAGCAGGCGCATCAGACGCTTGGCGGCCTGACGGACCACCCGCTGATCGTAGCTATCCTGCTCTATCGCCTGCAGATGTCGTCCATAGAAACACCGCATTCTATTCTGATCTGTCGGTTGTGCAATACGCTGCACACCCTGCCCTGGTTCATAGACGTAGATCCCATCGGGCTCGAGGCCAGTCAGATCCGGTGCATGGCCCAGCTCCATCATCAGGCGACGCTCAAAGGTGCGCAACGCACCCTCGATATCCTCGCCACTGCGCAGCTCGTTGATCACATACTGATAATAGACGTAGAGGTGGGGATGCGGATCCAGCGGTTGCAGCAGACGCTCCAGCAGCTCGTTCACATAGAGCCCACACATCAGGGCATTGCCGGTCAAAAACGGATTGGCGTCCACCGGCTCGGCCAGGGTCAGGTTCTTCAGATCCTGACGGCCCCGCCAGCCGATCTGCAACGGCAGAAAGGGTTGAATAACAGGACGTAACTTAGAGTTGGGGCGTTTGGCGCCGCGGACCACAGCACTGACTTTGCCATGTTCCAGGGTAAAGAAATCGACCAGCAGACTGGTATCGCGGTAAGGCCGTCCATGCAGCACATAGGCGGCCTGACCATCAACGACGTACTCCATCAATCTTTGTCGTTATACCCGAGACTGCGCAGGGCACGTTCGTCGTCAGCCCAACCACGACGGACTTTCACCCACAGGTTGAGCATGATCTTGCTGTCGAAGGCACGTTCCATATCCAGACGGGCATCACGGCCGATGGTTTTCAGACGGCTACCCTTATCACCGATAACGATTCGTTTCTGACCATCACGCTCCACCAGGATCAGTGCACTGATGGTGGTCAGCTTCTTCTGCTCGTCGTATTTGAACTCTTCGATCTCCACGGTGGTACCGTACGGCACTTCATCACCGAGGTTGCGCATCAGCTTTTCACGCACCAGCTCAGCCGCCAGGAAGCGGGAGCTCTTGTCGGTCACCTGATCTTCCGGGAAGTAGTGCATACCCTTCGGCATGTGGGATGCAATGATCTTCTCCAGCTGCTCAACGTTGTGACCGTCGGTAGCTGACATCGGCATGATCTCCGCGAACTCCATCTTCTCAGACAGGGCCTGCAGATGTGGCAACAGAGAGTTCTTATCACTCAGGCTGTCGATCTTGTTTACCACCAGGATGACCGGGCAACGGGCACGCTCCAGCTTCTCCAGCACCAGTTGGTCCTCTTCGGTCCAGGCGGTACGGTCAACCATGAACACCACCAGGTCCACGTCACGCAGGGCGTCGGACGCGGCCTTGTTCATGTAGCGGTTCAGCGCTTTTTTACCGTCGTCTTTGTGTAATCCCGGGGTGTCGACGTAGATCACCTGCAGATCACCTTCAGTCTTGATACCCATAATCTGGTGACGGGTGGTCTGCGGCTTTTTCGAAGTGATACTCAGTTTCTGACCCAGAATGTGGTTCATCAGGGTTGATTTGCCCATGTTCGGGCGACCGACGATGGCAACGAAGCCACAACGCTGGTCAGGATTCTGCGGTTCCAGCAGATAGGAAAGATCTTCGCCCATCAGGACTTCTCCACCTGTAGTTGTTCAATGGCTGCCCGTGCGGCTTCCTGCTCGGCCTGGCGGCGGCTGCTGCCAGTACCGTGGGTTGGCGCCTCCAGCATTTCCACATGGCAGAGGATATAAAAGGTCTGATCGTGGGCTTCGCCCTCGACTTTCACCAGTTCGTACTTCGGCAATGCAATACGACGTGACTGCAGGAACTCCTGCAGACGTGTTTTCGAGTCTTTCTGGCTCTGCTTGAGGTTGATCTTTTCCAGACGCTCGCTGTACCAGCGCAGGATAAATCCGCGCACGGTTTCCATGTCGCTGTCCAGGTAGATCGCACCGATGACCGCCTCTACGGAATCGGCCAGGATGGAATCACGGCGGAAGCCGCCGCTCTTCAGCTCACCGGAGCCCAGACGCAGATAGTCACCAAAGCCCAGTTCACGGGCAATTTCGGCCAGGGTTTCACCTTTTACCTGTCCGGCACGCAAACGGCTCAGCTCGCCTTCACGGGCTTGCGGAAAGCGGTCATACAGGTCTTCGGCGATAACGAAGTTAAGGATAGAGTCGCCCAGGAACTCCAGGCGTTCGTTGTTGCGCTTGCCACAGCTGCGGTGGGTCAGCGCAAGTTCGAGCAAGCTGGCGTCCGAAAACTCATAGCCCAGCTTGCGCATCAATTCAGTAATAGGTTTGATCAAGGTTTTACAGCTTCGTATTGCTTATTGAACGAGACAACGGCGTCTACGTTAAAGAACATTGGCACCCGTACTTCGTAATCAAGGTCGAAGTAGACGATGCCCCTCTCCTGCCGGATCACCAGTGAATCCTTTTCTGGCAGTTTGACCTGATTGATACGGAATTTTTTCTGCACATCCTGGCGCAGCCGTATCAGCGGTTTGGAGAGTTCACCCTGGTCAGTACTGACATCCGTGAGCACCGAATCAACCAGCTTGTAATCAAAATACGCGGGATACAGCTTAAAGCCTACGGAAAAGAATACACCGCCAATGATCAGGATGATCATGATGGAGAGCAGAGAAGCACCTGTTTGTCGGTCACGCATCTTACTCATCCCATCCTCCTTGTTTATTTAATCTGTCGGGCGTCCCCGAAATCAGGGATGCTGAACAGTGTAGGCCAGTGCATCCAAACCGCAAACGCTTTACCGACCAGCAGGTCGTCAGCGACAAAGCCCCAGTAGCGGCTGTCGTTGCTGTTGTCACGGTTATCACCCACCATGAAGTAGTGTCCTTCTGGCACTACCCACTCCCCAACAATACCTCTGCGGTAAACGTCACGGAAAATCTGATGCTGGACGCCATCCAGGTTTTCTTCCATCACCAGACGCTCTGGACGGGACGGTGGCAGCTTGACCAGCAACTCCTGAGACTGCGGGACACCATTTACGTACAGGACTTTGTCGACGTACTTGATGCGGTCACCCGGCAGGCCCACAACCCTTTTAATATAGTTAACGTTCGGCTGTTTCGGGTAACGGAACACGGCAACATCACCACGCTGCGGGCTATTCAGCTCCAGCACCTTGGTATTGGTGACCGGCAGTCGAATCCCGTAGTGGTATTTGTTGACCAGAATAAAGTCACCGATCTGCAGGGTAGGCAGCATGGATCCGGACGGGATCTGGAACGGCTCCACCAGGAACGAACGCAGCACCAGTACCACAAAAAGGACCGGGAACATGGAACGCCCGGTATCCACCCAACCTGGCTCATGGTTGATTTTGGCTACCACTTCTTCCGGCAGCGGCCCGCTTGCCTGAGCTTCCGCACTCTCCAGGCATGCGCGACGCTTCGGCGCCAGTACCGCTTTATCGTAAAACCAGACGACACCACAGATTGCTGTGGCCAGCACCAGCAGCAGCGCAAAATCGAATTGCATGAGAAACCCTTAGTTGTCCACTTTCAGCACAGCAAGGAACGCATCCTGTGGGATCTCTACACTACCCACCTGCTTCATGCGCTTCTTACCTTCCTTCTGTTTCGCCAGCAGTTTCTTCTTACGGCTGACGTCACCACCGTAACATTTTGCCAGTACGTTCTTACGCAGGGCTTTTACGGTGGTACGGGCGATGATCTTACCACCCAGCGCGGCCTGAATAGCCACATCAAACATCTGACGTGGAATCAGCTCTTTCATCTTTTCACAGAGCTGGCGGCCACGGTACTGTGCGTTATCACGGTGCAGGATGACAGCCAGTGCGTCCACTTTGTCACCGTTGATCAGAATATCCATACGTACCAGCTTGGCTGGTTCGAAGCGGACAAAGTTGTACTCCAGGGATGCATAACCACGGCTCACGGACTTCAGACGGTCGAAGAAATCCAGCACCACCTCTGCCATCGGCAGCTCGTAGCTGAGCTGAATCTGGTTACCCACGTACTGCATGTTCTTCTGGATACCACGTTTATCCACACAGAGGCTGATTACCGGTCCCAGGTAGTCCTGCGGCACCAGGATGTTGGCCTCTACGATCGGCTCACGCATCTCTTGAATAGAGCCCGGGTCCGGCAGTTTGGAGGGGCTATCAATGTGTACGATATCGCCGTTCTGCAGCGCAATCTCGTAGACTACGGTCGGTGCGGTGGTCACCAGATCCAGGTTGTACTCACGTTCCAGACGCTCCTGGATGATCTCCATGTGCAACATCCCCAGGAAGCCACAGCGGAAACCAAAACCCAGTGCATCAGAAGTCTCCGGCTCGAAGAACAGGGAGGCGTCGTTCAGCGTCAGCTTGTCGAGCGCTTCACGGAAATCTTCGTAGTCGTCGGAGCTGGTTGGGAACAGACCGGCGTAGACCTGTGGCTGCACTTTCTGGAAACCCGGCAGCACGTCAACGTCCGGGGTTTTATTGTGAGTCAGGGTATCACCCACCGGCGCACCGTGGATGTCTTTAATGCCCGCTACGACGAAACCTACCTCACCCGCTTTCAGGATGCCGGTTTCGTTACGTTTTGGTGTGAACGTACCCACGGAGTCAACACTGTAGGACTGCCCAGTGGATTTCACCAGAATCTTGTCTTTCTTGCGCAAGGTGCCGTGCACCACGCGGACCAGAGACACAACACCCAGGTAGTTATCGAACCAGGAGTCGATGATCAGCGCCTGCAGGTCACCATCCACGTCACCCTCTGGCGGTGGTACGGTTGCAACCAGGGCTTCCAGCACGTCTTCGACACCCATACCGCTTTTCGCGGAACAGGCCACTGCGTCGGTCGCATCGATACCGATCACTTCTTCAATTTCAACGCGTACACGATCAGGATCGGCCTGTGGCAGATCCATCTTGTTCAGGATCGGCAGTACTTCCAGTCCCTGTTCGATCGCTGTGTAGCAGTTCGCAACTGACTGTGCTTCCACACCCTGCGCCGCATCCACAACCAGCAGAGCACCTTCACAGGCCGCCAGAGAACGAGATACTTCATAGGAGAAGTCCACGTGTCCCGGGGTATCGATGAAGTTCAGCTGATAGGTTTTTCCATCCTTCGCTTTGTAATCCAGCGTTACGCTCTGTGCTTTGATCGTAATGCCGCGCTCACGCTCCAGGTCCATAGAGTCGAGGACCTGAGCGGCCATCTCACGGTCGGACAGACCTCCACAGGTCTGGATAAAACGGTCGGCCAGGGTGGATTTACCGTGGTCGATATGGGCGATGATGGAAAAATTTCGAATGTGATCGAGGTTGCTCACGTGTTGGCTACCATTGCTGTTCAGAATCGCTTGAAAGGCGGCAAGTTTACCGTATTTACCGCATTGCGGCCATTACTCTTCACAAACTCAAAAGGGGGCTAATCGCCCCCTTTTTCGTAGTACCAGATCCCTTTATTTGCTGCTGAGTTTCAGCGGTATAAAGAGCGGGCTGCCGCGGCGTACTATGCGCATCGGTACGGCTCGGTCACTTGGCAGATTGCGGGCAGCTTCTTCAAAGTCTGCAACCGATCCAATCTGCTCCCGATTCAGCATGGTGATCACATCACCCACCATCAGACCAGCGTCCGCACCCGGCCCCTGCATCACACGACGGACAACTACGCCATTGTTCAGGTTCCATTTGCTCTTACGGTTGTCATCCAGCTCGGAGACCACCAGATTGAGCGGGTTGGACTGATCGCGCTCTTTCTTGGTGCTACCGGCGCTTGCGAGCTCTTTCTCAGTAGGCAGCTCACCAATCGTCACCCAAATATTGCGGCGTTCACCGGCGCGCATTACGCTCACCTTAGCCTTGGCGCCAGGCTTCACACGACCTACCTGATGAGGCAGATCCGAGGACAGGATCACCGGTGCGTTATTGAACTTCAGGATCACGTCGCCTTCCTGTAGACCGGCATCCTGAGCCGGGCTGTCCG
Source organism: Pontibacterium sp. (assembly GCF_964228735.1). Taxonomy (GTDB): domain Bacteria; phylum Pseudomonadota; class Gammaproteobacteria; order Pseudomonadales; family Balneatricaceae; genus Pontibacterium. The sequence goes on along the minus strand of NZ_CAXRBQ010000010.1, from coordinate 5,976 downwards.
GCAGAACTTTGGCAACCAGCGCACCAGCTGGCTTGTCCAAGCCGAAGGATTCAGCCAGATCCTTGTTGACCTCCTGAATGATCACACCCAACCAACCACGGGTCACGAACCCCTTCTCTTTCAGTTGATTGGCCACTTCCATCGCCACATCGATCGGGATCGCAAACGACAATCCCATAAAACCACCGGAACGGGTGTAGATTTGGGAGTTCACACCCACCACTTCACCGTCCAGGTTAAACAGCGGGCCACCGGAGTTACCCGGGTTAATCGCTACGTCGGTCTGGATAAACGGCACGTAGGTTTCGTTTGCAAGTGCACGTTCTTTGGCGCTGACGATACCCGCAGTCACGCTGTAGTCGAAACCAAACGGTGAACCGATCGCCAGTACCCACTCGCCCACTTCGATCTTGTCGGAATCACCCAGCTTAACGGTTGGCAGGTCTTCCGCATCAATCTTAAGCAGCGCGACGTCAGCACGCTTGTCCGAACCAACCACTTCCGCTTCCAGCTCACGTCGGTCGTTTAGACGTACGATGACCTTGTCAGCGCCATCGACGACATGGTGATTGGTGAGGATGTAACCGTCATCACTGATGATAAATCCGGAGCCCAACGATTGAGGGGATCGACGGCGCGGTCCCTTGTCCAACTCAGGCATCTGGAAGAAGTGACGGAAAATCTCTGGAATCTCTTCCCCGTTCGGCCCACGGAACTGCCCAAGAGGGTTCTGGTCATCGCCACCACCCGCGCTCTGAACCGTACTAATGTTAACCACGGCGGGGGAAGTTTCTTTTACCAGTTCTTTAAAGTCAGGCAGGCTGGCGGCGTTCGCCAGTGTTGTCCAGAGTAACGCAACAACAGAAATAAGGAATATCCGAGCAGAATGCACCATAACAATAACCTTTCCTAATAATATTGCCGAGGTAGGGTCAGATAACTTTCAGCAGCACCGGGTGGTACTTGCATGATGTCATGTAGGTACGGCTGATAAAGCGAACAATAACCAAACCGATCCCCAATCCTGCAAGACCCGATCCGATGACCGCAGGCTCACTCAATCCCAGAGTACTGGCGATCGCAGCACCCAAAAACAGTGCAAGCAAAGGAAGAAGATAGATAAGCAGCGAGATACGCATAAACGCATTCTCGCCGATACCAATTACAACATTGTCTTCAGCCGCAACGTGGAGGTGGCTCGGATTATCCACACAGATTACCGAGCGCTTACCCTGGCCTACGGAGGCCAGCAATTTCTGGCCACATCCGTTACGGGCACTACATGACGCGCAGGCACTTTGCTTGATGGTTTCTACCCAGACCCCATCATCATCGACGTCCACTACGCGCCCTGTTTCTTCGAGCATAATTTACAGTCGCTTAGGTGTTACAGAGGAAGCGATTCGCTCCGCAATCATCAAAGGCACATCGCCAACAACAGTCACAAAGTGGCTGTCCATACGTTTGGCAACAGCAACCATTTCATCGGACTGCGCCACACCCTGAGGCACAGACTCACGTCCGAGCGTTTCGATACATACGGAGAACGAGTTACGTCCGTTGGAGAACACCATCACTTCCGCATCCGGCATCACTTCGTGACGCACATTGCTGAAACCTTGTGGTAGCCAATCTGCTTTCCACTCAGGCTGCTGTGCAGTAAGCAGGTGATTGTGCTGATTGATGTAGCGGGACAAGCCCTGAGACAACCGAATCACCTCAGGCTCGGTAGCCTCACCACTGCTGGTCAGCGCTACACGGTTACCCAGTTGAGCGCGCACATAGTTGCCGGAATTCACCGCACCTGGCAGTACGTACTCAGGACGGTTGTCAGCCAATACCGGTGCTGGTGTCGACGCCACCGGCGCACCACCAAAATTCTGCGCACCAAAAATAACCACTGCGGTCACAGACGCTGCAACAGCCATACTGGTGAGTGGTTTCCAGAACATCTCACTTGCTCTGGAGGTTTTCTGTTCAGATGCAGGTACTTCGCTATTTGTGAGTGGCTCTTCATCATCCAGTGCGGACATTACCGAACCGCTGATGTCGATATCCACAGCCGCAACCGCTTCGCCTTTCATCACCGAGCGTGCGACATGGTATCTGCGCCAACGCTCCGATGCTTCAGAATCCTCAGCGATTTTGTCCAGCGAGCGACGTAATTCAAACTCCGCCACCTCACCGTCCATCAATGCGGACACTGATTCGATGGATCGATCAGTCATAAACCCTACCTCAAACTTTCCTAGTCTCTACCCCGATAACCTAGTTAGCCATTAATGGCACGATCTCCTTATCAATTGCCTCACGGGCACGGAAGATGCGAGATCTCACCGTTCCAACCGGGCAATCCATAACGCTGGCGATGTCCTCATAGCTGAGCCCCTCAAACTCACGCAGAGTCAACGCCACGCGCAGATCCTCTGGCAGACGATCCAGTGCTTTTTTGACGACGCGTTCAAGCTCATCACGATAAAGCTGATTCTCAGGGTTCTCAATGTCCTTCAAATCATTTGCACCTTCAAAGTGATGTGCGTCTTCAACATCAACGTCCACATCGGGAGGACGTCGTCCCTTGGCTACCAGATGATTTTTCGCCGTATTGATCGCGATGCGATACAACCAAGTGTAAAACGCACTGTCACCACGAAACTTCGGCAAAGCTCTGTAAGCTTTGATGAAGGCTTCCTGTGCGACATCCAGCGCTTCATGCTGGTCATATACATATCGGCCGATCAGCCCAACAATTTTGTGCTGATACTTTTTTACCAATAGGTCGAAAGCTCTTTTATCACCGGCCTGCACTCGGGCTACAAGCTGTTGATCTAATTCTGCCTGGCTTTCGTTCGACACTCTCGGTCCTTTTATTTGCTAATTTTTTTCCTTGGGATGAGGCTTAATGTAGCCTGTTCTCAGGGCTACTTGCACTTAAAAGTATTTTTTACCTACTACTTCATTGCAACCTCATATCCTACGAGCGTCTCGAACTACACTCTATGAACACCTCAGAAAAAGTTAGTTCCCGCTATCGTTAAAAAAATTGAAATCGGCGGAAAATCCCCAATTATCAAAGATTCAGGCATAATTGAAACCAAACTGTTACATACAACGAAGGAACTATTCCGGGAATGGCTATTACTCACCATTACGATGTACTGATTATTGGTAGCGGCGCTGCCGGGTTAACGCTTGCACTGCATCTGGCCCCGGAGATCAAAGTAGCGGTTTTGAGCAAAGGTGATCTGAAAAGCGGCTCCACCTGGCTTGCTCAGGGTGGCATTGCCGCTGTACTCGATGATCAGGATGGTGAAGATAAACACGCCGAAGATACCATGGTCGCCGGCTCCTGGCTTAGCCATAAGGATGCAGTCGATTTTACTGTCCAGCATGGCAAGGAGAGCATCGAGTGGCTGATCAACCAGGGTGTGCCTTTTACCAAAAATGACGGCGAACACCACCTCACCAAGGAAGGCGGTCACTCTCATCGCCGTATTATTCATGCCGCCGATGCTACCGGTAAAGCCGTGCAGCGCACACTGATTGAGAAAGCAATCAATACGGATAACATCGACCTGTTCGAACACTACACCGCTGTCGATCTGGTCACCCGCAGCAAACTGCGTCTGCCCGGCAATCGATGCATCGGCGCCTACGCATTGAACTGCGCCAGCGGCCATGTAGAAGTCTTTAACGCACGGACCGTTGTATTGGCAACCGGTGGGGCCTCCAAGACATACCTTTACACCAGCAATCCGGACGGCTCAACGGGTGATGGTATCGCTATGGCCTGGCGTGCCGGTTGTCGCGTCGCCAACATGGAGTTCAATCAGTTCCATCCGACCTGCCTGTATCATCCACAGGCTAAATCGTTCCTGATTACCGAAGCGGTCCGGGGGGAAGGCGGTAAGCTGTTGTTGCCAAACGGCAAACGCTTTATGCACCGTTTTGATTCCCGCGGCGAGCTGGCACCACGTGACATCGTTGCGCGCGCCATCGACCATGAGATGAAACGCCTGGGTGCGGACTGCCTGTTTCTGGATATTTCTCATAAACCAGAAGAGTTCATCCGTAGCCACTTCCCAACCATCTACAAGCGTTGCATGAAACTGGGGATCGATATCACCAAGGAACCGATCCCAGTGGTACCCGCAGCCCACTACACCTGCGGTGGTGTAATGACGGATGAAGCCGGGATGACGGATCTGCCGGGCTTGTACGCCATCGGCGAAACTGCCTTTACCGGCCTGCACGGTGCAAACCGTCTGGCAAGCAACTCGCTGTTGGAATGTCTGGTATATGCGCGTTCAGCATCTCAGCATATCGCTGACGAACTGCGTACACCGGCAGAAGATGTTCATATTCCCGAATGGGATGAAAGCCAGGTAACCGACTCCGACGAAGACGTTATCATCTCACACAACTGGGATGAGCTACGTCGCTTTATGTGGGACTACGTTGGTATCGTGCGTACGAATAAACGCCTGCAGCGCGCGAAACACCGTGTCGACCTGCTGCTACAGGAAATCAGCGAGTACTACAGCAATTACAAGATCGGTAAAGACCTGTTGGAGCTGCGTAACCTTGCCGTTGTAGCAGACCTGATCATCCGCTCTGCGATGTTACGTCAGGAGAGCCGTGGTCTGAACTACACCCTGGATTACCCTGACGAGGCGCCTGAAGCACTCGATACCATTCTCACCCCCGTTAACTTTCAGTGGCGCCAGTAAATAAGCTAGCTCGCTTGCTCTGCGTCGGGGTCTTTCACATAGGCCCCATGCAGGGCAAATACCTTTAAGCGACGAAAATCATCGCTACTCAGCGCATCAAAGAACACAACCACGTAGCGCGTAAATCGACGCCCCTCTACGCGAAATCCCAACACGACTGCGTAAGGCAAAACAACTGCACTCACCACCTTATTCACCGCACACCATTCCCCACCGTCTTTTACCGAGATCTGTTTTCGCGCGCCGTTGAAGCGCATGCCGGTGATGCCTTTTATGCTATCCACGTAACGATGGAGATACCAGGCTAATGACACCAATACGATGATAGACAGGATGGAAGCGATGGTAATGTCGAGCGCTGCGACGTAGAGGCAATACAGAGAAAGGAGGTGGCTCCCCAATATAAGAACAATTAGGGAGCGAGAGCGTTTGAAGCTAAACTCAATCGGGCTGAACACGGTCCAGAATGATACGTACGATGCGCTTGATATCCGGATCAGTTGGCTCTTCACGTTCCATCAGCCAGACAAACAGGTCTTGGTCTTCACAAGCCAGCAGATTTACAAACCGCTCCTGGTCGTCTTCAGGCAGATCACGGAATGCCTCATTCACAAACGGAACAAACAGTACATCCAGTTCCAGCATGCCCCGACGGCTCTGCCAGGCGAGACGACGGATATCTTCTTCGCTATACATTTACACTAACCTTCCTACATCAGCAGTTACATCAAAGGTCGATCCAGACAAACAATGCCAACAGATGCGACACAGGTAAATGACGATTGTCATGCAGTGACAGATAAACCTTTGTCCCACACCGCAGCGCGCAGTTTAACAGATTTTGGAAAGTGATTGGTCTGTTGTGAGGCGCTCCTGTAATCGACCTTTGTTTTATCCACAGCAGCTTTTGTAGGTTGGCCAACGCGCAGCGTTGCCCAACAGCCTTTAGATTGAAGCGCTTAGGATCGTTGAGCAGTGCTGGGCATCGCTCAAGCGATGGCCAACCTACAGGCTATGAGCTGAGCCTGGAGGTGTTTGGGCCGTAGGATGTAGGGCAGCTTTTAAGCTGCCGGCACCCTAATCACCTTCGATGACGACGAGGGGGGCCCTACAGGACTCGAGAAGAATATTCGTACACGCACGTTTCCCTCGGGCAGAAACGAAAAAACCCAGCTCAATGAGCTGGGTTTTCTCTAAATAGGTGCTTGGCGATGACCTACTCTCACATGGGGAATCCCCACACTAC
>NZ_CAXRBQ010000009.1:0-9355 GCF_964228735.1 Pontibacterium sp. | reverse complement strand
TCTAATTGCCATCGATTATCGCAACGGCACCCCAGGCCCTGTATACCTCACAGGTGGTAACTGCACGGGGTATTAGTGTTAGAAAAACACCGGAATATGGGCGTTTGCGCCCTGTTTACAGGGGATTGAGGGCTACCCCCTTCGGAAGGACGTCACAGATAACGAATGAACATTCTATTGACTTGGAGCAGGGTTCTGGGACCAACAAAATTAAACGAATAGATTGTAGGGCAGGGTTTAGCCTGCCGGCAGCCTGAAGGCTGCCCTACATTAATCCCAAATTTGAACAAAACACTCACAAAAAAGGCCCCCAATCAGGAGCCTTTCAGATTCAATGAAAGCGGCAGCCAGATCACTCCACACGATACAACTCAGGCATGCAATCCACGCTTTTTGCATCCACTTTCAGGTCTTTGATCACACCATCTTCGATACCGTAGATCCAGCCGTGCACGGTTAGCTCACGCCCCTCTTTCCAGGCACGTTGCACCGGTTTGGTTTTGCAGACGTTAGACACCTGAGCGATAACGTTCAACTCACAGAAGCGGTCGACGCGGGCATCTTCGTCTTCTTCCGCATTCAGGATCTCGTTGTTTGCGTAGGCGACATCTTTCAAGTGGCGCAGCCAGTTATCGATAAGGCCTAGGTCAGCATGGCCAAGCGAGGCACGTACACCACCACAGCCGTAGTGACCGCAGACGATGATGTGTTTCACTTTCAACACATCCACCGCGTAGTGCAGCACGGAGAGGCAGTTTAGGTCGGTGTGCAGCACCATGTTGGCGATATTGCGGTGAACGAAGAGTTCACCTGGCATCAAACCAACGATTTCGTTGGCCGGAACACGGCTGTCGGAGCAACCGATCCAGAGGTAATCCGGTTTCTGTTGGGCAGCCAGTTCTTTGAAGAAACCCGGGCGCTGTTCTTCAATGCGTTTCGCCCAGGCTTTGTTGTTTGTCAGCAGATCGTCAAGCATCAGAGTACTCCTCGATAACCCCTGTTACTGCACCAGCAGGGAATCGGCGCCCTGGATCTCTACACCGGAGATCTCAGCTTCACCCGCCAGCAGCTGGATGTACTGATTTACAGCGCTGCGGTAGTTGCGCTCCTGCAGGTAACCGCGGATACGCTCTTCTACCGCTTCATACGGTAGCTGTTCACCGTCTACGCGCTGATCGATACGTACAATATGGAAACCGTAGCGGCTCTCTACCGGATAGTCCGCCAGCCCCACTTCGAGGGTGAATACCTGGCGTTCAAACTCAGGAACGGTCTGGCCTTTGTCCAGCTGCCCCATCTGGCCTCCCACCTCTTTCGAAGGACAGTCGGAATTCAGTTCTGCCAAGGCAGCAAATTTTTCCGGTGAGTCTTTCAGGGTTTCGATCAGGCCTTCCGCTTCCACCTTGCGGGCAGCGCGCTCTTCCAGGTCATTAGGATCAGCACCCAGCAGGATATGACTGCAGGCGATCAGCACCGGGGTTTTGAAGCGCTCTTTGTTGGCTTCGTAGTAACGTTCGCAAGTTTCTGCGTCAGCAGTGGTCAGTTCAACCTCTTTCTCCAGCAGGGCTGCGATCATGTTTTCGTTGGCATCGTCATCTTCGGCAACATCCATTCCCAGATCGCGGGCGCGTTGCATCAACAGCTCACGTACCACCAGCGACTGTGCCGCTTGCTGGCGGGAGTCTTCCATGGATTCAGCCGGGTAGTACTGCATCTCTTGCAGGATGGTATGTGAATCGATGGTGGTGCCGTTCACAACCACATCAGGAAAATCAGGTGCTTCAGTTGGCAGAGAGGTGGTATCGATCAGCTGCATGGTGTGCCTCCAAAGAAAAGGGCGATAACGCTGTGTAGTGCTTTCGAGCAAGTCCTATAGGTACTCGGGCTTTCTGTAACGCCGTTAGATTGAGCACGCATAGGGCTTATTCGCCGTTTGAGTGTGACCCCTGCGGCCAAGCCGCAGGGGTCGGTCTTACTTGGTCTTACTAAAGGTCGTGCTTATTAACGCTGACGTACGATCTGGTAGCTACGTGCGAAGTATTTCACCGGCACACTCCAGATGTGCACCATTCGAGTGAATGGGAACACGATGAACATAGTCAGGCCCACGAAGATGTGTGCTTTGTAGATGAAGCCCACACCGATCAGGTGGTCTGCAGCATCTGCCTGCAGAGTTACCAGACCTTGCGCCCAACCAGCCAGCAGCAACATTACGCTACCGTCCAGGTGGTTCATTGCGAATGGGATAGTCAGCAGACCCAGGGTTACCTGTACGAACAGCAGTACCAGGATGAAGATATCCGCTGTGCTGCTGGTAGCACGTACGCGTGGATCACCCAGACGACGTTTCAGCAGCAGGAAGCAGCCGATCCAGCATGCGATACCTGCAGCACCACCAGTGATGATCGCCAGCAGCTGTTTGTTACCGCTGGAGATAAATGGTTCGTACACTGCGTGTGGTGTCAGCAGACCCACCAGGTGGCCGAAGAAGATAAACAGCACACCTACGTGGAACAGGTTGCTCGCACGACGGAAGCCCTTTGAGTTCAGCATCTGGCTGGAACTTGCTCGCCAGGTGTACTGCTCCCGGTCGTAACGAATCCAGCTAGCGATCAGAAAGACTGCGCCGGCGATGTATGGGTATACCCCAAACAGAAGATCATTAATGTATGACATGATAATTCTCCCGGGCCCCTCAGGAGCCGGTTACTCTCTGAGTCGGTTTATGAGATGGCTGCTCTGACATAGGCGCCAGGTGCACCGGCTTAGCTATGTCAGGCGCATTCAGCTCCTGACGGCGCTGGTTGAGCAGGCTGTCGCCGCAACCTGCGGCACCGTCCTGCGCACTGCCTTCGGTGAAGCGCACCATCTCCTCTTCCCATACTTTGTCCAAGGCTTCCGGAGTGTCGTCGCGCTCTTCAGAGGCAACTTTCTCTTTCAGCTCGGCACGCTCAACTTCAACGCCGACGAGGCTCAGCAGTGCTTCAAACAGCACCGCGTACTGGCTCTCGCGTTGTTGCAGTCGGGCTTCCAGCAGGGCCAGGATATGGCTGACATCCATCAGCCACTGGCGTACTTCCTGTTCCGGCCGCAGGGACAGGAACTCCAGGAACAGCGGGATGTAATCAGGCAGCTCGCGCTGATCGATTACGAATCCCTGCTTCTCATATACAGACATCAGATCCACCATCGCCTGGCCACGGTCACGGCTTTCGCCGTGAACGTGTTCAAACAACAGCAAGGAGTTGGAGCGACCGCGGTCGAACAGTGCGACGTACTCCTCCTGGGCGTCCAGCAGATCGGAGGTGCAGAGCTGATCGACAAACTCGATCAGCGCTTCCTTCTGCTCAGCCGCCAGGAACGCGTCATCACGCAGTTCGGCGATCAGCTCCTGACGGCCTTCCAGAAGCTCAGCTTCCGGATAGTCCATCAGGGCGGAGATAACTTTCAGATTACGCATCGCTTAATCTCCTAGTCCAACTGTGCAGGATCAACCTGCTTCACGCCGCTGATCTTTTCGACCATGGTGACGTTCTGCTTCTTGGCACCGAACAGGTTGAACTCAGTCTCGCCGCCGGCACAGCCGTTACCGAAGCTGAAGCCGCAACCCGCACGCTCTGGGAAGGCTTCCTTCGCCAGTTCGCGGTGGCTGGTTGGAATCACGAAGCGGTCTTCGTAGTTCGCAATCGCCAGGTAGCGGTACATCTCTTTCGCCTGACCTTCGGTGAGACCAGCATCTTCCAGTACATCCAGGTTGATCTTGCCTTCCACCTGCTCGTCACGCTTGTAAGCACGCATCGCCAGGATACGTTTCAGTGCAGTGACAACCGGTTTCTCATCACCGGCGGTCAGCAGGTTAGCCAGGTATTTAACCGGGATACGCAGACTGTCCACATCCGGGATCGCACCGTTCATACCGATCTGGCCAGCATCAGCCGCAGACTGAATTGGGCTCAGTGGTGGCACGTACCAAACCATTGGCAGTGTGCGGTACTCAGGGTGCAGAGGCAGCGCCAGTTTCCAGTCCATCGCCAGCTTGTACACCGGAGATTCCTGAGCCGCTTTGATCACGTTGTCATCAACGCCATCTTTGCGCGCCTGGGCAATCACTGCCGGATCGAATGGATCCAGGAAGATATCCAACTGCTTCTCGTACAGATCCTGCTCGGAACCGGATGCCGCTACTTCTTTGATGCGGTCCGCATCGTAGAGCAGCACGCCCAGGTAACGGATACGACCTACACAAGTCTCGGAGCAGACGGTTGGCAGACCGGACTCGATACGTGGGTAACAGAAGATACACTTCTCGGACTTACCGGTTTTCCAGTTGTAGTAGATCTTCTTGTACGGACAGCCACTGACACACATACGCCAGCCACGACACTTGTCCTGGTCGATCAGTACGATACCGTCTTCCTCACGCTTGTAGATCGCGCCGGATGGGCAGGATGCTACACATGCAGGGTTCAGACAGTGCTCGCACAGACGCGGCAGGTACATCATGAAGGTGTTCTCGAACTGGCCGTAGATCTCCTTCTGTACGTTGTCGAAGTTCTTATCTTTGGAACGCTTGGAGAACTCAGTACCGAGGATCTCCTCCCAGTTAGGGCCCCATTCGATGTTCTTCATACGGTCACCGGTAATCAGTGAGCGCGGACGAGCCACCGGCTGGTGTTTGCCTTCTGGTGCGTTATGCAGGTGCTGGTAATCGAAATCGAACGGCTCGTAGTAGTCGTCGATCTCTGGCATGTCAGGGTTGGCGAAGATGTTCGCCAACACACGCCATTTACCACCGATGCGTGGTTCGATAGAACCGTCCGCTTTACGGATCCAGCCACCTTTCCACTTGTCCTGGTTTTCCCACTCTTTCGGGTAACCGATGCCCGGCTTGGTCTCAACGTTGTTGAACCAGCCGTACTCCATACCTTCACGAGAGGTCCAGACGTTCTTACAGGTAATCGAGCAGGTGTGACAACCGATACATTTATCGAGGTTCAGCACCATACCTACTTGGGAGCGAATTTTCATTTGGCTGCCTCCTGAACGTAATCGTTGTTCTCACCATCCAGCCAGTCGATGTTCTTCATCTTACGAACAACCACGAATTCATCACGGTTGGAACCCACTGTGCCGTAGTAGTTAAAGCCGTAGGCCTGGTGTGCGTAACCACCGATCATGTGGGTTGGTTTCGGACACGCACGGGTTACGGAGTTATGGATACCACCACGGGTACCGGTGGTTTCAGCACCAGGTACGTTCACGATACGTTCCTGTGCGTGGTACATCATGGTCATACCTTCGTTCACACGCTGGGAGACTACCGCACGGGCTGCAATTGCACCGTTAGCGTTGAAGATCTCTACCCAATCGTTGTCTTCGATACCCACTTTCTTCGCGTCTACTTCAGACATCCAGATGATCGGGCCACCACGGGACAGGGTCAGCATGATCAGGTTATCGGAGTAGGTTGAGTGGATACCCCATTTCTGGTGCGGAGTGATCCAGTTCAGCGCAATTTCCGGGTTACCGTTTGGCTTCTTATCCATCACCGGAGCAACAGCCTTGGTGTTGATCGGCGGACGATACACCAGCAGGCTCTCACCGAAGTCACGCATCCACTCGTGATCCTGGTAGTACTGCTGACGACCGGTCAGGGTACGCCAAGGGATCAGCTCATGTACGTTGGTGTAACCAGCGTTGTAGGACACATGCTCATCTTCCAGACCCGACCAAGTTGGGGAGGAGATGATCTTACGTGGCTGCGCCTGTACATCGCGGAAGCGGATCTTCTCTTCCTCTTTAGGAATCGCCAGGTGAGTGTGATCCAGACCGGTGGCTTCACCCAGTGCTTCCCATGCCTTCACTGCTACCTGACCGTTGGTTTCAGGTGCCAGGCTGAGGATCATCTCGGCTGCGTCAACGGCTGAATCCAGCTTCGCACGGCCTTCGTGAGCACCCTCTTCGGTGTGGGTCCAGTTCAGTTTCTTGAGGAAATCGACCTCTTCTTTGGTATCCCAAGTGATACCTTTACCGCCGTTGCCCAGAGACTCCAGCAGCGGACCTACAGAGGTGAAGCGCTTGTAAGTGTTCGGGTAGTCGCGCTCAACCACGGCCAGGTTTGGCATGGTTTTGCCCGGTACCGGATCAGCTTCGCCTTTCTTCCAGTCCTTAACATCGTATGGCTGTGCCAGTTCCCCTGGGGTGTCGTGCTGCAGAGGCACGGTTACCAGGTCTTTCTCTACACCCAGGTGACCCACGCAGACTTCGGAGAACTTCTCAGCGATGCCTTTGTAGATATCCCAGTCAGAGCGTGCTTCCCATGCAGGGTCGGTTGCTGCAGACAGTGGGTGGATAAACGGGTGCATATCCGAGGTGTTCAGGTCGTCTTTCTCGTACCAGGTTGCAGTTGGCAACACGATATCGGAGTACAGACAGGTAGTGGACATACGGAAGTCCAGGGTTACCAGCAGGTCAACCTTGCCTTCGGAGCCCTTGTCGTGCCATTTCACCTCTTCTGGTTTCTTACCGCCCTCTTCGCCCAGGTCTTTACCCAGTACGCCGTGGTTGGTACCCAGCAGGTACTTCAGCATGTACTCGTGGCCCTTACCGGAGGAACCCAGCAGGTTGGAACGCCAGATGAACATGTTGCGCGGGAAGTTCTGCGGGTTGTCCGGATCTTCCGCTGCGAAGCCCAATGCGCCGGATTTCAGCTGATCTACGGTGTACTCCTGTGGAGTCACGCCAGCCGCTTCGGCTGCTTTGGTCAGCTGCAGAGGGTTAGTGCCCAGCTGCGGTGCAGATGGCAACCAGCCCATGCGCTCGGAACGTACGTTGAAGTCGATCAGGCTGCCGGTGTACTTGGACTTGTCTGCCAGAGGAGACAGGATCTCGTCCACTTCCAGCTTCTCGTAACGCCACTGGTTGGAGTGGTTGTAGAAGAAGGAGGTACCGTTCATGTGACGTGGTGGACGCTGCCAGTCCAGACCGAATGCCAGAGGCAACCAGCCGCACTGTGGACGCAGTTTTTCCTGACCTACGTAGTGTGCCCAGCCGCCACCGGTCTGACCGATACAGCCACACATTACCAGCAGGTTGATCAGGCCACGGTAGTTCATGTCCATGTGGTACCAGTGGTTCATACCGGCACCCACGATGATCATGGAGCGACCTTTGGTCTTATCAGCGGTGTCTGCAAACTCACGTGCGATCTGGATCACAACGTTGCGGTCTACACCGGTGATCTGCTCCTGCCATGCTGGAGTGTATGGCGCGTTGTCGTCGAAGCTCTTCGCTACGAAGTCACCGCCCAGACCACGGTCAACACCGTAGTTCGCCAGCATCAGGTCACCTACGGTTACCAGCAGGGATTCGCTACCGTCTGCCAGCTTGATCTTCTTGGCTGGCATGTTGTGGTGGATAACGTCTTCAAACTTGTTGTTGGTGAAGTATTCGTTCTCTACACCACCGAAGTATGGGAAGCCGACGGAAACCACTTCGTCGTGGTTTTCCAGGAATGTAAGCGCCAGGTGGGTGTCTTTACCTTCACCACCCTCTTTCGCTTCGATGTTCCACTTACCTTTCTCACCCCAACGGAAACCGATGGAGCCGTTTGGCGTAACAAAGCTGTTGCTCGTTTCATCAAACGCGACAGTCTTCCACTCTGGGTTGTTGTCCTGACCCAGGTTCTTGTCGAAGTCAGCTGCACGGATAAAGCGACCCGGTACGTAGCTACCATCTTCACGCTGATCCAGCTGAACCAGGTGAGGCATGTCGGTGTAACGACGGGCGTAGTCAGTGAAGTACTCGCTTGGCTTCTCGACGTGGAATTCTTTCAGAATTACGTGACCCATCGCCATCGCCAGTGCTGCGTCAGTACCCTGTTTAGGGTTCATCCACTGGTCACACAGCTTCGCAACTTCGGAGTAGTCCGGAGTAACTGCGACAGTCTTAGTACCCTTGTAACGTACTTCAGTGAAGAAGTGCGCGTCCGGGGTACGGGTCTGAGGTACGTTAGAACCCCATGCGATCACGTAGTTGGAGTTGTACCAGTCTGCAGATTCAGGAACGTCGGTCTGCTCACCCCAGGTCATTGGAGACGCCGGTGGCAAGTCACAGTACCAGTCGTAGAAACTCAGACATGCACCACCGATCAGAGACAGGTAGCGCGCACCAGCCGCGTAGGACACCATGGACATTGCAGGGATCGGGGAGAAACCGATCACACGGTCAGGACCGTACTGCTTGATGGTGTAAGTGTTAGCCGCTGCGATGATTTCGTTAACTTCTTCCCAGGTGGAACGAACGAAACCACCCTGACCACGTACAGACTTATAAGACTGAGCTTTGCCAGAGTCTTCAACGATAGACGCCCAAGCGGTTACAGCATCGCTGTTGCGTGCTTTCGCTTCACGCCACAGTTTCAGCAGGCGCTTACGAACTGTTGGGTACTTCAGGCGGTTTGCGCTGTAGATGTACCAAGAGTAGCTCGCACCACGCGGACAACCACGAGGCTCGTGGTTAGGCAGATCAGGGCGGGTACGTGGATAGTCAGTCTGCTGGGTTTCCCAGGTGATCAGACCGTTTTTAACGTAGATTTTCCAGCTACAGGAACCGGTGCAGTTTACACCGTGCGTGGAGCGCACAACTTTGTCGTGCTGCCAACGCTGACGGTAACCGTCCTCCCAGTCACGGCTTTCTTCTGTAGTCTGCCCGTGACCATCGGAGAACGTCTCCGGTTTTTCTTTTTTCAGATATTTTAATCGATCAAGCAAATGGCTCATGTCTTATCTCCTGAAACCCCTTTGGTCAGGACTGGGTCCCACACCTCTGAAGGACCCGGCGGTTTTACCCGGTGTGCAACAAACCAATCGGCTCACTGATTAGGTTGTTGCATCAGCCGGATGACGGCTGGTCTGTACAGATGTCTCTACGTCCCTGCAGATCGATCTGCGTTTACTGTGTAACCAAAATTACGCCACTATTGGCCGGAGGCTGTTGACCCAGATCAACACTCGAAAAACGGAAAAACCTTGAAAATCAACCATTTACCACTTTGGTGGTATATCGAAATTCACGTATAAATCGCTGATTTACAAAGACTTTCCCAAACAGGAGGTAGAGGAAGGGGTATACGGGGTACTACCCGGGATTCTTAGTGGGTACCCCTCCACCGAAGAGCGGAAATGAGGGTGAAAAAGGGTTGCAAGATGGGTTGGTCGCGCTCGGAGAGCGCTTATATGGACCCGCCCGGTTTGGCAAATAGTGCTTTCGACGTTTAGAGGTAAGATGCACGCTTATATCCGGCTTCAGTATTGGACCTGTACACGGCCCTAGCCATTATGAGATGTGCACTCTC
>NZ_CAXRBQ010000008.1:0-28053 GCF_964228735.1 Pontibacterium sp. | reverse complement strand
GGTCAATACCCGTTGTTTCAGTATCGAGTACAACTTGTCTCATTCAGCTTTCTCTCAGCGCTACATTGTTGGAGAATTAAGGAAAAGGGCGTCTTTCAGGCTATTTGTTCACAACCCTTGTTAGCCAGCGCATCGGCTCGTTCATTGCCCGGATGGCCACTGTGCCCTTTCACCCAGTGCCATTGTACATTGTGGCGCTGCACCTCTTCATCCAGACGCTGCCACAGGTCGGCATTCTTAACCGGTTGCTTGGCGGCAGTTTTCCAGCCGTTTCGCTTCCAGTTTTTCATCCACTCAGTAATGCCTTTTCGTACGTATTGAGAGTCGGTAGTCAGTTTAACGTCACAGGCACGCTTCAGCACAGCCAACGCCTCAATCGCAGCCATCAGCTCCATACGGTTGTTGGTCGTATTCGCCTCGCCGCCAAAAATCTGTTTTTCGTTGTCACCGTATCGCAGCACCGCGCCCCAGCCACCCGGGCCAGGATTACCTTTACACGCACCATCGGTGAAGATCTCAACGACTTTCACTTATTTGTCCCCGAACACTCGGCTCCGCAACCGGCAGATTGATAAGCCGACCACGTGCCCTTTCCTCAATTATTGGCGTCATGCCCGCCACATCTTTTCGCGCCAGCATCAGTGTAAATGCCCCGCGCTCTTTAAAAGCCCTTCGCCCCCAGTGCTCAAACCGACAACAGCGCTTACGCCATTTTTCGTTTTCAAACGGCGCCAGGAAGTACTCTGACCGACGCTTTAATTCCGTAAGTTCAAGCAACTGAAACCAGTCCGACAGGCGTCGGTGGCTGATAAAATGACCATTCCAGGGTACATCCGGCTCTCTCCCCTTGAACCGGCGGTATAACCCCCAAAGACTGGACGGATTGAATCCCACCATCAACAGATGACCACCCGGCCGCAGAATACGCGCTGCTTCACGCAACACCTGATGCGGGCTTTGGGCAAAATCCAACGCGTGGTGCAGCACTACAACATCGACACTGTGCTGCTCAAACGGCAATTCACTGCTGTCTGCAACCACGCAGTTGTCTGACAATCCCAACTCAGTTTTTGGCACCACAATAAATTTGTTACGTACCGGACTTTCGTCATACAGACAAACACGTGAATCCACGCCAATCTGCACCAGATGGTAGCCAAACAACGTCGGCAAAATGCGAGAAATCAGCGCACTTTCCGCTTCCAGCAGCTCGCGCCCGACCGCTGAATCGAACCACGCCTGCAGATCAGGCGTCATATCTTTCAGGGGAGGTTGTGATTGAAAGCTCATTCGCCGCTCCGATCAAAACCGTTCGTTATCAACGGCTACTTTAACATTGCAGATTATTATAAAGTACCACTAACCGGCTTTTATCATTGAGGTTTTTCTATGTTTGACGTAACTCCGATTCCGGCGTTCAACGATAACTATATCTGGGCGATCTCCGTCGACGGTCAGGATCAGATTGCCGTAGTTGATCCCGGCGATGCCACACCTGTAGAAAACTACCTTAACGAAAACGGGCTGCAACTCGCGGCCATTCTGGTCACCCACCATCACCATGATCACACCGGCGGTATTTCCAAATTAGTGGAAAACCACCAGGTGCCCGTTTACGGACCGGAGAACAGCCAGTTTGATGGCATAACCCAGCCCCTGGCCGACGGCAGTTCCCTGGAACTGTTTGGCCACACACTGAACATCCGTACCATTCCAGGCCATACGCTGGATCATATTTCCTATTTGTACAGTGGCGAGACACCGCAACTGTTTTGCGGTGACACCCTGTTTCTGGCTGGCTGCGGCCGCATCTTCGAAGGCACACCCGCCCAGATGTTTGCTGCAATGGAATACTTTAAGACTCTAGCGGACAACACCGAGATCTACTGCACCCACGAGTACTCCTTGGCGAACTTGAAGTTTGCGGAAGCAGTAGAACCGGATAATGCAGACATTCAGGCAACCACACGCCAGTGCTACCAGTTGCGCGAAGACAACAAACCAACCCTGCCAACCACCATTGAACAGGAACGCCGCATTAACCCATTCCTGCGCACAGATGCCGAAGCCGTTATCCGCTCTGCCCGCGAATTCAGCGGACAGCCACTGAGTAGCGAGCTGGAAGTATTCACAGCGGTACGTGAGTGGAAAAACCAATTTTAATCTTTTTCCCACACCGATCACGCTGCACCCGGCGGCCTCACTGCCGCCGGGCTCAACTCCCCTCCAATCGGCAAAAGGGTCCAGATCAGCTTTCTCCGATGTACCAGTTGACCCTCTCTCGACCGCTCCATAGAATGCCCCGTTAACGTTAATCAGCCTGGCTAGAATCCAGTCAGGACAAGGCCTGCAACTCGCTTTTTTGTCTGCATACAGCGACAGGCCCAAGATGTTGGAAACGGGAAAATGACTCCAAATTTCAGATCAGTTGTAGTGGCCCTCCTGGGGTCTGTAGTACTCGCAGGGTGTCAGATCCTCCCGGAAAAGCAGGCAGGGACAGAGCCCGCATCTAATCATGAGAACACAGCGCAGTCTCAAGATAAGACGACCCCGGAGTTGGGCTCCGATTCGCAGGCTAAGGCAGACCAGCCGCAATCAGACCTGCACAACCCCAACAGCGATCTATGGGACCTGACTCGTGCCCACTATGCACTGAATCTGGATCGGAATAATTCGCGTATCAACGCGCAGGTAAAGTGGTTTAAGAAACACCCCCGCTACGTCGACCGCGTGGTCAAACGCGCATCCCGCTACTACCACTACATACTGCATGAAACCATCAAGCGTGGTATGCCAGCCGAGCTTGCACTGCTGCCAATCGTTGAGAGTGCCTACGACCCGTTCGCCTACTCCCATGGGCGCGCTGCAGGCGCTTGGCAATTTATCCCGTCAACCGGCAAATACTTCGGTCTGAAAAAGACCTGGTGGTACGACGGCCGTCGCGATATCGTGGCCTCCACCGATGCCGCACTGACCTACCTGCAGCAGCTACACAAACGTTTCGATGACTGGGAACTGGCACTGGCGGCTTATAATGCAGGCGGCGGCACCGTATCCCTGGCGATGAAGAAAAACCGCCGCAAAGGCAAACCAACTGACTTCTGGTCCCTGAAACTGCCGGCGGAAACCACCGCTTATGTACCTAAACTGCTGGCCGTTGCTAAAGTCTTCCGAGATCCACAACAACATGGCATCACCCTGCAGCCGCTGAAGAACGAGCCTTACTTTAAGGAGATTGCCACCGGTAGCCAGATCGACCTGGCACAAGCCGCAGATCTAGCTGGCATCGATACCCAGGAGCTGTACCTGCTCAACCCGGGCTTTAACCGCTGGGCAACGGATCCGGCCGGACCACACCGCTTGCTGATCCCAGTAGACAAAGCAGCACAGTTTGAGACTAAACTGGCAGCTCTGCCTGCTGAGCAGCGTGTGAAGTGGACCCGCCATAAGATCAAGTCGGGCGAATCGCTGATCGGCATTGCGAAAAAATACCGCACGACGGTTGAAGTCGTGCGTACAGCCAACAACATCACCGGCAACAACATCCGCGCGGGTAAAACTCTGGTGGTGCCAACGGCTAGCCAGCACGCCAGTGCCTACGTGATGAGCCAGGCGGAACGCTTGAATCGCAAGCAGGAGCAGATCGCGCGCCGCACTAACCGCCAGAAGATCAAACACACCGTAAAGAACGGCGAAAGTTTCTGGACAATCTCCCGCAAACACAAAGTGGGTGTACGTCAGCTGGCAAGCTGGAACAACATGGCACCCGGCGATCCACTGATGGTGGGTAAAACCCTGGTCATTTGGAAAACCCCTAAAGCAACAGGCCGCATCGCCAGCCAAGGTGTTATCCGCAAAGTGGGTTACACCGTACGCAGCGGTGATTCCCTTTCCCGCATCGCCAACCGCTTCAACGTCAGCGTAAACAATATCGTTGCCTGGAACGGGCTGGAGCGAAACAATATTCTTAAACCCGGGCAGCGACTCACGCTGCACGTGGATGTGACCCAAGCAAACTAAGGCGAATTTATGGACGCTACAGCCATCACCATCATTGTTGTCTCTACCGTACTTGCCATTGTCTTCAAGGTCGTGATTTTTAAGAAGATCCGCGCCTGGATGGATCAGGATCTGGTGAAGGGCCTGGCCAGTGATGACCACGCCA
Source organism: Pontibacterium sp. (assembly GCF_964228735.1). GTDB lineage: Bacteria > Pseudomonadota > Gammaproteobacteria > Pseudomonadales > Balneatricaceae > Pontibacterium. The sequence goes on along the minus strand of NZ_CAXRBQ010000008.1, from coordinate 23,888 downwards.
AGCTGATGTTTCTGCAAGAGAAACTGGACGCGATGAAAAGTGATGGCGTAGCCCGTAAAGAATTCCACGAGCGCCTGACCCACCTCGCAAACGAGTTTGAACAAAGCCGTTAAACGTCTGTCCGAAAGAAGAGTTCAGGGAGATACAAAAGGTAGAGTGAGTACTCTGCAGTTGTTGTTTGATCCTTCCTAAACTGGCGAAAGCCGCAAGTGGCTGATATAAATAGCTATTATCCCTTCTGGGTGACGGATCACAGATGAAAATCATAAAAACAGTTCTGGCTGGCGCTCTGCTTGCAGGAGCACTGTTCTCCAGTGCCAATGCGGCATCCACCGTTTCCCATGGCATCGCCATGCATGGAGACCTCAAATACCCCGCTGGCTTTTCCCACTTTGACTATGTAAATCCAGATGCGCCTAAAGGTGGTCGAGTTGTACAGTCTTCCCTGGGCACCTTTGACAGCTTCAATCCATTTATCATCAAAGGTACGGCCGCCGATGCAGTCGGTCTGATTTACGATTCACTGCTGGGCCGCTCCGACGACGAACCGTTCTCACTCTACGGCCTGGTGGCTGAAAAGCTGGAAGTCGCCGATGACCGCAGCTGGATCACCTTCTACCTCAATCCAAATGCGCGATTTAGCGACGGTGAATCCCTGAACGCCGACGACGTGATCTTCAGTGTTCAAACCCTGCGCGAACAAGGTGCACCGTTTTACCGCGCTTACTACTCGGATATCGATAAAGTCGAAGCGCTGGACGAAAAAACCGTTAAGTTCACCTTTAAACACAGCAATAACAAAGAGCTGGCACTGATCGTTGGCGACATTCCAATCTTCCCAAAGCACTACTGGGAAGGACGTGACTTCACAAAACCTAACCTTGATATACCGGTTGGCTCAGGCGCGTACGTCATCGACTCCTTTGAGCCCGGTCGCAGCGTCACCTTCAAGCGCAGCACAGACTACTGGGCTGAAGACCTGCCGGTTAATAAAGGCCGCCACAACTTCGACGAAATCGTTTACGACTATTACCGTGACGGCACGGTGGCCCTGGAGGCATTTAAAGCGGGCGAATACGACTTCAGACAGGAAAACAGCTCTAAGCGCTGGGCTACCGGTTACACAGGGGATGCTTTTGACTCGGGTAAAATCATGGTCAACGAGCTGGAGCATGAAAACCCAACCGGAATGCAGGCCTTTGTGCTCAATACCCGCCGGGCGAAGTTTTCCAATCCTGAGGTACGTAAAGCCCTAGCTTACGCCTTTGATTTTGAATGGACCAACAACGCCATTTTCTACAAAGCGTATACCCGCACCCATAGCTACTTCTCAAACTCTGAAATGGCCGCTACGGAACTGCCAACACCGGCAGAGTTAGCGATCCTGGAGCCAATCAAGGATCAGGTGCCACCGGAGGTCTTTACCAAGGTGTATCGCGCGCCCACCACCGATGGTAACGGTAAGATCCGAGGTCAACTGCGTAAAGCTAAACGCATCTTGCTAAACGCAGGCTGGACGTTGAAAGACGGTAAACTGCTCAATAAAGATACCGGCGAGCAGTTCACTTTTGAGATGCTGCTGGTCGACCCGGCTTTTGAGCGCGTGGTAGCTCCCTTCATCCGCAATCTGGAGCTGATGGGAATCAAGGCATCTATTCGCGTGGTCGATGTGTCCCAGTACATCAACCGTATCCGCGCTTTCGATTTTGACGTGATTGTCAGCAGCTTTGGCCAGTCCAGCTCTCCGGGCAACGAACAGCGCGATTTCTGGCACTCTTCCGGCGCAGACCAGCCGGGCAGCCGCAACGTTATCGGTATCAAGAACCCAGCGGTCGATTATCTGGTGGAACAGCTGATTCAGGCACCGGATCGCGAACAGCTGGTGTTGCGTACCCGTGCGCTTGACCGTGTACTGCAGTGGAACCACTACGTGATTCCGCAATTCCATATCAATAAATACCGTGTCGCCTATTGGGACAAGTTTGGCATGCCGGATAAGCGACCGCGTTATTCACTGGGTTTCGACACCTGGTGGGTCAAACAGGATGCTAGTGACGCTAAGGATAACTGATGGCCGCCTATATACTGCGACGTCTGTTACTCATTATCCCCACCCTGCTGGGGATCCTGACCATCAACTTCATCATCGTCCAGGCCGCCCCCGGCGGCCCGGTTGAGCAAACCATTGCTCAGCTACAGGGACTGGACGTAGGCGCCACCGCACGCTTCAGCGACACCAGCTCCGGCGATGTGGTTGGCGACGGTGGGCAAGCCACCAGCGGTGATAACCAGTCTCGCGGCGCGCGAGGCCTCGATCCAGAACTGGTACGCCAGATCGAGGAGTTATACGGCTTCGACAAACCCGCCCATGAACGCTTCCTTGAAATGCTGGGCAACTACCTTGTCTTTGATTTCGGCAAGAGCCTGTACAGCGACAAGGAAGTAATCGACCTGATCATTGAAAAGCTGCCGGTCTCGATCTCATTGGGACTCTGGACCACCCTGCTCACCTATATGATCTCGATACCGTTAGGGATTCGCAAAGCGGTCCGTGACGGCAGCTCCTTTGACGTCTGGACCAGTACGGCCGTCATCATCGGCTATGCCATCCCAAACTTCCTGTTTGCGATTCTGCTGATCGTGCTGTTTGCCGGGGGTACCTATTGGGACTGGTTCCCACTGCGTGGACTGACGTCTCCCGGCTTTGACGAGATGACCCTGTGGGAGCAGGTGAAGGACTACTTCTGGCATATTTCCCTGCCGGTATTGGCTTCGGTGATTGGCAGCTTCGCTACACTCACTATGCTGACCAAAAACAGCTTCCTGGATGAGATCAACAAACAGTACGTGCTCACGGCCCGCTCCAAGGGCTTGACCGAAAACCGTGTGCTCTACGGCCATGTGTTCCGTAACGCGATGCTGTTGATTATTGCCGGCATGCCTGCTGCGCTGATCGGTATCTTCTTTACCGGCTCCATGTTGATCGAGGTGATCTTCTCCCTCGACGGTCTGGGCCTGTTGGGTTACGAATCGGTGATCAACCGCGACTACCCGGTGATCTTTGGCACCCTCTACATCTTTACGCTGCTGGGCCTGATCCTGAAACTGATCAGCGACATCACCTATGTGGTGGTCGACCCACGCATCGACTTTGAAAGTCGGGAGCACTGACCATGAGCCCGATCAATCAACGCCGCCTTGAAAACTTCCGTGCCAACAAACGCGGTTACTGGTCCCTCTGGATCTTCCTGGCCCTGTTTATCGGCAGTCTGTTTGCCGAGCTGATCGCCAACGACCAGCCGTTGCTCGTCAAATACAACGGCGAACTCTATTATCCGATCGTGACCGAGTATCCGGAAACCGTCTACGGTGGCGAGTTTGAAAGCCCCACCGATTACAAAGACCCCTTCGTACAGGAGCTGATCGAGCAGGACGGTGCTGGCTGGATCCTCTGGGCACCGATTCGCTACAGCTACGACACGATCAACTACGAGCTGCCACAACCGGCGCCTTCACCGCCAACAACCGAAAACCTGTTGGGTACCGATGACCAGGCCCGTGACGTGCTGGCCCGAGTAATTTACGGCTTTCGCATCTCGGTACTCTTTGCCGTGGTGCTGACACTGCTCAGCTCCGTCGTGGGCGTCATCGCCGGTGCCGTGCAGGGATTCTATGGCGGCAAGGTAGACCTGTTCTTCCAGCGCTTTATCGAGATCTGGTCCGGGCTGCCGGTCTTGTTCCTGTTGATTATCCTGGCCAGCATCGTTGAACCAAACTTCTGGTGGCTGCTGGGCATTATGCTGCTGTTCTCCTGGATGAGTCTGGTAGACGTAGTGCGCGCAGAATTCCTGCGCGGCCGCAACCTGGAGTATGTACGTGCAGCCCGTGCGTTGGGCCTCGACAACCGGCTGATCATGTTCCGCCATATTCTGCCCAATGCGATGGTCGCCACCCTGACCTTTATGCCGTTTATCTTCAATGGCTCCCTGGTTACGTTGACTGCACTGGATTTCCTCGGCTTTGGCCTGCCGCCGGGCTCCCCGTCACTGGGAGAGCTGGTTGCCCAGGGCAAAGGCAACCTACACGCCCCATGGCTGGGTATTACCGCCTTTATCGTGCTTTCAACCATGCTGACCCTGCTGATCTTTATCGGCGAAGCGGTCCGTGATGCCTTTGATCCAAGGAAAGTGTAAGACCATGAGCGAGAAACTGATCAGCGTAAAAAACCTGTCGGTGAACTTCGGCCAGAATGGTGCCGAAGTGGAAGCGGTCAAGGGCGTGAGTTTTGACATTCCCAAGGGCAAAACCATGGCCCTGGTGGGTGAATCAGGTTCAGGTAAATCCGTCAGCGCGCTCTCGATCCTGCGTTTGCTGCCTTATCCCAAGGCCAGCCACCCGAGCGGCGAAATCCATTACGACGGCCAGGACCTCATGCAGCTGGATGAGAGTGCCATGCGTCATCTGCGTGGCAACCGCATTGGTATCATCTTCCAGGAACCGATGACCTCCCTAAACCCACTGCATACCGTAGAGAAACAGATTGGCGAGGTCTTGCTGCTACACACCACCAACGGCGGCAAGCAGGTACGGGAGCGTATTATCGAGCTGTTGGATCTAGTGGGTATCCCTAACCCGGAGAGCCGCCTCAGCGCTTATCCCCATGAGCTGTCCGGCGGACAACGCCAGCGTGTCATGATCGCTATGGCACTGGCAAACGATCCTGAGCTGCTGATCGCCGACGAGCCGACCACTGCATTAGATGTCACCATCCAGGAGCAGATCCTGCAGCTGTTACAAGAGCTGCAGCAAAAGCTGGGGATGGCCATCCTGCTGATCACCCACGACCTGAATATCGTAAAACGTTACGCCCACGAAGTGTGTGTGATGTATCGCGGCGAACTGGTGGAAACCAACGATTGCCAAGCTCTGTTCGCCGCACCGAAACATGACTACACCCGTGCACTGCTGGCGGCTGAGCCAAGCGGCGAACCAGCGCCCCTGCCTGCCCAACCCGAAGTGTTGATCAGCACCGACAAACTCAAGGTCTGGTTCCCGATTAAGAAGGGTTTCTTCAAACGTACCGTTGACCATGTCAAAGCGGTAAATGAGATCTCAATCGAGGTCAAACAGGGCGAAACCCTCGGAATCGTAGGTGAATCCGGTTCAGGTAAAACCACTCTGGGTCTCGCCCTACTACGGCTTATTGGTTGTGAAGGCGGAATCCATTTTGACGGCATCAATATCGCCGGGATGAACCAGAAACAGGTCAAACCGCTGCGACGCCGTATGCAGGTGGTCTTCCAGGACCCATTCGGCAGCCTGAGCCCGCGCATGTCGGTTTCTGAGTGTATTGCTGAAGGATTGGGAGTGCACGATATCGGCGACAAGGAAGCGCGTGATCAGATGATCATCGACGTGATGCGGGAGGTTGGACTCGATCCGGATACCCGTCATCGCTATCCTCACGAGTTCTCCGGCGGTCAACGCCAGCGTATCTGTATCGCCCGCGCCCTGATCCTGAAGCCGGAGCTGATCATTCTCGACGAGCCAACGTCAGCACTGGACCGTACCGTGCAGAAACAGATCGTCGAACTGCTGCGCGAACTGCAAGCCAAGCATAACCTCAGCTACATCTTTATCAGCCACGACCTGGCGGTGGTTAAAGCCTTAAGTCATAAACTGCTGGTGATGCAGCACGGTGATGTGATGGAAAGTGGCGACGCAGCCGAGATATTTGCCAAACCAAAACACGAGTACACCCGCACCCTGCTGGACGCAGCGTTCCAGGCGTAAGCAAGAACCCATGCAAGAAGGGGCTATCTGATAGCCCCTCTACTCAACGACTTCCTCGCGGTCTACATATCGTAAGCGCAGCGGAAACCGATAGAACCGTAGATGGAACGCCCGCTCACCGGCGGCTTCACGTTGCGGAATGAGCTGCGCAGGTTTGGCCGGTTCTCATCCCAGGAGCCACCTCTCACCACACGTTGACGCCCACTTTCAGGTCCTTTCAGATCACCACCTGCATAGCGACTGATACCGTTGCGGTCGTACCAGTTCATGGTCCACTCACCGGCGTTACCATGCATATCGTAGAGACCATATGCATTGGCTTTGTGACTGCCCCTTGGCCAGGTGCGGTCCTCGCCACAGCCATCCGGTTCGTTGGGAACTGAACCCATGGTCACCCCGTCGTCCAGGATGGCATGCTTACAGGTTGCCTGCTCGCCCCAAGGATAGCGGGAGCGGGTTTCGGCTCGAGCCGCCTTCTCCCACTCGGCCTCATAGGGAAGACGCCCGCCCTTCCATTGACAGTAATCCAGCGCCTGCTGCCAATCGACACAGTTTGCCGGATGCTGGTCACGCCCGGTCGCACCAATGTTGCAGTACTTGTTGCGCTGGTGATCTTTTGGCCGCTCACACTTTCCGGTATCGATACAGAGGTTGTACTCCGCCACGGATACCTCGTGGGTATCGATTTTGAATTCGGGCACATGCACTTCGGCACCACCCTGAGCACCTTCGTCCCGCTCACAATCTGCATCATTGAGCGAACAGCCCATATTGAAGGCACCCGCCGGTATCACGACCTGGTCTCCATCAGCATGAGCTAACGCCCCCATTCCCAAAAGCAACGCCCCCAACGAGACGCCAACCAGCTTATTGTATGTGTCCATTGTTGCTTCCCAATTAGTCTTATTATTGTGCCCGATAGAACCACTCGGTACTTTTTGAACCGGTACTCCTTATCTTAGTTCACACAAATACCCGACCCATTCCACGAAATTCCTGTTTGATACCCTTTAACAAAAATCTCCCCATAAATCCCCTTATAAAAACTAAGAAACGCCTGTATATCAGGCCTGCACTAGCATTGGGCCAGGCACTACCTGACGCCCTAAAAAGGTTCAAGCAGGACTGCGACCAAAGCGACAAAACTACGCATAAGCCTCTAATTATCAAGGATATTTCACCAATTTAGAGCACAAGCATCTGGTCCTATTGGGCCAGCCAAACTGGCCCTAAAAATCCATCCCAACAGCAGTGAGTATGTAAATCGTCGACCGGTAAGAAACGGGCGTGAGTGACCGGGCCACGGCAACAACAAAAATAAAAAGGCGTTTGATCTTATGGACGGACATAAGACAAATAAGGCCAACGAACGGGAGTTCAAAATGACTAACAGCTCGAAATTTAAATCGGTTCTTTCTCTGACTGCAGGCTTGATGTTCTCAGCAAGCGCGATGGCTGCAAACTGGAACATCGCTGTAGGCGACGGTGGTGGCAGTGCCCAGGAAGCCCTGGGTCTGAAATTCATCGAAGCACTGGAAGAAAAAACCGGTGGCAAACACTCCGCAAAACTGTTCCTGAACGGCCAGCTCGGTTCCGAGCAGGACACCGTAAACGACGCAGCACTGGGTACTCTGGATTTCTCCATCCTGGCAAGTAACAACCTGGCACCATTCTCCCCAACGCTGGGTATCCTTTCTCTGCCTTACATCTTCGAAAACCTGGACCAGGCACAGAAAACTGTTGAAGGTCCTGTAGGTGAAGAGCTCATTCAAAACACTGTACGTGACTCTGGTGTACGTATCCTGGGCTGGACCTACTCCGGTTTCCGTGTCCTGAGTAACTCTAAGAAGCCAATTCAGAAACTGGCTGACCTGGACGGTGTCGTGGTTCGTGTTCCTAAGAACGAAATCATGATCGACACTTACAAGTCCTGGGGCAACAACCCAACGCCAATGGCTTGGTCCGAAACCTTCACCGCTCTGCAGCAGGGTGTTGTAGACGGTCAGGACACTCCATACACCACTATCTACGCAATGAAGTTCGGTGAAGTTCAGAAGTACATCACCGACCTGCACTACCTGTTCCTGCTGGAGCCGCTGATCATCTCTGAATCCCTGTTCCAGGATCAGGATGCAGCAACCCAGAAAGCGATTCTGGAAGCAGGTAACGAAGCGACCGCTTACAGCCTGCAGTGGCTGAAAGACCAGGAAGCATCCATCAAGAAAGAACTGGTAAGCAAATACGGCATGCAGATCGACACTCTGCAGGACGAAGCTGAGTGGGCTAAACGTGCTCAGGAAGCTGTATGGCCTAAGTTCTACGAGTCTGTAGGTGGCAAAGGCAAAGTAAACGAACTGCTGCGCTCCCTGGGCCGCGACGAAGTTTAATCTGAACTCCACTTGAGTCCTCTCAAACATGCACCTTCCGGGGTGCATGTTTTTTTGTGTCTGGCGCCTGCCAGCCTTCCCTTCAGCCCCCCCCTTCGCTCTCACTCCCCCTTACAACCCCAAAAACTTATAAATATTGATCCAAGACAATGAAACAAACATGCGGATTGTTCTCATTAGGCAAATGGGAAATATTCTCAGTAGCATTCTCAAAAAACTTATGATAGCTTAACCGTCAAATTTTGTAGGGCCGCCTGCACTAGGGGTTGCAGGTGGCACCAGTCCACATTCAAGTAGGGTTGTAAAACGTGAAACTGAAAAAAATCGTATCTGCGGTAGCGCTGGCTTCTCTGGCGACTTTTGGTATGACTGCACAGGCAGCGGACAAGGTTTACGCTGACTTTCCGGTAACTGTTAAGAACTACAAAGGCAACGCTGAGCACTCTGTGGCTTACACGGGTCAGATTGCACGCCACATCCTGAACGACTCCCTGAAAAAACTGGCAGCTAAAGGTAACGGCGAAGCAAACGCTGAACTGAAAGCTCAGATGCTGGCCTACTTCGAAGGCAAAGAAGCGGGTCGCGATATCATCGCTCCTACTTCCAAAGGCAAGTTTGTTGTTGCTGAAAGCAAAGTAGATGACCTGTCCAAAGGCAAAAACCTGGCAGGTAAAGCGTACAAAGGCGCTGTAACCTCCTGGCCTGGCAACATGACCGGTGCTGAAGTACTGGCATTCATGATCGACAAAGCGTCTGCCGCAGACAAAGGCTACGACAAAGTAAACGGCATGGACTACCCACAGCTGATCACCAAGTTCGCTATGGGTGCTGTTTTCTACAACCAGGCAATCGACAACTACCTGGATGAGAAACTGGAAGCCGACACTAAGCCAAACAACAAAGCGTACAAAGACGGCAAGCCATACACCGGTAAAGAACACGTATGGGATGAAGCATTCGGTTACTTCGGTACCCCAGCGCACACTCTGTCTCTGAGCGCGAAAGATGCTTACAGCATTGCTAAACGCAAAGACGAAGCGCTGGCTCTGGCTGATGCCGACAAAGACGGCAAAGTAAGCCTGTACGATGAGATGGTATTCTCCCACGCATACTACGCAGCAGCGGCAGATAAGAGCGGTAAAACCAACTACCTGCACACTATCACTGAAGCATTCATCGACGGCCGTCAGCTGATCGCTGATGCAAACGGCGAGAAACTGACCGATGAACAGCGTGCGAAACTGAAAGGTTACGCTGCAGTTATCGCAGAGAACTGGGAAAAAGTAATCGCTGAAGCGGTATTCAAATACGCTGGCTCTACCTACAAAGACATCCAGCAGCTGAACGATGCTCTGGATAACAAAGGTGATGTCAGCAAAGTAATGCGTACATACGCTAAGCACTGGGGTGAGCTGAAAGGTTTCGCAATGGCTCTGCAGGTTAGCGGTAAAGATCTGGGCGCAACTGGCGTGCAGTTGAACCGTCTGATCGGCTTCAGCCCTGTGATGCTGGGTAACACTCAGGTAACCGGCATCGACGCTAACGGCGACTACGTACAGAGCAACACTATCTCCCTGGATGAGTACGCGCTGAACATGTTGAAAGTCCAGAAGCTGATGGCAGACACTTTCGATGTCCAGTCTCGCGGTAACGATGCCCTGGCTAGCATCGACGACCTGGTTAAGAAGCTGGGCGAACAGGCTGCTGAAGCTGAAAACGACTAAGACGACCTGATACAGCACCTGCTCCGGTGGGTGCCTGTCATGGATGAAACCAGCTATACCAGGATCTGTCCTTTGGTATAGCTGGTTTTTCTGTTTTTAGAGCAGACAAAAATCAATCTGCACCCAAGCGCTTTCTGATACTATCCCGCCGATGGACACACTACTGACAGAATACGTTACCGACCTCTATACCAGCATCTATGAGACCGTGCTCAATCCCCGCAAACGGGTTTTCTACGGCTATGTGCTGCTGGCACTGCTGATCGGTGCGGTGTGGCTTAAATGGCGCTCAAACCGGTCTCTGGTGCAGATAACCAACGACCTGCTCTCACCGCGCATCTGGTGGTCGGAATCTGCAAAAGCCGACTACAAGGTCCTGCTGATTAACAAAGCGATCCTACTCGCAGTCGTGCCGTTGTTGATCACCAAAATTGCGCTGGCCACCCTGATCTTCCAGCAGCTCTACGCCGTTATCGGTTTTCCACCGGCGCCGGGCAGCCTTCTGCCTGACTGGGCGGTCCCGATCTGTTTTACCTTGTTTCTTTTCCTGCTGGATGACTTTGCCCGCTACTTCCTGCATATGCTGATGCACCGCTGGCCCGTCCTCTGGGCATTTCACAAGGTGCACCACAGCGCACGCACCATGACACCATTTACCGTGCTGCGTACCCATCCGGTGGAAGGTCTGCTGTTTACCCTGCGTAGCATTCTGGTGCAGGCGATCAGCATCGGCACTTTCCTCTATCTGTTCGGCGACCGGGTAGACCTAGTTACCGTGCTGGGGGTAAACGTGGCGGTCTTTTTCTTTAACATTACTGGCTCCAACCTGCGCCACTCCCATGTACCGATCTTCTACTGGAAATGGCTGGAGCGCATCCTGATCTCACCGGCACAACACCAGATCCACCACTCCACCCTGCCCCGCCATTTTGACAAGAACTTTGGCGCCATACTGGCGATCTGGGACTGGATTGGCGGCAGCCTGCATCTGTCCGAACCGGATACCAAGCTGGAATTTGGCGTTTCAAAAAAGGTAGAGCCGAATGAGCAGAGCTTAAAAACACTTTATCTGCAGCCGTTCAAAGAATCATGGCGTTCGATAATTCGCAGGACATAATTCTCCTGTTAGGCATCGCTGCGCGATGACTAACCTACAACGTATCTATCCGTAGGTTGGCCATCGCAAAGCGATGCCCAACACACTCCCACAAACAGGCACAAAAAAAGCGCCGGATTCTCTCGAATCGGGCGCTTTTTCTTAACGATATGTTTTATGCTATCAGACCGTACTGGTCGCGCAGGATCTCGATAATCTCAGCTTTCGGATTATCAGACTGCGGCAGCTTTTCACCGATGATCTTCTCAGCGATACCCACGTAGGTATCGGATACTTTCTGGATCAGTGCAGCAGGCAGCTCGTTGTCACGTGCCAGTGCGTAACGCTCTTCCATGCGGTCTTTGTTGACCAAAATGTCGGAATCCGGGAAGAAGTTCAGCAGTTCCTGACGGAAGACCTCTTTCGAGTTCTCGACTACTTTGCCTTCACGGTAAGAAGGACCGTCCCAGATGCGGGAGGAGTCAGGCGTACCCACTTCGTCCATGTAGATCAGCTTTTCGTTTCCTTCGGCATCTGTCACGTAACCGAACTCAAACTTGGTATCCACGAATACCTGATCGATCTTCTCCAGCTCTGCACTGATAACGTCAAAGCCCTCTTTCAGCAGCTTCTCGTACAGTGCGATGTCGTCTGGAGATTTGAAGCGGAACGCTTCGTGGTTGTTGATGATGTCATCACGGGTGATGTTCACATCATCAACTTCCGGTACACCCGGTACACCTTTCAGAATACCCTTGGTGGACGGCGTGATCAGCAGTTCAGGCAGCTTCTGATCCTTTTGCAGATCATCCGCAATTTCGATACCACAGAAAGAACGCTCGCCTTTAGCATACGCGCGCCACATGGACCCTGTGATGTACTGACGGCAGATCGCTTCGATCATCACAGGCTGAGCTTTCTGTACGATCCATACCAGCGGGTGCGGGATGTCCAGAATGTGGCTATCGGCCAGGCCCTGCTCGCGAAACAGTTTGAACCAGTGGTTAGAGATCGCATTCAGCGCCGCACCTTTGCCCGGAACGCCCTGCATGCCGCCTTCGCCGGTCCAGATGCACTCAAACGCTGAGATACGGTCGCTGATCACCATCACGGCCAGCTCGGTATCTGCGTGAACGTTGTAGCCTTTCTCTTTGATCAGGCGACGGCTGTCCTCTTTTGTCAGCCAGTAAACGGAACGCACTTTTCCACTGTGTACCGGCAGATCGGTACGGATTGGCAGATCGTTATTTACTGCCAGTACTTTATCGGCAAGGCTCATGTTCAAACTGTCCTGTGTTCTGTGGATCAGGAAGACCGCCCATTTCACTCACGGACAGTCTGGAAATTCGAGACGCGCGATTTTATCAGATGGCAGAAACGCTGACACGTTTTTTACATGCCCGCGCACCGTGCAACCATTGAGGATAGATCTGAAACGCCAAGTGATTGTGGCCACTGCCCGCCCCTGTCGACACAAGCAGTGGCGTGTTTATCATTGCCCCGCAAAGACGATATCGGCTTTTGTAGTGGAAACAATATTCAGCAGTTCGTCCTGCTCTTTCTGCGGTACGTTAAATTTAGCCAGAGACTTTTTGAACTCCGCCACCATCACATCCCATTCAGCAGCCGAGATATTCAGGTGGGCGTGGGCATCCTTCATGTTACGGCCGGTGTATCTTTCCGGACCGCCGGTTACCTCACAGACCATAAGGGTCACCATAAACTTGAGCCCCGCTTTGGGCACCCTGTCACGTGACGCCTTTACTGCCGGATTAGCATTGAGTTCATCGTTCACCAGCAGGCGTTCGATAAAGTCATCAACAACGGTAGCAATGGCGTAAGAGCCGCCTAAACGTTCGTACAAAGAGGGTTGGGAGAGACTGTCAGCGTGGGATACCGGCACCCATAACATGAGTGCGAATGCCAGCATCAGAGAGGTAGTTGTGGTTTGGTAGTTGTGCATAACATCTGCCCCTATTGTCGACCTGTAACAGCGCAGTCAGTTGATATGCGTGAATTGTCTGAATCCCCGTGGATTCAACCTGACCGACAGCGTGCGGGGCATCAGACAGACGCTATCGATTACTGAAAGTATAGGCCGGGAGTATTGCCTTCCCTAGTGGTCGGAGGTACGTACGATCTCTTCCAAGCCTATTCCCGGGCAGATATGGTCGTTGATATAGTCGATCAGGTTGGTTGCCACATGGCGTATGCGCTTATCGATCATCTCATCGATACAGTTACCCTGCTCGTCAAACACCCGCTGAACACCTGCCACGGACACCGGTGCAGGCAATACAATAGCTCCCACATGGGAGCAGACACCACGCAGCTGTTCCAGTGATTTGATTGCACCAATCGCACCGGCAGCCACACCCAACAACGCCACCGGCTTACCGGCTAATACGGATGGAAAGCCCAAGTTCTCAATCGCCAGTTTGGTCAGGGCACTGAATGAGCCGTGGTATTCCGGCGTTGCGAAGATCACACCGGTTGCAGAAGAGACCGTATCGCGAAAATGCTTCAGCGTTGCCAGATCACCCTCCTTGCCTGGCAGTGGCAACTCCAGCGCCTGCATATCGATCACTTCTAACTCCACATCGCCGTACCTGGATATCTCATCCGCGACCAGGGCGACGGCTTTGTCGGTGAAATTTCCGTCCCGTACACTCCCCGGAATAATCACGATCCGGATTCGACCACCTGTTGCAGTTGTCATGATCGATCACCTCTTTTGCTGATTAGCGTTATGGGTACTCCAAAGCATAGTCGATCCGCACCATCGGGCTATTCGGGACCTAACATGATGTACTAGCATGGAGTCATCGCTGTTGAGGACAAATGCAATGAACACCCAAGGTCGACTGATCGCCCGATTTACCGAAAACCTGCCCGCCGGCACGCTGGAGTGGATCGGCTTGCGCCCTGCCCGGAAAGAACCGGTGCAGACCGTTGACCAGGTCATGGCGCTGGAAGGACTGGGGCTGGAAGGTGACCGCCGTTGTCAGGGCACACCGGGTTCGGGCCGTCAGGTAACGCTGATCTGCCAGGAACACCTGCCGGTCATTGCCCGGTTTCTGGGCAGATCCGAGGTTCCTGTCGAGCTGTTGCGCCGAAACCTGCTGGTATCCGGTATTAACCTCTACGCCCTGCGCCACCAGCCGTTCCGTATTGGTGAAGCGGAGTTTATTACCACCGCCCACTGCCATCCTTGCTCCCGTATGGAAACCGCACTCGGCGAAGGAGCCGTGGCGGCGATGTTGGGTTACGGCGGTTTCTGTGCACGTATCACCAAGTCGGGGCTGATTCGGGTGGGCGATAAGATCGAGAAACTCTGATCTGGCTCTTCACCCATTTCTCTCCAATACTACAAGGGAGATCATCCCAGATTTTCCGTCTGCGCTACCGGCCCAAGTGCAGCTTCAGGATGAAACTGCGTACCCTCCGTCACTGGCAGACGCTCTAATCTGAACGGCTTAATGGAGGTTTCCCATGCCCAGATTCAGCACAGAGAACATCCGCAACGTGGCGATTGTCGGCCACGCCGGAAGCGGTAAAACCACACTGATCGAAAGTCTGCTTTACCACTCCGGCGCCATCAACGTCCCCGGCAACATCGAATGCGGTACCACTCTCTCCGACTACACCCCTCAAGAAAAAGCCCTGCAACACAGTATCGACGTCAGCCTCTGCAGCTTCGACCACGACAACCACCACGTTAACCTGCTCGACACCCCCGGATACCCGGAACTGATGGGGCGCACCCTGAGTATTCTGCCTGCCGCAGACAGTGTCGCCATTGTGGTCAACGCTCACACCGGCATCGAACAGGTCACCCAATTGATGGTTGAAAAGAGCAAGGAGGCCGAACGCCCCTGCATGATCATCGTTAATAAAACCGACGGGCCTGCCGTGCAGTGCGCCGACCTGCTAAGCGAGATGCAGGAACGTTTTGGTGATGAATGTCTACCGCTGAACCTGCCTGCGGCCGACGGCCAGTCTGTTGTTGACTGCTTCTTCCAGCACGGCGATGCCGCGACCGCCTTCTCCGATGTTCAGGAGGTACACGACACCATCGTGGATCAGGTAGTCGAGATGGACGAAGAGCTGATGCAGCTGTACCTGGAACAGGGGGAAGAACTCTCGCCTGAGCAGCTGCATGAACCGTTTGAGCAAGCCCTGCGCGAAGGTCATCTGATTCCGGTGTGTTTCGTATCCGCCCAATCCGGCGCAGGTGTTCCGCAACTGCTTGAGGTACTCACCCAGCTGATGCCCAACCCGATGGAAACCAATCCACCGCAGTTTTTAAAGGGTGAGGGCCCTGACGCTGAACCAGTCAGGGTCGAACCGGATCCAGATGCCCATGTGGTTGCCCACGTGTTTAAGGTTTCTGTGGACCCGTATATGGGCCGTATCGGTCTGTTCCGTATCTATCAGGGCACGGTAAAAACCGGCAGCCAACTGTTTATCGGTGACAGCCGCAAGCCGTTCAAGGTAAGCCACCTGATCAAGCTGCAAGGCAAAGAGCACACCGAGATAAGCTCTGCCACACCGGGTGATCTGTGCGCCATTGCCAAGATCGACGAACTGGAGTTTGATGCGGTGCTGCACGACAACCACGAAGAGGATGACTATCACCTGCGCATGGTTGAACGCCCACTGCCGATGTGTGGACTGGCCATCAGCACCACCCGCCGCGGTGACGAGCAGAAACTTTCGGATGCCCTGCACAAACTGGCCTCCGAAGACCCGGGCATCCTGATTGAGCACCGGGCGTCGCAGAACGAAACCGTGCTCTACGGTTCTGGCGAGTTGCACCTGAAGATCATCCTCGAGCGGATGCAGGAGCAATATAACCTGCAGGTCGATACCCACCCGCCCAGCATCGCCTATCGTGAGACCATCACCACACCGGCCGAAGGCCATTGTCGGCATAAAAAACAGACCGGGGGGGCAGGCCAATTCGGCGAAGTGTTCCTTCGTATCACCCCATTGGAGCGCGGTGCTGGCTTCCGCTTTGTGAACAAAGTGGTAGGTGGCTCCATCCCCAGCCAGTTCATCCCGGCTGTTGAAAAGGGTATCCATCAGGTGCTGGATAGCGGCGCCCTGGCGGGTTTCCCACTACAGGACATCGAAGTGACCGTCTATGACGGTAAACATCACTCGGTCGATTCCAAAGAGATCGCGTTTGTCGCGGCCGGTAAGAAGGCGTTTCTGGATGCGATTGAGCAAGCTCACCCGATCCTGTTGGAGCCAATCGTAGATGTCAGCATTATCACCCCTAGCGACAACGTGGGTGATATTACCGGTGACATCTCCTCCAAACGGGGCATGATCAGCGGCACAACCGTTCGCCCCCAGCAGGAAGTTGAGATCAGCGCCCAACTGCCACTGGCCGAGATGGATGGCTATCAATCCCGACTCAAAGCCCTGACCGGCGGCGAGGGCCAGTTCAGTATGGTATTCAGCCACTACGCCCCTCTGCCACAGCGCCAGCAAGATGAACTGGTGGCATCCCACCAGCCTTCTCACGACAACTAATTAGCGATGTACACCTGTCACTCATATGAGTGGCAGGTGCCTCCCACGCCCTGCAAGAAAAAATGCTATCTGACTAAATTTCCACCAGCAGTGGCCGATAGCCTAAGGACGAGTTTCAGGGAGCATAAGGATGATCATTGCCAACAGCAATTTGAGCTTTAGCACTAGCCATGCCAAAGAACAGACACATAGGGAACATGAAAGCCTGGTCGTACAACGTTTTTTGCCCGACGGCACAGCCCATTCACAGGCCGTCGACGTCGGCGAAAAAACCAGCTTGTCCGAAGAAGCTGTCAAGCTAGCCAAAGACCTCGGCAACATCCGGCTCCGGACCGCTGAAGCGGATTCCAACGTCAACCAGAACAGCTTCAACGGCCAAATCCTGCAGCAACCACTCAGTGCACTTAGGCAGGCGGGGTCGGTGGCTGATCTCTCCGGCACAGCGTTGGCCGATATGATTACCCTCAACCCACCAACTACGTCTGCGGAAGTAACCCAATACCACACGGCGATCAGTTCACGCCTTTCGCTGATGAGTGCCATCCTCGTCAGCCTGACCGGCAAACCGATGGAGCTGTTTGACGGCCGGTCACTCAACGACAGCGTGAACAACGCCAAACAGGTACAGGTAGGCGCCGTTCAGAACCTGAGTTTCGATATCAATTTCGAAAACTTTCAGGACAACGTCTCTGATCAACCTATGGGCATGCGCTACGAACACGTCACCAGTTACAGCGAATTCGAGCGCACCACCTTCAGCGCAAGTGGAGAGATCCAAACTGCAGACGGACAAAGCCTGCAGATTGACCTGATGATGGAGATGCAACACAGCTACAGTACCTACGACTCAACCGTACTGACCGCTGGCGTTCAACTGACCGACCCCCTGATCATCAATTTTGATGCCCCCGCAGCCCACCTCACCGATGAGAAGTACGGCTTTGATATCAACAGCGACGGCAGCAACGAACAGATCAGCTTTGCCGGACAAGGCAGCGGGTTCCTGATGCTGGATAAGAACGGTGACGGTCGTGCAAACAACGGCAACGAGTTGTTCGGCACCCAAAGCGGTGACGGCTTTGCTGATCTGTCGGCCTACGACGAGGATGGCAACGGCTTTATCGATGAAGGTGACAGCGCCTATACCGAACTGAAAATCTGGGTAAAAACCGCCAGCGGCAGCAACCAGTACTTCTCTCTTGCAGATAAAGGCATTGGTGCCATCTACCTGGGTGCGGTACATACGCCGTTTGAGATCAAAAATGAGCAGAACGACCTGCAGGGCGTGGTGCGCGGCTCCAGTTTCTTCCTGAGGGAAGACGGCAGCAGCGGCACCGTGCAACAGGTCGATCTGGTGATTTAACCGTTCAACCCCTGCCCGGCCGGTATCATGGATGACTTCGGCCGGGCACCCTTTCCAATCCTTTTTACCTCATTCTGCACTGCACCATACAGTTACATTTCAGTCCACCTGAGGCACACCTTAGTGCATGGTCATGGGCGTACCCGCCCATTGCTTTGCAGTAAGCTCTTTTATAACAAGGCATTAAAGAAGTTCCTGCTACTGGCCTGATAATTGCTCAACCATCTCCAAAGCTAAAGGTCAGCGAGGCAGATCAATGGACATGAAAGTGGGCGTACGTAGAGACTCCCCGCTCTACGAGCTTTGGAAAACGTTGTTCTACAACTGTGAGACGGGCAACACAGGTACGCTGTTTATCGCCACGGATCAGAACCGGTCCGGGCAGATTGTGCTACACAAAGGGCGCTTGATTGGGGCCGCGTACAATGGGGAATACAACCTGTCGGCTCTGATGGCATTGTCCTATCTGCAGGATGCCCGCTTCTCCTATTCACCTGATCTGATCTTTCCGGTACCGGAAACCCTGCTACCGGAGGAGTCCGCATTGCTGCTTGAGCAGCTGGGATTTCAGGATTATCTGAATGAACCGGTGAGCACGCCAGAACCGCTTGCGCCCCCCACAGACATTCCCCGTGCACAACATCCGGATACCTCTCCATCAACGCTCGATGCGACTCAATCAGCAGAACATACCGAGGACGTCTCTGATACCGCTCAGACCATCACCTGTATCTACCGCGGCCAAAAAGTCGTTAAATCTGTTGCACCGACAATACAGGCAGCAAGCAAATCCAAAAGCAGCGTGAAGATCTATCGCGGCCAGGTGGTTCAGGATTAACGGGATTTCTTGGCGGAATTGGTGATACGGGCATGGATCTCGATCCGTCCCAACTGCCACAGCATCAGCGCAGCGCCCATTCCGCTGGCCCCCAACGCCATGGTCATTATCATGATCTGGTAACGCACGGCGATCAGCGGCGAAACACCGGACAGGATCTGACCGGTCATCATGCCCGGCAGGGCAACCAGCCCTACCGCCAGTAAACTGTTTATCTGCGGGATCATCGCTGCATGGAACGCGGCCAAACGTGCGGCTTTCTCCTCTTTTCCTTCAAGCAGTTCAGAATGGTAGCGCTCTGCGGCAAGGCTGATCGCATTCATGCTGTTGGCAAAAAACATACCTGCCAGAGGAATCATCACGCTGGGTTCATACCAGGTCTCAACCCCCAGCACGAGTTTCAGGGCAATCGCCAGATGAAACCCCACAGCGAGTAGGAGCGCGGTAAACGCCGGACGTAAGAAGCCAGGTTGCTGCCTGACCGGTCTGATCGCAATCCAGGACGCAGCGCTGATCATAACGGTCAGCACCAGCCCGGTGATCCAAGGGGACAGTTCGGCAAACAACACCACCAACACGTACCCCACCGCAACCAACTGCAACGCCATACGGGCACTGGATAACAATACTTCAGAAGGCTTTCCATTCCAGTGATAGTAGATTGTGCTGATCAACACCACGGGGATCAGACACCAACAAAGGGACAACCAGGAGATAGAGTGCATAGAGAGAATTCGGAAGTATCTGGCCAATAAAATGGAGGTCGATTATTACACGCCACCACAATCATTTTGTTACAAACACGTAACAATCCACGGTACCACACCGCTCCTGTGAAACGGACCGGGCCTGGCTTTTCAGCAGGCCCGGCCACGCGTGAAGGGATTACTTAGCCCGGCATGATGTTTTGATTGATACGGAAAAAGTTGTCGGGATCGTAGGTTGATTTCACCTGGGTTAACTTCGCATAGTTTGGCCCGTAAGCGCCGTCGACACGCTCCTCATCTTCGCTGATAAAGTTTACGTATACGCCGCCAGTGGCATATGCCTTGGTTGCATCAAAGAATTCCCGTGCCCAGCCAATACACTCCCGGTCGTCAGCATGTTCATCCCAGCGGGTATGGACATTCATGACATATTCCACATCCCGATGCGGATACGCGGTTGCATCCGAGGCAACACGGTTGATGGCACCGCCGAGTTGCGCCACAAAGATCTCAGACTGCGGACTTGGCAGTCGGCCACCGTATTCCACCAGTGTGTCGATCAGACCATCACTCAATGCGGCAAAGTTATGGGACTTCCAGTAGTTACGGCTGCCCAGTGTCAGCAGCGGATCAAACGCCTGCTGGAATCCAACATACGGATGAGGAGCAAAGCCATCCGCAATTAGCTGACCAAGTTCCCGGATCGGTGCAATCGCCTGTTCACCCTCTTCCATCGGCCCGTTGTAGAGCGCAACGATGATCACAGCAGGCTGGCCATGGTACTGAGGTTCCAGGAACGGCAACGGTGGTGCATCGCGGATGACCGCCCAGGTAGTAAGCTGTTCAGGACTGCTGGCACAGAATTCCCGGTATGCCTGTAATAACGAACGGGCCTGATCAAAAGGAAAAACCGCAGGTCCAGCCATCACCATGGGACCGACCGGATGAGCCTTGAATTCGAAGGATGTAACGATCCCGAAGTTACCGCCACCTCCACGTATCGCCCAGAACAGGTCTGAATGATTTTGCGCATCACATCGCAAGCGCTCTCCTTGCGCGGTAACCACTTCTGCCGAAACCAGATTGTCGACCGAAAGCCCAAGCGAGCGGCTTAACCAGCCAAAGCCCCCTCCAAGTGTTAAACCACCTACGCCCGTCGTTGAGTTGATGCCGACAGGCACGGCCAAACCAAAGCGCTGTGCTTCGTGATCCAGATCCCCAAGCGTCGCCCCCGGCCCCGCCACGGCGCGACGTCGATCAGGGTCTACATGCACATAGTTGATGCTGCTCAGATCGATCAGCATCGCTTCATCACAAAGTGATTTCCCGGCGATGTTGTGGCCTGCCCCTCTCACCGATACCAGCAGATTCAGCTGACGGGCAAAAGAAACCGCCTGCATCACATCGGCCGTACCGGTACAACGCACAATCAGCGCCGGTTTACGGTCAATCATTGCATTCCAGATTTGACGGGTATCTTCATAGCGCGCGTCATCAAGGCCAATAACGTCACCACGCAAAGAGCTGTTTAACTCCTCCAGTGTTTCGCTGCTCAAGCGGACCAACTCTCCGCTGAGGGAACGAACGTGTAGTTCTTTCATATGAACCTCCTTCAGCCTCAGCAAATAATCATCAGCCGAAAGGAAAGCAGTTGGAATGGATACTGCCGTGTACAGCATCATGCCACCAGCAAACAGGTCTCCCTGTTACCTGGGTTCGGGAAGGTCTGGTGGCATCACTCCATCTACATCGGTTCACCGACACGCGCGGTGGCACAACGCAGTTTAATTCTAGTTTAGAGCAATTCTGATCGCCGGATTCACCCAGTTAATAATGTACGTATGCGATACTCATCATCCGCTTTGGATGAGCATCATGGGCTTTGGCAATTTCCATCAGCGAATTGTCACCATAAGGGAAAAAATAAAAACCACATTCATCAGCCGTGTGTTAAAAGCGGGTTAACTTACGTAAATACATATCTTATAAACGGTTATTGATATTTTGGTTTCTGCAACGTTGAGGTAACAGCGGCGTCATCTGGTGGCATTAGCGTTAAGGCCCCCTTCAACCACACCTATGGAAATTACGGAGTTAAAACGATGCTAAATCGTACATTCCGCCGCAGTGCTTTGGCTGTGATGGTCGCAGCTGTAGCGACCGGTGCCCAGGCAGAGTCATTCAACCGAATTGCAAGCTTCTCCACTGTAAAAAACCTGCCCGCTGGCAGCGATATCCGTGAAGAAACCTCCGCTGAGATCATCGATGTTTCTGAAGACGGCAAAACCCTGGTTTACTCTGACAGCCCACTGGAAGGCCTGGGCATCATTGATATCAGTGATGCCGATGAGCCGGAAGCAGCAGGTTTCATGAAGCTGGAAGGCGAGCCGACCTCGGTCGCTTTTACAAACGAGTACGTACTGGCAGGCGTGAACACCTCCGTAAGCTACACCCAACCAAGCGGCTTCCTGGCAGCAATCGACCTGGACGACAAAAAGATCGAAAAACGCTGTGACCTGGGTGGTCAGCCGGACTCCGTTGCCGTGTCCAAAGACGGCAAGTACGTTGCCGTGGCGATCGAAAACGAACGTGACGAAGACCTGAACGACGGCATACTGCCACAGCTGCCAGCGGGCTTCCTGGTGATTGCGCCTCTGGAAGACGGCAAACCTGATTGCAGCGACATGCGCCGTGTAGAGCTGACCGGCCTGGCGGAGATCGGCGGCAGCGACCCTGAGCCGGAGTTCGTGGACTTCAACGAAAACAACGAGATTGTTGTCACCCTGCAGGAAAACAACCACCTGGTAATCGTTGATGCTAAATCCGGCAAGGTGGTCAACCACTTCTCCGCCGGTAGCGTTGACCTGAAGATGGTTGACCTGAAAAAAGACCGTGCCCTGACCTTCAACAAAACCCAGGAAAACCGCCTGCGCGAACCCGATGCAGTCAAATGGCTGGATAACGATCGTTTTGTCACCGCCAACGAAGGCGACATGGATGGTGGCGCACGTGGTTTCACCATCTTCCACAAGGATGGTCGCGTATTGTTCGAATCCGGTGCGGGCTTCGAGCATGAAGTGATCATGGCAGGCCACTACCCGGAAAAACGCTCCGGCAAAAAGGGTAACGAACCGGAAGGCCTGGCGGTTGGTAAATTCGGTAAAGACACCTACATCTTCGTGCTGTCAGAGCGCGGTGGCGCCATCGGCGTATACCGTGACACTGGTGCCGCACCAGAGTTCATGCAGCTACTGCCATCCGGCATCGGCCCTGAATCTGCGGTAGCGATCCCATCCCGCAACCTGCTAATCAGCGCCAACGAAAAAGACCTGATTGAAGACAAAGGTCCGCGTTCACACGTCATGGTTTACGAGCTGAACGGCAAAGAAGCAACCTATCCACAGATCGTATCCGGCCGCAACGCCGCCGGCGAACCGATCGGCTGGGGTGCACTGTCCGGCCTGACTGCAGACGCCAAAGATGCGGGCAAGCTGTACGCTGTAAACGACAGCTTCTACTCCAGCCAGCCGACCATCTTCTCGATCGATGCAACCCAGACACCTGCAAAGATCACCAGCGCCCTGCCAGTCACCCGTGATGGCAAGCCTGCAGAGAAACTGGATCTGGAAGGTATCGCTTTGGACGGCAACGGCGGTTTCTGGTTGGCCTCTGAAGTTAAACCCAAGAAGACAGTCCCACACGCGATCTACCACGTAAACGCAAAGGGTGAGATCGACCGCACCCTGAACTTCCCGGAAGCCCTGCTGAAACACGAAAAACGTTTCGGTGCTGAAGGTATCACCATGGTTGGCGACAACCTGTGGATCGCTATTCAGCGTCAGTGGGCGGACGACCCGGAGAACACTGTGAAGCTGGTGTCCTACAACCTGAAGACCAACACCTGGGGCGCTGTCCGTTACCCAACCGAAGCAGCTACAAAAGGCTGGGTTGGCCTGTCCGAGATCACTGCGCATGAAGATGACATCTACATCATCGAACGCGACAACCAGATCGGCGAAGATGCGAAGATCAAGCGCCTGTACAAGGTGGAGCAGAGCGATCTGAAGCCCGCTCCGCTGGGTAGCAAACTGCCGCTGGTGAAAAAAGAGCTGGTACGCGACTTCATCCCGGACCTGAAAGCAGCCAATGGTTACGTAACCGACAAGATCGAAGGTTTCACCGTTGATGCTTCCGGTAAGGGTTACGCCGTAACCGACAACGACGGTGTTGACGACAGCTCCGGCGAAACGTTCTTCTTCTCCATCGGCAAGATGTAAAAACTCTGCCAATAAAAAATGGCCGGGTTATCCCGGCCATTTTTTTGATCGTTTCACGCCCCTTCCTACAATCAGCGTTTCAGTATTTCCGCTATTTCAGACGACGGCTGAGCATCGACATACCGCACGTTACCAACATAAAAATCCCTAGAAGCGGTACTT
>NZ_CAXRBQ010000007.1:0-73195 GCF_964228735.1 Pontibacterium sp. | reverse complement strand
TTTTGCCAGACCTTCGAATTCATGTCTCGATAGGGGCTGCAGCAACTGATGAAACGCGGTGTTATGATGTGACAAAGCCTGAATCCTTTGTGATTAAAGTGTTTGCTCGCACACTCATTTTACTCACATGGATTCAGGCTTTCTTATTTATCCCACACTATGGGACAGCAGTGGCCCATGGGCTGCCTTTTTGTTAGCAGAAACTAAACCGGGTTTAGTTAACTTTTGGATCCAGCGCACCGGACTCATACTGAGTCGCCATGTTCTCCAGGGAGATCGCTTTGATCTTGTCCGCATTACCTGCAGTACCAAACGCTTCGTAACGGGCGATACAGATCTCGCTCATCGCGTCGATGGTTTTCTTCAGGAATTTACGTGGATCGAACTCAGCCGGGTTTTCCGCCATGAAGCGACGCACCGCGCCGGTAGAAGCCAGGCGCAGGTCAGTATCGATGTTGACCTTACGTACACCGTGCTTGATACCCTCAACGATCTGCTCAACCGGCACACCGTAGGTTTCAGGGATCTCACCACCGAATTCGTTGATCACTGCCAGCCACTCCTGAGGTACAGAAGAGGAACCGTGCATCACCAGGTGGGTGTTAGGAATGCGTTCGTGGATCTCTTTAATGCGGTTGATCGCCAGGATGTCACCGGTTGGTGGACGGGTGAACTTGTACGCACCGTGGGAAGTACCACAGGCGATCGCCAGGGCATCGACACCGGTCTTGGATACAAAGTCTGCCGCTTCTTCCGGATCGGTCAGCAGCTGGTCTTCAGACAAAGTACCTTCAGCGCCGATACCGTCTTCTTCACCCGCCTGCCCGGTTTCCAGGGAACCCAGTACACCCAGCTCACCCTCTACAGAAACACCACACGCGTGTGCCATCTCAACCACGCGACGGGTCACGTCAACGTTGTACTCGTAACTGGATGGCGTCTTACCGTCTTCCATCAGGGAACCGTCCATCATTACGGAGGAGAAACCCATGGCGATGGAACGCTGGTTTACTGCTGGAGAAGTACCGTGGTCCTGATGCATGCAGATCGGGATGTGTGGGAACTCATCGATCGCTGCCAGGATCATGTGACGCAGGAAGTTGGAACCGGCGTACTTACGTGCGCCTGCAGATGCCTGAACAATAACCGGAGAGTTGGTTTTGTCCGCGGCTTCCATGATAGCGCGCATCTGTTCCAGGTTGTTTACGTTAAATGCCGGGATGCCATAACCGTATTCGGCTGCGTGGTCCAGCAGCTGACGCATAGAGATCAAAGCCATTTTTTGAACCTCAAAAATTTATTAGCTGTTGTTATATCACCCGCGTTTGACAGCAACGTGACCTACACTCTGCTGTCGGCAACTAAGCGGGGTTAGCAACGGTAATTACTGAGCTGCGCGCTCTTCCAGTACTGCCACTGCAGGCAGTTTCTTGCCTTCCACGAACTCGAGGAATGCACCACCGCCGGTAGAGATGTAGGACACCTGCTCAGCGATATCGTATTTATCCACAGCTGCCAGCGTATCACCGCCACCCGCGATGGAGAAACCTTTGTTGTCAGCGATTGCCATGGACAGCGCCTTGGTGCCTTCACCGAACTGGTCGAATTCGAATACACCTACAGGGCCGTTCCAGATGATGGTGCCCGCATCTTTCAGCAGTTCCGCCAGAACTTTGGCGGACTCAGGACCGATATCCAGGATCATGTCATCTGCAGCTACATCGTCTGCAGACTTGATCACCGCTTCCGCGTTTTCAGCGAACTCTTTCGCGACAACCACATCGGTTGGCACCGGTACGTTGACCTTCTCCATCAGCGCTTTGGCCTGTGGGATCAGGTCTTCTTCGTACAGGGACTTACCCACTGGCTTGCCCGCAGCAGCCAGGAAGGTGTTGGCGATACCGCCACCCACGATCAGCTGGTCCACTTTGTCGGACAGTGCTTCCAGCACGGTCAGTTTGGTGGATACTTTGGAGCCACCTACGATTGCAGTCAGTGGTTTAGCCGGAGTTTCCAGCGCCTGCGCCAATGCTTCCAGTTCGCCTGCCAGTAGAGGACCTGCACACGCAACCGGTGCGAACTGCGCAACACCATGCGTGGAAGCCTGGGCACGGTGAGCAGTACCAAACGCGTCCATCACGTAAACATCACACAACGCAGCCATCTGCTTGGACAGCGCTTCGTTGTTTTTCTTCTCGCCCGCGTTGAAACGTACGTTCTCCAGCAGGACCAGTTCGCCTTCGGCTACATCGAAACCACCGTCCAGCCAGTCTTTAACCAGCGGCACAGGACGTTCCAGCAGTTTGGAGATGTAATCGGCAACAGGCGCCAGGGAGAACTCCTCAGCGTATTCACCTTCAGTTGGACGGCCCAAGTGGGACATCACCATCACTTTTGCACCGGCTTTCAGTGCCAGCTCAATGGTTGGCAGAGATGCGCGGATACGGGCATCAGAGGTTACCTGGCCATCCTTGACAGGGACATTGAGATCTTCACGGATCAGAACGCGTTTGCCGCTCAGATCCAGATCAGTCATCTTCAGTACGCTCATTGACGTGTCCTAACTCTTTCTAAATAAAAGTAATTGAAATTAGCTTTTAAGCTGCAACCAGTGCTGGCCCACATCCAGCATACGGTTGGCAAAGCCCCATTCGTTATCAAACCAGCACAGCATTTTTACCAGCGTACCGCCGGAAACCCGGGTCTGGGTACCATCGACGATGCCGGAACGCGGATCGCGGTTAAAGTCTACCGATGCGTGCGGCTCATCGGTATAGCCCAAAAGTCCGTTTAGCTCGCCATGCGCCGCCAACTTGAAGATCGCGTTGATCTGATCGCGCGCCGCCGGTCGCTTCAGGTTCAGCGACAGATCCATCGCCGAGACATTGATCGTGGGCACTCGCAGGTGCAAACACTCGAAGCGCTCCGCCAGATGTGGCAACAAGCGGTCGATTCCGCGATTCAGTCCGGTATCCACCGGGATAATGGAGTGCAACGCACTGCGCGTCAGGCGCAGATCGGTCTGGTGATAACTGTCGATCACCGGCTGGTCGTTCATCGCCGAGTGGATAGTGGTGGTCACACCGTTCTCGATACCAAAGGCCTTATCCAGCAAGTACAGCACCGGGACCACACAGTTGGTGGTACAGGACGCTGCCGATACAACTGTATGGTCTGCCTGCAACAGCTTCTCGTTCAGGCCATACACTATGGTGGAATCCACCTCGTCTGTAGCGGGCTGGGAGAACAACAGGCGCTTGGCACCTGCCTGTAGATGGATCTCGGCCGTGGCACGGTCTTTAAAGGAACCGGAGCACTCAAGGACCAGATCGATGCCGAGGTCATCCCAAGGCAGCTTGGCAGGATCGGCTTCGTTCAGAACCAGAATCTGGTCGCCGTTGACCTGCAGGTGGGTACCGTTATGGTCAACCGCCACCGGGAAACGTCCGTGGGTGGTATCGTAGCGGGTCAGATAGGTTACGGTATCAATGTCTGAGAGTTCATTGATCGCCACAACTTCCAGGGTATCGCGGTAGCCGTTCTCGTAGATGGCGCGCAGAACACACTGGCCGATACGGCCGTAACCGTTGATAGCGACGCGGTAGGTCATCAACAGGGCTCAAAACAACAGGGGCAGCTTAAAAAAGCTGCCCCTTTTTTACGGATCAGAGCAGAGATTTAACAGTCTCTGCTACGTTTTCGGTGGTGAAACCGAAGTGCTTGAACAGGTCGCCCGCTGGTGCAGACTCACCGAAGGTGGTCATGCCCACGATCTTGCCGTTCAGGCCAACGTACTTGTACCAGAAGTCAGCCTGCAGGGCTTCAACCGCTACACGTGCAGTCACTGCAGATGGCAGTACTGCTTCACGGTATGCCGCATCCTGCTGGTCAAACAGACGGGTTTCCGGCATGGAAACAACACGCACCTGCTTGCCTTCCGCTGCCAGCGCTTCAGCCGCATCCATTGCCAGAGACACTTCGGAACCGGTTGCGATCAGGATCGCATCTGGCTGACCGTCGGTGTCACGCAGGATGTAACCACCACGCTTGATGTTGGCGATCTGCTCAGCGGTACGCGCCTGGTGTGGCAGACCCTGACGGGAGAATACCAGTGCAGTCGGGCCGTCGTTACGCTCCAGAGCAGACTTCCATGCTACCGCGGACTCAACCGCGTCACATGGACGCCAGCAGCTCAGGTTCGGCGTGTGGCGCATGTTTGCCACCTGCTCGATTGGCTGGTGAGTCGGGCCGTCTTCACCCAGGCCGATGGAATCGTGGGTGTAAACGTGGATTGCACGCTGCTTCATCAGTGCAGCCATACGCAGGGCATTACGCGCGTATTCCATGAATACCAGGAAGGTTGCGCCGTACGGTACGAAACCACCGTGCAGAGCAATACCGTTCATCATCGCGCTCATACCGAATTCACGTACGCCGTAGAACAGGTAGTTGCCGGACGCGTCGTCAGCGCTCACACCTTTGGCACCGGACCACAGAGTCAGGTTGGAACCCGCCAGGTCAGCAGAACCACCCAGCAGTTCAGGCAGCAGAGGACCGTATGCGTTCAGTGCATTCTGAGATGCTTTACGGGATGCAATAGTTTCGCCTTTCTCGGCAACTTCAGCGATGTACGCTTCAGCCTGTTCGGAGAAGTCAGCCGGCAGCTCGCCGCTGATACGACGCAGCAGCTCTTCTGCCAGTTCAGGGTATGCTTCGCGGTATGCGGACAGACGCTCGTTCCACTCGTTTTCTGCGTGGGAACCTGCTTCTGCAGCGTTCCAGTCCGCGTAGATCTCTTCCGGTACTTCAAACGGACCGTGTGCCCAACCCAGACGCTCGCGGGTCAGTGCAATCTCGTCGTCACCCAGTGGTGCGCCGTGGCAGTCTTCTTTACCTTCTTTATTAGGGGAACCAAAACCGATGATGGTTTTGCAGCAGATCAGGGTAGGCTGATCTGTGTTCGCTTTCGCCTGCTCGATCGCCGCGCGAATCTGGTCAGGATCGTGACCGTCTACGCTAGGGATTACCTGCCAGCCGTAAGATTCGAAACGCTTCACGTTGTCGTCGGTGTACCAGCCTTCAACTTCACCGTCGATGGAGATGCCGTTGTCATCCCAGAACGCGATCAGTTTGCCCAGACCCAGGGTACCGGCCAGGGAGCATGCTTCGTGGGAGATCCCCTCCATCATGCAGCCGTCGCCCAGGAACACGTAGGTGTTATGGTCAACGATGTCGTGGCCATCGCGGTTGAACTGCGCCGCCAGGATCTTTTCTGCCGCAGCCATACCCACGGCATTGGTGATGCCCTGACCCAGTGGACCGGTGGTGGTTTCTACACCCGGGCAGTAGCCGTATTCAGGGTGACCCGCTGTTTTGGAGTGCAGCTGACGGAAGCTTTTCAGATCGTCGATAGAAACGTCGTAGCCACTCAGGTGCAACAGAGAGTAAATCAGCATGGAACCATGGCCGTTAGACAGCACGAAACGGTCGCGATCAAACCACATTGGGTTGGTCGGGTTGTGCTTCAGAAAATCGTTCCACAGCACCTCGGCGATATCCGCCATACCCATTGGTGCACCCGGGTGACCGGATTTAGCTTTCTGAACCGCGTCCATGCTCAACGCGCGAATCGCGTTGGCCAGTTCTCTGCGAGAGGACATTCAATCTGCTCCTGGGGGTTGAACCCATTAAATTACGAAAGGATAGGACCCAAAAAATAAGGCGTAATTTTCTCGCAGATAGAATTTTGCTTCAAATAGGAAATCACTGTTTTCCGAAAAAATGAGGCAATTTCATATGAAAATATGAAAATTTCATGAAAAAGCCGAACCCTAATCATGCAAATTTGCCAACAGACAGATAGAATATCGCGCAAATTACCTTTCAAACGAGTCTGCCCCCAGCCATAAAGCGGGAATCTGCGACTCAGGTTTACCCTTAATTGATGAGGATACTTAGCTGAAATGAGCGAATACGGCTTGTTCACTTCCGAATCCGTGTCCGAAGGTCACCCGGATAAGATTGCGGATCAGATCTCCGATGCTGTGCTGGATGCGATTATCGCTGAAGATAAGTACGCACGCGTAGCTTGTGAAACCATGGTAAAAACCGGTGTTGCGATCATCTCTGGTGAGATCAGCACCTCTGCCTGGATCGACCTGGAAGAACTGACCCGTAACGTGATCTGCGAGATCGGTTATAACTCCTCCGATGTCGGTTACGACGGCGAAACCTGTGGTGTAATCAACATCATCGGTAAACAGTCTGTAGACATCGCACAAGGTGTTGACCGCTCCAAGCCTGAAGATCAGGGCGCGGGCGACCAGGGCCTGATGTTCGGCTACGCATCCAACGAAACCGACGTTCTGATGCCAGCACCGATCTGCTACTCCCACCGCCTGGTGGAGCGTCAGGCAGAAGCACGTAAATCTGGCCTGCTGCCTTGGCTGCGTCCGGATGCGAAATCCCAGCTGTCCTTCCGTTACGAAAACGGCAAGCCAGTGGGTATCGACGCGGTTGTACTGTCCACCCAGCACGATCCGGATGTGAAGCTTAGCGACCTGCGCGAAGCGGTAATGGAACTGATCATCAAGCACACCCTGCCAGCTGAGTGGATCTCCAAAGACACCCAGTTCCACATCAACCCAACCGGTAATTTCGTAATCGGTGGTCCTGTGGGCGACTGTGGTCTGACCGGCCGTAAGATCATCGTAGATACCTACGGTGGCATGGCACGTCACGGTGGCGGTGCATTCTCCGGTAAGGATCCATCCAAGGTTGACCGTTCCGCAGCATACGCTGGTCGTTACGTAGCGAAGAACATCGTTGCAGCGGGCCTGGCAGATCGTTGCGAGATCCAGGTGTCCTACGCAATTGGTGTAGCACAGCCGACCTCCGTGTCCATCAACACCTTTGGTACTGGCAAGATCTCCGATGACAAGATCATCGAACTGGTGCGCGAGCACTTCGATCTGCGCCCATACGCGATCACCAAGATGCTGGACCTGCTGCACCCAATGTACAAAGCAACTGCAGCCTACGGCCACTTCGGTCGCGACCCATACGAAATGACTGTCGGTGACGATACTTTCACCGCATTCACCTGGGAACGCACCGACAAAGCTGACACCCTGCGCGCGGCGGCCGGCCTGTAAATCAGGCACACAAAAAAAGCACCTTCGGGTGCTTTTTTTTGGTCAAATTTCCTTAAGAATTTGACACTTAGAACGCTAACCTATAGAAATCAATAAAACTTATTCAACTCTGGCTGGCTATGCGTCTTAGCGATATCAAGATTCACCGCAAACTCTTTCTGCTGGTGCTCATATTGGTCTGCGGGACGCTGATCACAGCCAGCCTTGCCCTGAGTTTCAACAAATCCGATATCCTGGAAGGCCGCAAGGCGCGCATCCAGAGTGTCGTCCAGGCCGGGCTCAGCCAGATTCAGGCGCTGACCGCCCATCTCAACAAAGGCACCATCAGCCAGCAGCAATACGATCGTCAGCTGCAGGAATTGATTAATGCCACCCGTTTCTCCGGCAGTGAATACCTCTACCTGTATAACCTGGACGGTTACAACATCGCCCATCCGCTGATGCCCGAACTGCGCGGCACCAACAAAATGGATATGCAGGATGAAGACGGCGTTTACATCACCCGCGATATGATCGAAGGGGTAAAAGCCCACGACGCCATTTTCTGGCAGTTCCGCTGGCCAAAACCTGAAGGAGGCCCCGCGGTACCGAAACTGGGTTATGCCGAACGGGTGCCGGGTACCGAACTGGTATTAGGCTCCGGCGTGTATCTGGATGATCTGGAAGCAATTTTCCAGGCCCGCGCATACACCTATCTGGGTATTACCCTGGCAGTACTGTTTGCCGCATTAATTGGCACCTATTACATCGCCCGCAATATCTCCAAGCCGGTGGGGCGTTTGGCGCACCAGATGAACACGCTGGCACAGGGTGAGCTGGACGTTGAGCTGATCGATACCACCCGTCGGGACGAGGTAGGTGATATCGCCTGCGCCGTACAAGTGTTCCGCGATCATCTGATGGAAAACCACCGTCTGCGCCAGATTCAGGAGCAGGTTGTGTTTCTGGAGACCTATGACCCGGTCACACGCCTGCATAACCGCCAAGCGCTGGGTGAAGCGATTAATAAAGAAATCACCCGCCACGACCGCGACCACAAACAACTCGCAGTCGTGGTTATCCGGCTCGATCTGCTGCACGAAATCACCATCGAAAAGGGCAGCGATAAGCGCGACGAGGTGCTGATTACCCTGGCCGCCCGTATCCACGATCAGCTACATGCAGACGATATTTTGGCACGCCTGTCGGAAGATACCTTTGGCCTGCTGCTGCCCAACGTGGAAAACCGCGAATCCCTGGAAAGTAATTGTCGCCAGCTGCTGGAGACCATCGCCCAGCCAATTCCACTGGAATCACACCATATCCAGCTCTCTGGCCGCCTTGGCATCAGCGTTTTCCCAGATGACGGCGGTTATGACTTCCAGCTGATCGGCCGTGCCGAATCCACCGTATCCCTGGCCAAACGCCAGGAGCGCGATCTGATGTTCTACGACCCACGCGCCCTGAACGAAACCGATCACAGCATCGAACTGTGGCAGGAGATGCAAAAAGCCCTGGAGCAGGATCAGTTCTACCTGGTGTTCCAGCCGCTGTTTGATCTGAAGGACAACACCCTGATCTCCGCCGAGGTATTAATCCGTTGGGAACACCCGGAAAAAGGCTTTATCTCTCCGGCCCAGTTCATCCCGCTGGCTGAGCAAAGCGGCCTGATCTCCCGGCTGGATGCCTGGGTACTGGAAGCTGTCGCCAAGCAGATCCGCAACTGGCAGGACCGTCAGCTCACGCCACCACGTATTGCGGTTAACCTGTCGGGTATCAGCTTCATGCGCCCGGACTTTATCGACACCCTGACCGGCATTTACAGCAAGTACAATGTCTCACTCGATCATCTGGAACTTGAACTGACCGAGGGCGTGCTGATCGACGACCTGGACCGTATCAGCGATCAGCTCAACAGCATCCGCGCCACCGGCGTCAGCATCTCCATCGATGACTTTGGTACCGGTTACTCCTCGCTGAGCCGCATCAAGAACCTGGCGATCGACAATGTGAAGATCGACCGCTCCTTTATCGATGACTTAGATAACTGCGCGCAGGACCTGAAGATCGTTGAAGCGATCATCCTGATGGCCCAGGGCCTCAACCTAAGCGTGATTGCCGAGGGTGTCGAAACCCAGGAGCAGCTTACAATCCTGCGCCAGCAGGGCTGTGACACGGTGCAAGGATTCTTCCTCAGCCGCCCTCTCAAAGTTGATGCATTTGAAGAGCTGCTGGAGCAGGATCTGGTGATTGAAGTAGACTAAGCACTGTTAACAGTGCCTTAGACGTTCCCGCTGACCTTCGAGAGATCCCATGCGTATCCCCCGCTTTTACGATGACCAGCCCCTGGCTGCTGAGCAAACTGTTGACCTGAGCGACGCAGTTGTGCAGCACGTCTGCCGCGCCCTGCGTATGCGGGTAGGCGACCCGATCATCCTGTTTAACGGTGACGGCAACGAATATCACGCCCAGCTGGAAACCGTAGAAAAGCGCCGCGCCAGCGTACGCATTCTGGAGGTTAGCCAGCCTGCTGTTGAATCTCCCTTGCAGATCCGTATCGGCCAAAGCCTCTCCCGGGGCGAGCGGATGGACTACGCTGTACAGAAAGCAACGGAGATGGGGATGCAGCAGATGTTTCCGCTGTTCTCCGAACGCTGTGAGGTGAAACTCAACAACGAGCGCCAGGATAAACGTATCCGTCACTGGCAGCAGGTTGCGATCAGCGCCTGTGAACAAAGTGGCCGCTGCGCGGTCCCAACCATCAACGCACCACAAACGCTGGAGCAGTGGATTGAACAGGAAGATGCGGAACTGAAGCTGGTATTGCACCACCACACCGCTACCCCACTCGGCGATTTCACCCCTCCCCAATCCGTCGCTCTGCTGATCGGTCCTGAAGGCGGACTGACCGAGCGGGAGGTGGAGATGGCGCGGGACCACGGCTTCCAGCCTGTTGCTTTCGGGCCCCGGGTAATGCGCACCGAAACCGCACCGGTGGCCGCCCTCGCCCTGTTACAACATCTTTGGGGCGACTGGCGATAATCTGCCCCCGATAGCTTGAATTGCGCCGCAACGCCCGCATTAAAGAGAACGGGCACAGCAGATTTCAGCCACCCCAAATTACGGACAGAGACGCACCCACAGCGGCGCTGACTCACAACCGATAGAGGTTTACAGCTTTTATGACGATCAAGATCGGCATCGTGATGGACCCGATTGAGGACATCACCTTCAAGAAAGACAGCTCTCTGGCCATGCTCTGGGCAGCACAGCAGAAAGGCTGGGAACTCTGGTACATGGAGCAGCAGGACCTGTTCTCCCGTGATGGCAAAGCCAAAGCGATGATGGCCCCGCTCAGCGTAAAGATGGACCCGGAAGACTGGTACTACCGCGGTGAATACCAGGAGCGTAACCTGTCCGACCTGAACGTAGTCCTGATGCGCAAGGACCCACCGTTCAACAACGAATTTATCTACAGCACCCATCTGCTGGAGATGGCAGAGAAAGAAGGCACACTGATCGTCAACAAACCGCAGGCGCTGCGTGATCACAACGAAAAATTGTTTGCCACCGAATTCCCACAGTGCTGCCCGCCGGTACTGGTGTCCCGTCGCGAAGACCTGTTGCGGGCGTTCCACGCCGAGCACGGTGACGTGATCTTTAAGCCGCTGGATGGCATGGGCGGTTCCCAGATCTTCCATATTCGCGAAGACGGCACCAACCTGGGCGTGATTATCGAGACCCTGACCAAATACGGTACCGAAACCATCATGGCGCAGAAATACATTCCTGAGATCAAGGATGGCGACAAACGCATCCTGATTGTGGATGGCGAACCGGTTCCTTACGCCCTGGCACGCATCCCGATGGCCGGCGAAACCCGCGGTAACCTGGCAGCCGGCGGTACCGGCGAAGGCCGCCCCCTGAGCGAACGCGACCGTTGGATCTGCGACCAGGTAACACCGGTGCTGAAGGAACGTGGCCTGCTGTTTGTCGGCCTGGATGTGATCGGTGACTACCTCACCGAGATCAACGTGACCAGCCCAACCTGCATCCGCGAGCTGGACAACCAGTTCAACCTGGATATCGGCATGCGCCTGATGGATGCAATTGAGCGCAAGCTCACCACCAACTAAGGTTCTGATGGGTGGACAGTTCCCGACGTACCCAAGCACTGCTTAGGCTACTGTTCACCCTGATTCTGGCTGCCGGACTGCATCTGGCGCTGTTTTCCACCCTGTCGCTTGATCCGGTTATCTCACCTCCGTCAGGCAACACCCTGCAACTGACCCTCACCGCACAGCCTCCTGAGCCTGAGCCTGAGCCTGAGCCTGAGCCTGAGCAACAGACTGCGCTGGACACACTAGCAATACCACCCGCCGCGACGGCTGAAGCCACCAAACCGACTGTGAAAACACCGGCCCGCGAGACACCTGCTGCGCCTAAGGCCGTGCCCGCAAAGCCTCAAATAGTGGAAAAACCCAAAGCACCGGCAGCAATATCCAGGACACCGGCTCTAGAGGCTAAATCCACGTCGAAGCCTGAAGCCACTGAGAAAACACCGGAAAAAACCTTTCAGTCTCAGACAGTTGTAACGACCGAGCCCGAGCAGTCTCCCAAAGTATCCACTGGCAGCCTGATAGCACGCAGCCTCACACTGGCACGTAGCGACAACCTGACCGATTTCGGCGCAGCCCCGGTAGGCCAACGCACCAAACGGCTCGTCGCAGGTAAAAAGGCGTCTCTGGAGGAAAACAGCTACCTACGCCATTGGCGGGAGAAGGTGCAGCGTATAGGCGCCCGCAACTATCCGGAATCGGCTCGCAACGAAAAACTCAGTGGCAGCCTGCGCCTGCTGGTCACCCTGCGTTCGGACGGCTCATTAGAGGAGACAGTCATACTGATCTCATCGGGCAACAGCGAGCTGGACGCAGCGGCCATCCGCATCGTGAAGCTCGCCGCGCCGTTCCGACCATTTCCGGTGGAGATGAAAAAAAAGATCGACCGGCTGGAAATTGTGCGTACCTGGAAATTTGAGAACAATACTGTCGTATACTGAAACCAGCGCAAAATAACCTGAATCGCGGGAGTAGCAATGTCACAGACCACCGCCAACCTTCGCGGGCACTTTCTGATCTCCATGCCCCATATGCAGGACCGCTATTTTGCGCAGTCACTTATCTACCTGTGTGAACACAGCGAATCCGGTTCCATGGGCCTGATTATCAACCGCGCCATCCCGATGGATCTGCAGGAACTGTTCAGCCATCTGGAGATGCCCTGCACCAAAACCGTTTGTCAGGAGCCGGTCTTCTTCGGTGGCCCGGTCCAAACCGAACGTGGCTTCATTTTGCACCCGGCTCACTCCGGGCGCTGGAACACCACCTGCGATATCGACTCAGTCGCCTGCCTGACCACCTCCATCGATATACTGGAGGACATCGCTGAAGGCAAAGGTCCGGACGAATGCATCGTTGCCCTGGGGTATGCTGGTTGGGGTGGCGGACAGCTGGAGCAGGAGATCAGCGACAACGCCTGGTTAAGCTGTCCGGCGAATTCAGATATAATGTTCCGCACTCTGATCGAGGAGCGCCTGAACGCAGCCGCTGCGCTGCTGGGCATTAACCTCGATCTTCTGACAGCAGACACCGGACACGCCTGAGCCGCAATGAGCGACGACTTTCAACAGGTGCTGGGGTTCGACTTCGGCACATCCCGCATGGGGATCGCCTATGGCCAGTCGATAACCGGCACAGCAACCGCACTGCCTCCCCTGGCAGCCCGCGATGGTATTCCCGATTGGGATAAACTCTCCGCCGTAATTGACGAATGGAAACCCCAGGCCATTGTGGTGGGTATCCCGTTGAATATGGATGGCACCATCAGCGACATGGCACGCCGCGCACGCAAGTTCGCCAACCGCCTGCATGAACGTTCCAAGGTACCGGTCTTCCTGATGGATGAACGCCTGAGCACGTCAGAAGCCAAAGAAATTCATTTTGCTGCAGGTGGCAGCAGTAACTTTCGCAAGGAATCCGTGGACGGAATCGCGGCACAGCTGATTCTGGAGAGCTGGTTTAACAGCGGCTCCCGTATTCCAAGCCATACCCGATTGGAGGACCTCTATGATGTCGGGCAGTCCTAGTGTTGACGCACTGCTAGATAAAATGGGTCAGGAGCTCAGCGCCCTGATTAGCCAGCGCAAGATCGACGATCCGTTAATGATCGGCATTCACACCGGTGGTGTGTGGCTGGCCGAACGCCTGCACAAACAACTCGGCCTGGAAAGCCCAATGGGCGTATTGGATATCTCTTTTTACCGTGATGACTTCACCAAGATGGGTCTTAACCCGAAGGTGAAACCGTCCCAGCTGCCGACCGCCACCGAAGGCCGTCACATCCTGCTGGTTGACGACGTCATCATGTCCGGCCGCACCATCCGTGCCGCCATGAACGAACTGTTTGACTACGGCCGTCCGGCCTCCATCACCCTGATCACCCTGCTGGACCTGCAGCGCCGCGAACTGCCGATCCAGGCTGACGTGGTGGGCGGCACCCTGACTTTGGGTGACAACCAGTTGATCAAGCTGACCGGCCCGGACCCACTGACCCTCGAAATCCGCGAACGTCCCTGAGACAGTATTTGAGCGAGCGCTATGTTTGAGCAAACCGATCCAAACCAGATCCAACTCAATTGCGAAGGACAGCTGAAGCACTACCTGACCACTGAAGGTCTGTCCCGCGAGATCCTGACCGAGATCCTCGATACCGCGGATTCCTTCGTAGACATGAGTGAACAGGAAGTAAAAAAGGTCCCGCTGCTGCGCGGTAAGACCGTGGTTAACCTGTTCTTCGAGTCCAGTACCCGTACCCTGTCCACCTTCGAGCTGGCAGCCAAACGTCTGTCGGCGGACGTACTGAACCTGAATATCAGCACCTCCTCCACCTCCAAGGGTGAAACGCTGAAGGACACGCTGATGACCCTGGAAGCGATGCACTCCGACATGTTCGTGGTGCGTCACTCCGACAGTGGGGCTGCCCACTTCATCGCCGAGCACGTAACGCCGAAGGTGGCCGTAATCAACGCCGGTGACGGCCGTCACGCGCACCCGACCCAAGCGATGCTGGATATGCTGACGATCCGCCGCCATAAGGGTGACTTCGCCCCGCTGACCGTGGCAATCGTGGGCGACATCCTGCACAGCCGCGTAGCCCGCTCCCAGATCCATGCCCTACGCACCCTGGGTGCTGCGGAGATCCGTGTGATCGCGCCACAGACTCTGTTGCCACGCCACATCGAAGCACTGGGTGTCCGTGTCTTCACCAACATGGAGCAGGGCCTGAAAGACGTGGACGTGGTGATGATGCTGCGCCTGCAGAAAGAGCGCATGAACAGCGCCCTGCTGCCAAGCGAATCCGAGTTCTACAAACTCTACGGCCTGAGCGAAGAGAAACTGGCACTGGCGAAACCGGACGCTGTGGTGATGCACCCGGGGCCGATCAACCGTGGCGTTGAGATCGCCTCCTCCGTTGCCGACGGCCCCCGCTCCCTGATCCTGAATCAGGTTACCAACGGAATCGCCGTACGTATGGCGGTGATGTCGATGTCCATGAGCGGACAGGCCACTGAAAAACAGAAGTTGGCAGCAAGCGGAGAATAACGCAGATGAATATCAAGATTCAGGGTGGTCGCGTTATTGATCCGGCCCAGCAGATTGATCAGGTCACCGACCTTTACATCAGCGGCGGCGAAATCGCTGCGATTGGCAACAAACCGACCGGCTTCAATGCCGACCAAGTAATCGATGCCAACGGTAGAGTGGTCAGCCCGGGCTTTATCGATATGTGCGCCCACGTGCGTGAGCCGGGTTACACCATCAAGGGCACCATTGCCTCCGAAACCCAGGCAGCGGTCGCAGGTGGTATCACCACCATGATCACCCCACCAACCACTAAACCGGTGATCGATACCACCGCGGTTGCGGAACTGATTCTGGAGCGCTGTGAAGACCTGGGCAAAGCCAAGGTCCTGCCGATGGGTGCCCTCACCCAGGGTTTGGAAGGCCAGATGCTGGCACCGATGCACGGTTTGGCAAGCTCCGGCTGCATCGCCTTCAGTAACGCACGCGAACCCATCGCCAGCTCACTGATCCTGATGCGCTGCCTGGAATACGCGGCTACCCACGATCTGCTGGTACAGTTCCAGCCGCAGGACGCATCCCTGACCGCCGGCGGTCACATGCACGAGGACACCACCTCCACCCGTCTGGGCCTGAACGGTATCCCTGAAGCGGCGGAAACTATCGAAGTGGCCCGTGCCCTGACCTTGATCGAACAGACCGGTGCCCGCGCCCACTTTGGCCAGCTCTCCTGCGAACGCTCCGTACGTATGGTGATGGACGCACGCGAACGCGGCCTCAACGTCAGCGCTGATGTGGCGATCCACCACCTGCTGTTGACCGATGAGAACGTCAACGGCTTCAACAGCGACTTCCACCTGATCCCGCCCCTGCGCAGTCAGCTGGACCGCGCGGGTCTGCGCCAGGCGTTGATTGCTGACGGCATTCAGGCACTGTGCTCCGACCACCAGCCCCACGAAGCAGCGGCGAAGGATGCACCGTTTGCGGCCACCGAACCGGGCATGACCGGTCTGGAAACCCTGCTGCCACTGTCCCTGATGCTGGTTGATCAAGGCCTGCTGGAACTGCCACAGTTGCTGGAAAAACTGACCAGCCAGCCGGCGAAAATTTTGGGTCTGGACAACGGTACCCTGCAGCCGGGTACGGTGGCGGATGTGTGTATCTTTGATCCTGAGTCCAAGTGGACTCTGACCGAAGACACCAGCTTCTCCAAGGGCAAGAACACCCCGTTTATGGACTTTGAGCTGAAGGGTCAGGTGACCCACACACTGGTTAACGGCACACTGGTGTACA
The DNA here is from genome assembly GCF_964228735.1 of Pontibacterium sp. Taxonomy (GTDB): domain Bacteria; phylum Pseudomonadota; class Gammaproteobacteria; order Pseudomonadales; family Balneatricaceae; genus Pontibacterium. Next base: position 57,129 of record NZ_CAXRBQ010000007.1, on the reverse strand, counting down.
GCCGCGACTAAGCCCGAACCAGACACAAAAAAGGCCGCGTTCTGCGGCCTTTTTTATTTCTCCGGCGAAGCCTGTGGCTTAACCGGCGTCAGGGTTTCTTGCCTACATTTGGCATGATCGGATTACCACCCAGATCGTCGATGTAGTCGTCTTCGCCCTGCAGGGAGAATTCCGCTTCGTCGATCTTCTCCAGCTCCGGATTGGTCTTCGCATCCAGCTTAATCATCAGACGTAGGTCATTGGCGGAGTCCGCATGGGTCAGAGCCACGTCGTAGTCGATTACACCCTCTTTGTAGAGATTAAACAGCGCCTGATCGAAGGTCTGCATACCGAGGTTGGTGGACTTCTTCATCACCTCTTTGATCTCGTGGACGTTGCCCTTGCGGATCAGGTCCTGGATCAGTGGTGTATTGATCAGTACTTCAATCGCCGCACGACGCCCCTTACCGTCTTTGGTTGGCAGCAGCTGCTGCGCCACAATCGCCTTCAGGTTAAGGGAGAGATCCATCCACAACTGGTCATGGTGCTCCGGTGGGAAGAAGCTGATGATGCGGTCCAGCGCCTGGTTGGCGTTGTTGGCGTGCAAGGTCGCCAGACAAAGGTGACCGGTTTCGGCAAAGGTCAGGCCGTATTGCATGGTTTCCTTGGTACGGATCTCACCCATCAGGATCACGTCCGGTGCCTGACGCAGGGTATTCTTCAGCGCCACCTCGAAGGAGTCGGTATCGATCCCCACTTCACGCTGAGTGACGATGCACTGCTTGTGCGGGTGCATGAACTCGATCGGGTCTTCAATGGTGATGATATGGCCGCGGCTGTTGCTGTTGCGGTAATCGATCATCGATGCCAGGGAGGTGGATTTACCGGTGGAGGTACCGCCGACAAACAGGATCAAACCACGCTTGGTCATCGACAGGGTTTTCAGCACTTCCGGCAGGTTCAGCTCGTCAAAGCTTGGGATGTAGTCGTTGATACGACGCAACACCATGCCCGGCACGTCACGCTGATAAAACGCGGACACACGAAAACGCCCCATGGTCGGGATGGAGATGGCGAAGTTGCACTCGCGGGTGCCTTCGAACTCCGACAGCTGCTTGTCGTTCATGGTGCTGAGCACCAGCGCACGCGACTGTTCGCCACTGATCGGCTCACGTGTCAGCGGTTTCAGTGTGCCATCCACCTTGATGGTAGGACGGGCATCGGCGGTTACAAAGAGGTCAGACGCGTCCCTGTCGACCATCACTTTAAGTAGCTGAGTAAAATCCACAGCTTGCTCCTTACAGCATCATTAGAACGCAGTTGGATTCTGCGCTTTCTCTCGAGCAGCTTCACGGCCGATCAGGCCTTTCTGCAACAGTTCACCCAGGCTCTGGTCCAGCGTTTTCATCCCGAACGAGGCACCAGTCTGGATTGCGGAATACATCTGCGCCACCTTGTCTTCCCTGATCAGGTTACGGATCGCAGGCGTGCCGATCATGATCTCATGAGCCGCTACACGACCGCCACCACTCTTCTTCAGCAGCGTCTGGGCGATAACGCCCTGCAGGGATTCCGATAGCATGGAGCGTACCATCGCTTTCTCTGCCGCTGGGAATACGTCGATAATACGGTCGATGGTTTTGGCCGCCGAGGTGGTGTGCAGGGTACCAAACACCAGGTGACCGGTTTCCGCCGCGGTCAGCGCCAGACGGATAGTTTCCAGGTCACGCATCTCACCCACCAGGATGATATCCGGGTCTTCACGCAGGGCCGAGCGCAGGGCGTTGGCAAAGCCGTGGGTGTCGCGGTGCACTTCACGCTGGTTGATCAGCGATTTTTTGCTCTCGTGTACGAATTCGATCGGGTCCTCGATGGTGAGGATATGGTCGGCGCGGGTTTCGTTGATGTAATCGATCATCGCCGCCAGGGTGGTACTTTTACCGGAACCGGTGGGACCGGTCACCAACACCAGGCCGCGGTTCTTTTCGGACAGGTCTCGGAACACCCCCCCCATACCCAGCTCTTCCATGCTCAGCACTTTACTTGGGATGGTACGGAATACCGCAGCGGCACCGCGGTTCTGGTTAAAGGCGTTGACACGGAATCGTGCCAAGCCCGGCACCTCGAAGGAAAAATCCACTTCCAGGTTCTCTTCGTACTCTTTTCGCTGCTTGTCGTTCATAATTTCATAAACAAGCGAGTGCACCTCTTTGTGGTCCATCGCAGGCAGCTTGATGCGGCGAACATCGCCGTCAACACGGATCAGTGGCGGCATCCCAGCCGTCACATGAAGGTCGGATGCATTCTGCTGTACAGCAAAAGCCAAAAGTTCAGTAATATCCATCGTGTGTTGTGTTCCAATACCACTTCAACGTAGTGGTTAGTTCTAGCAGAATAGGCGCTGCAATCCAATCGGATAGGTTATTTACCCCATGCCCTGTATCAACGATAACCTGAATAAGGTTCAGCAGCAGATAGATGAAGCTGCAAAATCGTCCGGCCGTGCAACATCGGACATCACCCTGCTGGCGGTCAGCAAGACCCGCAGTGCGGATGAGTTGCGTCTGGCCTACGACTGCGGTCAACGCCATTTTGGCGAAAACTATCTGCAGGAGAGTCTAGAAAAGATAGACGTTTTATCGGCATTAGACGAACTTTGTTGGCACTTTATTGGCCCGATCCAATCCAACAAAACCCGTCCCATCGCAGAGAGTTTTCACTGGGTGCACAGTGTCGATCGCCTGAAGATTGCCCGCCGTCTTTCGGAACAACGCCCGGAGCATTTGCCACCACTGAACATCTGCCTGCAGGTCAACATCAGCCGCGAAGAGAGCAAGGCAGGTTGCCTGCCGGAAGAGACCGCGGCCCTGGTGGATGAGATCGCAGCGCTGCCCCGTATCCAGCTGCGTGGCTTGATGGCGATCCCAAAGGCCACCGACGATCCGGAAGAGCAACGCGACGCGTTCCACCGCATGCAGCAACTATTCAGCGATCTGCAGCAGAAACATCCATCTCTGGACACCCTGTCGATGGGGATGTCCGGCGACATGGCAATGGCCATCGCCGAAGGCGCCACCATCGTGCGTATCGGTACCGCTATTTTCGGCCCGCGCGATTACAGCAATAAGAATTGAGGACAGAATTTTGAGTAAGCAACCTACCCTGGCATTTATCGGTGCCGGAAACATGGCCCGCGCAATCATTGGCGGCCTGATCAACAACGGCTACCCGGCAGAGCAGATTTGGGCCACCGAACCCAATGAAGCCGCACTGGCGGATCTGGCGATGCAGGGTCTGAAAACCACCAGCGACAACAATGCAGCGGTTAGCCAGGCGGATATCGTGATCCTGGCGGTGAAACCTCAGATCCTGAAAACCGTGTGCGAAGGCATTGTTGATGCCGTGCAGGCACAACAGCCAATGATTGTCTCTATCGCAGCAGGCATCATGTCTCCGACGCTGGACCACTGGTTAGGCACCAACAACGCGATCGTTCGCTGTATGCCGAATACCCCTGCCCTGGTACAGACTGGCGCCAGCGGCTTGTTCGCCAACGGTTTTGTCAGCGACGAACAGCGCCAGCAGGCCGAAGAGATCCTGGCTGCAATTGGTATCGCGGTTTGGGTTGAAGAGGAAACCCAACTGGATGCGGTTACCGCGGTGTCCGGTTCAGGCCCGGCGTATTACTTCCTGATGATGGAAAGCATGATTGAAGCGGGCAAGAAACTGGGGCTGAGCGAAGAGGTCGCTACCCAGCTGACCCTGCAGACCGCGCTGGGCGCCGCTAAAATGGCCAGCAGCAGCGACGTGGACCCGGCTGAACTACGCCGCCGTGTAACCTCACCAAACGGCACCACCGAGCAGGCGATCAAGCGCTTTATCGAAGGCGGCCTGCCGGAGCTGGTCGATACCGCACTGCAGGCATGCAACGACCGCTCTGTCGAGTTGGCAAAAGAGCTGGATCAGTAAAAAACGGGACAGGAAACGCCTTACGCAGCAAGGATAAGAGGAACCGTTGGTTCAACATACCCGCGTAAGGCTCTATACTTCCAGCAATTATGCGTTTAAACCCCATGCAGTAACTGCACTATTGCCGAAACAGGAAAAGAGATGGGACAGGATCCGATAACGCTCATAATCGCCACCGTGGGTGGGCTCTACTTCTTCATCGTGCTGCTGCGCTTCATGCTGCAACTGGCACGAGCCGACTATTACAACCCCATTTCCCAGGCGGTTGTAAAACTGACCAACAAGCCACTGGCACCGTTGCAGAAAGCGATACCACGGGCGGGGCGTTTTGACCTGTCTGCACTGCTGCTGGCCTTTATCGTCAAGCTGGCCACCATCGCTCTGATCATCAATGTGAGCGGCGGTAACCTGCCTATTCCAATGATGCTGATCGTCTCCGCCGTGTCCGTACTGGACAGCATTCTGGCGATCTACTTTTGGGGGGTACTGGCGTCTGTCATCATCAGCTGGATCGCACCAGGCAGCTATCATCCAGGCCCTCAGCTGATCCAGCAGCTGGTTGAGCCGATCATGGAACTGGCACGTAAGGTGATTCCGCCGATTGGTGGCCTCGACCTATCGCCAATCCTGATCTTCCTGATCATTCAGATCATACGGGCACAGCTGGCACCGTTTGCCATGTAATGCACTACCACTGGCAAGGGAAGGATCTACTCCTGAGCTGTCATCTGCAACCCAAGGCGACGAAAGACGAAATCGTTGGCCTGCACGGTGACAGCCTGAAGATCCGCATAATGGCACCCCCTATCGATGGGCGAGCCAATGCCCATCTGATCAAGTTTCTGGCCAAAACCTTTGGTGTCACCAAGCGTGAGATAACCATTCTCAGCGGTGAACTGGGCCGCCAGAAGTGGATCAAAGTAGAACAACCAACAAAGTTTCCGGATATTCTGCAGATAGATCCCGAATCACGCCCTTAACACCGGCATTCGGCTTCCTGCCCTATACTTGATGTAACACGCCCAACATTCACTGCGCACGTTTCACGATATCTGAAGGGCGCTGTAAGAGATGGAAGGTCTAATTCATGGAGTGTGTGGTAGTGAATAGTCAGCTGCACCACGGCAGGATTTTCCAGCGGTGGTAGGGAAGGGGCGGAACCGCAATCTATCGCATACCCCGATATGAGGCTAAGCAGGTTATGAAAACAGGTTACACACTTTTTACTCGCCTACTGAGTACCGCGCTGTTCAGCGTTATGTTCTTTGCACTGCCAGCACAAGCTGCCCAGTTCATCTCTTACGGTGATTACGAAATTCACTACAACGCCTTCAACAGCAGTTTTGTTGAACCCGATGTAGCTAAGACCTATGGCCTGCAACGTGGTAAACGCCGCGCCATGGTAAACATCTCTGTTCTGAAGAAAGGGGAAGATGGTACTAAAAAGCCGATCTCGGCCCTGATCTCCGGTTCTGCCGCCAACCTGCTGCAGCAGACCCAGAACCTGGATTTTAAGAAGATCGATGAAGGTAACGCGGTGTATTACATCGGTCAGTTTGGTTTCAGCGACGATATGCTGATGCGTATCTCCGTCAGTGTGCAGCCGGATCCGAACAAACCCTCTTATGACCTGCAGTTCGAGCAACGTTTCTACGCCGACTGACAGACACACCCCAGTTAACACCATGCGCGCCTACCCTCGCGGTAAGCGCGCATTTTATTTGTAGGACCTTTGCAGATGATCAACAAAATAGTGCTCGCCAGCGGTAACAAAGGCAAACTGCGCGAATTCAACCAGGTACTGGGCGAAATGGATGTGGAGGTGGTTCCGCAGTCCGACTTCAACGTCTGCGACGCTGACGAAACCGGCCTGAGTTTTGTAGAGAACGCCATCATCAAAGCGCGCCACGCAGCCCAGGTCACCGGATTGCCTGCTCTGGCAGATGATTCCGGCCTGGAGGTGGACGCCCTGCAAGGCGCACCGGGTATCTACTCTGCGCGTTTTGCAGGCCCAGGCGCCGAAGACACAGACAACAATGCCAAGCTGCTGGACCTGCTCAAAGACCTGCCGGAAGAGAAGCGTACCGCACGCTTCCGCTGCCTGTTGGTGTTTATGCGTCACGCCGAAGACCCCACCCCACTAATCTGCCAGGGTACCTGGGAAGGCCGCATCCTGCTGGAAGCACGTGGTGACAACGGCTTTGGTTACGACCCGCTGTTCCTGGTGCCAGAGCTGGACAAGGCTTCTGCGGAGCTACCACCGGAGCAGAAAAACAAGCTAAGCCACCGCGGTCAGGCCGTTGCCGAGCTGATCGAACGCATTAAACCTTACCTGCAGGTATAACTCACAGTGACACCCATCGCGCAGCCCCCCCTAAGCCTCTATATCCACATCCCCTGGTGCGTACGTAAGTGCCCGTACTGCGACTTCAACTCGCATGCCGTGCGCGAGGAGATCCCGGAAGAAGCTTATGTGGCCGCGTTGCTGGCCGACCTGGAGCAGGAGATGTCGGGCATTGAGCCACGACCGCTGCAGAGCATCTTTATCGGCGGTGGTACCCCCAGCCTGTTTTCAGCGAGCATGATCAACACCCTGCTGGCTGAGGTGGAGAAGCGGATCAGCTTTGCACCGGCTATCGAGATCACCATGGAAGCCAACCCGGGCACTTTCGAGCAGGAGAAGTTCCGGGGCTACCGCGATGCAGGGGTAAACCGACTCTCTTTGGGTATTCAAAGCTTTGCCGACGAGCAACTCAAAGCGCTGGGACGTATTCATAGCGGCGAGGAGGCGGTGAAAGCGGCTGGTCTAGCACGGAAACTGTTCGACAACATGAATCTGGACCTGATGCACGGCCTGCCGGGTCAGAGCACTGCACAAGCACTGGACGATCTGCGCATCGCAGCCGATCTGAAGCCGGACCATATCTCCTGGTACCAGCTCACCATCGAACCCAACACCGAGTTCCACTCCCGCCCACCATCGCTGCCGGTGGATGAAACCCTGTGGGAGATTCAGGAACAGGGCCAGCAGTTCCTGGCTGAGGCCGGATTCCAGCAATACGAGATCTCCGCCTACGCCCAGCCTGGCAAGCGTGCCCGCCATAACCTCAACTACTGGCAGTTTGGCGACTACATCGGCATCGGCGCGGGCGCCCACGGCAAAATCACGCTGGCAGACGGCACTATCCTGCGCCGCTGGAAGCAGAAGCAGCCCAAGGCCTACATGAACCCAGAAAAACGCCTGGGGGGCAGTGAAGCGATCGAGAAAGACGCGCTGCCGTTCGAATTTATGCTCAATGCACTGCGCCTGACCGATGGGGTCGAAAGCCGTTTGTTTACCGAGCGTACCGGCCTGAACCTAGACGTGATCCAGTCACAGCTGGAGAGGGCACAAAAGATGGGGCTGCTGGACACAGACCCTGAAAAACTGGCACCCACTCAGCAGGGGCGCCTGTTCCTCAACAACCTGTTGGAGATGTTCCTGGAGGAGTAATCCTGAAAGGATTTAGATGGTGGTGCGGTGCTTCGCCAGTTCGGCGATCTCCGCTATCGCAGATGGAATGTCACTGAGGCAGGTCACCATGCGGGTCGCCGCAACCTGCTCGGTTTTCCCTTCCAGATTCACCCAGATCGACCAGATACCCACGTTGTTGGCGCCTTCAACGTCGTGCGCCGGGTTATCACCAATGTGGATAACCTGCTCCGGACGCAGGCCGACATGGTGCAGCATCTGCTCAAACATCAGTGGGTGCGGTTTTTCCTGACCCACCTTGTCGGCGCTGAACTGGAAGTCGAACAGTTCTCCCAGGCCAACTCGCTGGATATCGGCGTTACCGTTACTCAACGCCCCCAGCTTGTAGCCTTGGTTGTGCAGCTCCTTCAGCATGCCCATGGCATGTTCAAAGAACGTTACCTGCTGACGGGCTTCCAGGAACACCTCAAACGCTTTCAGCGCCAGCGCTTCGGTCTCCGCCTCGCTATATCCCGCCGCCTGCAAGCCATGTTCCAGCTGCTTAATACGGATCTGGGTAACGCTGTGTGAGATTTCCGGGTGCTTGGCCAGTACTTCACTGCGCAGGCGAGGGAAATCACGAACGGTATACAGCTGGGTAAACGCTTCCGCGTTCTGCTGCAGCCACTCGTAAAGGGTGTGATTGGCCTGATCCACCACCGGGTTTACGGCCCAGAGGGTATCGTCCAGATCGAAGGTTATGCACTTAATCATCTTTTTTATGGGCTCTGGGATGTGCCTTTTCATACACATCCATCAAATGCTGAAAGTCTAAATGAGTATAGATCTGGGTGGTGGAGATGTCTGAATGCCCCAGCAACTCCTGAACCGCCCGCAGGTCACCGCTGGATTCCAGCATATGACTGGCAAAACTATGACGCAAACGGTGCGGGTACACTTGCCCCTCAACGCCAAGTCGTTTGCCCCAGTACTCCATCCGCTGCTCGACACTGCGTACGCTGATGCGGTTACCCCGGTTACTGACAAATAACGCTGACTCAGTGTAGGGTGCCATCTGGTCACGGTATCGCAGCCAGCGATCAAGTGCTTCCAGCGCTTTACCACCAATCGGCAGCATGCGGCTTTTATTGCCCTTACCGGTCACCACCAGAGAAGCATCATGATAATCCAGATCACTCAGATCGAGACTGACCAGTTCGGAGACACGCAAGCCTGAGGAGTAGATCAACTCCATCATCGCTTTATCCCGGGCCGAGATCGGATCGGTGACCGGAATCTCCAGCAAACCGTCGATCTGATCCACATCCAGGGTTTGCGGCAACTTACGCGGCGACTTGGGCGCCTGTACGCCCAAGGCGGGATTATGTTCCACGCGCTGTTCGCGAGAAAGGAATTTGAAGAAGGAGCGGATGGCGGACAGTGCCCGCTGAATGCTGGCGCCTGACTGCCCCTTGCGGTGCTGGCGCGCGGCAAACTGGCGTACCGCGGCGGCGTCCAATGCACTCCAGGCATGAATATGGCTTTCGGCCATAAACGCCTGCAGGGCATCGAGATCGCGCTGATAGTTTTTTTGGGTATGAACGGAGAGCTGGCGCTCGGTAGCCAGGTAGCGGAAAAAATCTTCCAGCCAGTGGCTTTCAATGTGATTCATCCGCGCTCTCCGTTAGAGACAGGCGTTAAGGCTCGAGGTGGTGCAACACTCGGGACAAAACCCGACTCAAGACCTCACCCACATAGCTCAGGAATACGGTGCCCTGGCCACTGTGAAAGTAACCCGCTTCAAAACTGCCAATGGCCAGCAACCCCAGCGCTTCACCTTTCACCAGCGGTACCACGGCAGCGGACTGCACACGGATCGCCATCTCATCAAAGATGAACGCATTCTGCTCGCGGGTCAGCTGACCACAGCTTGGCAGGTTGCTGTCTACCAGCGGCGTGATCGGACCCAACTGACGTGGGTCGATTACGCGCAGGTTGTTGGTATCCACCGGCTGCTGACTGAACAACAGCAACGCCGTGGTGTCACCGTGGAAGTCATCACACAGGCTTTCTTTGATCGCAATGGCGATCTCGTCCAGTGTCATGCAATCCAATAGTGACAGCACCATACGTTTGGTCTTCTCAAACTGCAGGTCATTGTAACGTGCAGCTTCGATCAGATCAGACAGGTGCTCATTCAGGCGCTCGTTCTTTTCGCGCAGCAGTGAAGTCTGGCGTTCCACCAGCGAGATCGCACGCCCACTTTCGTGGGGTACGTTCAGCTTCGCCAGCAGATTGCTGTGGCGACAGAAAAAGTCCGGGTTATGCGCCAGAAATTCGGCTACATCCGCTTCGCTGAGGGTGTTGCTCATCTCGACTACCGCCTCATCACTCATAGAAAGATCTGACCTTCAAATACGGTGGTGGCAGGACCCGTCATAATGACCGGCGCATCACCACCCGCCCAGTGGATCTCAAGATCGCCACCCGGCAGCCCTACTTTTACCGTATCATTCAGCACACCACGCAGGATACCGGCTACCACCGCTGCACAGGCACCGGTACCGCAGGCTTTGGTTTCACCCGCACCACGTTCGTAGACACGGAGACGCACCTCATCGCGGGAGACAACCTGCATAAAACCGATATTGGCTTTCTGCGGGAAACGCGCGTGAGGCTCCAATTTAGGCCCCAGGGTTTCTACCGGTGCGGTATCCACGTCATCCACCAGCAGTACACCGTGCGGATTACCCATGGACACTGCTGAGATCTGGTACTCATCGCCGTCCACAACGATCGGATAAGTGGCGGCTTGCGTATCCGCTTCGAACGGCACATCCGCCGGATTCAGACGCGGCGCGCCCATATCCACTTCAACCTGGCGATCTTCACGGATTTTCAGTACGGCGCGACCATTGGCAGTCTCGACGGCGATCTCATCTTTACCAGTCAGACGCTTGTCACGCACAAACTTGGCAAAACAACGTGCGCCGTTACCGCAGTTCTCCACTTCAGAGCCGTCTGAATTGTAGATACGGTAGCGGAAATCCACATCCGGTGAACCCGGCGGTTCAACGATCAGCAGCTGATCGAAGCCCACGCCAAAATTACGGTCACCCAGTTTTTTAACGATCTTTGGGGTTAGCTTCACGCGCTGGGTCACCAGATCCAGCACCATGAAATCGTTGCCCAGACCGTGCATTTTGGTAAAACGAACCAACATGACGGTCTCCTCAGCGATGATCGCGTGGAATCAGCTTCTCACCGTGCATCAGGTCCGCCAGGTTTTCGCGCTTGCGGATCACGTGGAACTGATTGTCATCCACCATCACTTCAGCCGCACGTGGACGGCTGTTGTAGTTGGAGGCCATGGTGAAACCATAAGCACCGGCAGAACATACCGCCAGCAGGTCACCCGCTTCGATGTTCAGTTCGCGGTCCTTACCCAGGAAGTCGCCGGTTTCGCACACCGGACCGACGAGATCCCACAATTTCGCTTCACCGTCTTCACGTACCTCAACCGGGATGATCTCCTGGTAGGCGCTGTACAGGGATGGACGGATCAGATCGTTCATCGCCGCATCAATGATGGCAAAGTTCTTGTTCTCGGTTGGTTTCAGGAACTCGACCTCGGTCACCAGGATACCGGCGTTAGCCGCAATAGAGCGGCCCGGTTCGAAGATCAGGCCCAGCTCACGGTCACCCAGACGCTCCAGGATCGCAGCGATGTATTCCTGTGGCTGTGGTGGCTGCTCGTCGGTGTAGCACACACCCAAACCACCACCCAGATCCAGGTGTTTGATCTGAATGCCTTCTTCCGCCAGACGATCCACCTGGACCAGCAGACGGTCCAGCGCATCCAGGAACGGATCGATCTCGGTCAACTGGCTACCGATGTGGCAGTCCATACCAATCACGTGGAGGTTTTCCATAGCATTGGCTTTTTTGTAGATACGCACAGCTTCGTCGATATCTACGCCAAACTTGTTCTCTTTCAGACCAGTGGAGATGTACGGGTGCGTGCCTGCATCCACGTCCGGGTTCACACGCAGGGAGATCGGCGCTACTTTGCCCATCTCAGCCGCAACGGCGTTGATACGATCCAGCTCCGGCTCAGATTCCACGTTGAAGCAGTGAATACCCACTTCCAGTGCACGCTCGATCTCTTCTGGCTTTTTGCCTACACCAGAGAACACGATTTTGCTTGGCTCGCCACCGGCTTTCAGTGCACGCTCCAGTTCACCAATCGATACGATGTCAAAACCGGCACCTGAACGGGCCAGTACATTCAACACACCGATATTGGAGTTGGCTTTTACGGCGTAACACACCAGCGCGTCACGGCCTTCCAGCGCCTGCGCGTAGTCCTGGTATGAACGCTCCAATGCGTCGCGGGAATAGATATAAACCGGAGTACCCAGTTCTTCGGCAATACGGCCTACCTGTACTTCTTCACAGTGCAGGCGACCGTTACGGTATTCAAAGCTGTCCATCTACTGTCTCGTTAATTCTGCTGTGTCTGTTGTGAACCTTCTTCCGGCAGGTACAGAGGGCCTTTCTGCCCACAGCCCGCCAGCAACATCACGCTTACGAAGAATGCAAATCCAATCTTTTTCACGGTTATTTCCACAGCCAGGTCGGCACTCTGTCCGGAATTGTGCAGATATCTGCTTGAAACAGGGCACCATGGTTAGTTAATCGGTCGATTATACCCTTCCACAGGAATGATGAGTACAGGCGTGAAGTCGGATATACTGCGCCGACACCTATCCGGATAACCTGTGGAGTTCACCTGTGACCGAAAGCGAATTTAATGACAAGGTTGATGCGACGCTGGAAGCGATCGAAGAGATGCTGGACGAGGCGGAAACCGATCTGGACTATGTCACCAGTGGCGGTGTCTTGACCGTGATCTGCGAAAACCACACCCAGATCATCTTTACCCGCCAGGCGCCGGTCAAACAACTTTGGGTTGCAACCCGTAGTGGCGGCTTCCACTTTGACTTTGATGAGACTCAGGATACCTGGGTGCTGGACAGCGACCAGACCCCGCTCTCCATCTTCCTGAATCAGGCGTTTGCAGAGCAGGCAGGCGAAACGTTTGAGTTCCAACTCTAATTAAGTCACACAATATTCCTGACACCAGCAATTTTTTACCAGCTAATTCGTCCATGAGCAAGAAATCGGATCTTCCCCTGTATCATCCTCGTTTGTGGCCAACATGGCTCACATTGGCTTTGCTTTGGTGCTGTAGCCAGCTTCCCTTCGACTCGCAACTGTCGATCGGTAAAACACTGGGCTTAGCTCTGACCAAATTAGCAAAGCGCCGGCACAAGATTGCTAAACGCAACCTAGAGCTTTGTTTCCCTAATATGAGTCATGCTGACCGTGAGGAGTTGTTGAAGGAGGTTTTCATTCAGCAGGGCATGGGACTGATCGAAATGGCACAGGTATGGTGGCCACGTCCCAAAGCACTACTGAATCGTTATCATATAGAAGGTCTAGAGCACTATCATCGAGCTAAACAGGCCCATCAGGGCGTATTATTGCTGGGCGGTCATTATTCGGTGCTGGAGCTGGGGGCTTTATTCCTTTCCAACGAAATGACACTGGATGGAATGTATAGAGCAAACAACAACCCGGTGCTCGACCAAATAGGACGTAAAGGAAGGGCTCGCTTCTTTGAGACAGCAATAGAACGCCGTGATATACGTCAGCTTATCAAGAGACTGAAACAGGGAAAGACTGTTTGGTACGCTCCTGATCAGGATTTCGGACGCAAGAATACCGTTTTTGCACCATTTTTCGGCATTTCCGCTGCGACATTGACCGCAACATCTCGCATCGTAAAAATGACCGGAGTTCCTGTTCTATTTATTTCTCAACATCGCAATCCAGACAATACCTACACTATCCGAATAGCACCACCACTTACCGACTTTCCATCCGGGAACGACGCTCAGGATGCTACCCGGCTGAATCTGGAGCTTGAAAAGATCGTCCGTACCAATCCGTCCCAATACATGTGGGTTCACCGGCGTTTCAAAACACAACCTGATGGTAAAAATCTATATCAGTAATCAAATCGGTTTTTAGCCGTCAGACTGATACAGTATTTTATCTCTACTTAGACGAGTTAATTCTCTTTAGGGACGTTACATGTCATACATCGATACACTTCAACGGCACCAATCCCTCTTTGCCAATCTAGGGGAACTGGAAAAGGATGTGACCCTACTCGCCGAGCACATCGAAAACTGCATAAAGTCCGGCGGCAAAATCCTTTTTATGGGCAACGGAGGCAGCGCAGCTGATTGTCAGCATCTGGCGGCAGAGTTTGTGGTGCGCTATAAAGCTGAGAGACAACCGATTGCCGCCATGGCACTGACAGTCGATAGTTCGATATTAACGGCACATGCCAACGACTACGACTTCTCTTCTGTATTCACAAGGCAAGTACAAGCTTTTTGCCAACCAAAAGATCTGGTAATTGGCATCTCCACCTCGGGGAGCAGTGCCAACGTTATTGATGCGATACGGGAAGCGCGCCAGATCGGCGCATGTTGCTGGTCATGGACAGGTGTAAAAAAAGGTCAACTGGACGATCTTTCTGATCATGTGATAAAGGTGCCTTGCGACGAGACCGCGCGGATTCAGGAAGCTCACATTTTCATCGGACACTGGCTTTGCGAAGAAATCGATCGCAGGATTACTGAGTCATGAAACTCGTAATACTCGACCGAGATGGCGTCATCAACGAAGATTCCGACGCATATGTTAAAAGCGTTGATGAATGGATTCCACTACCGGGTAGTGCCGATGCCATCGCCAAGCTGACGCAATCTGGATATACCGTCGCCGTTGCGACAAATCAATCTGGCCTCGCAAGGGGATACTTCTCTCAACACGACTTGGACGCTATGCATGAAAAAATGCTAGCACTGATAAAAGAGAAGGGAGGCAAGATCGCCCACATTGCCTGGTGCCCACACGGCCCGGATGATAACTGCAATTGCCGTAAACCGTTGCCGGGAATGATCAACGAAATCCGCGACACACTGTCTGTACCGGATGATACTATCTGCTGGATGATAGGTGATAGCCTACGCGATCTTCAAGCCGGTGCTGTAGCGAACTGCAGGACCATCCTCGTAAAAACAGGCAAAGGAATGCGAACGCTGGAAGATACCAGCAATGCACTGCCTGTTGGCAGTCATATCTGCATGGACCTGGCTGACGCTGTGAAACTGATTTTAGCGACAGACTAAAGCCATCGATCTACAGTTTTGTACAAACGCTCCAAAGCACCTTTGTTTTCTTCTACAAAGGTGCGCCCCTTTTGTCCCATATCCCTTCGACATTGCTCCTCCTCCAGCAGCTTTTTAATCGTTGCTGCCATAGCGTCTTTGTCCTGAACGATTGAGAGACCTCCCCTTTTTTGCAGGCGTTCGCAGATTTCCTCGAAATTAAAAACATGCGGCCCCATTATCACTGGCTTACCCAGAAATGCGGGCTCCAGCGGATTATGCCCCCCCCTTTCAATCAGAGAACCACCGACCACTGCGATATCTGACGCTGCATACAGTAGCACCAACTCTCCCATGGTATCGCCAAGATATACCTGAGTCGCTGATGTCGGCTCCGTTCCGCTACTGCGACGACAATACTCGAAGTCCGCCGCTTCGATAACGGCTGCTACTTCATCAAAGCGATCTGGATGACGAGGTACAATTACGAGCACAAGGTCTTCACAGGTCTGCAGCAATAATCTGAAAACCTGGAGCAACTGTTCTTCTTCAGGATCGTGTGTGCTGGCAGCTATCAGTACCGGGCGACACTCTCCCCATTGATGTCTCAGATGCCTAGATTCTTCTTCTAAGCCCTGAGGTACTGCCACATCAAATTTAATACTGCCATTTACGAACAAGTTATCCTCAGGCAAACCTAGCGCCACAAATCGATCAGCCCCGGGCTGGTCTTGCGCTACCACGTAACTAAGTTGCTGCAGCATCGGTCTGGTGACACCGGAAAAACGTCTATAACCTCTTGCTGAACGCTCTGACAACCTCGCATTTACCAGTAAAGACGGTACTTTATGTCCATCACAACAGTTAATCAGGTTTGGCCATAGTTCGGTTTCAACGACCATACATACGCGGGGATCAATGCGCTTCAAAAATCGATTCACCGCCCAAGGTACATCATACGGGCAATAGAAATGTTGTACGTCATTCCCAAACGCTGCCCGCACCCGCTCCGCCCCTGTAGGGGTCATCGTCGTCATAATGATCGGGATGTCGGGATGTCGTTGTAACAAAAGTTTAACCAGCGGAACAATGGCCAGGGTCTCGCCAACGGACACAGCATGTATCCATATCGGTTGCGGTCCACTCTGCTCTGGTACGCAACCTAGCCTTTGCCACCACCGCTCACGATAAGCAGGTTGTTTTCTGCCACGCCACCAGAGACGCAGCAGAACCAGGGGCATCATGATATAGAACAAAAAGGTGTACAGCTGCCTCATACAACTTCGACCAGATTCAGACACGGCAACAGCTCCGCCATCTGCACCAGCACCTCATCCACCTGAATTTCATTAATCGGTACACATTTTATGTACCGTTTCTGATTACAGATGGCTCCTACCTCATGATCATCCCCTGTAGAAAACAGCGTTACCAAAGGAACACCTAATGCGCCTGCAATGTGAGCAGGCCCAGTATCATTGCTGACGATCAGATCACAGCAACTGATTGCACCACAAAGCTGCGGTAAGGTAACCGAGCGAACGAGGTGTCCTTTATCAACAAAGGAAGACAAATACTGCTCTTCTGCCGGCCCAGCAAAAATTACCACCTCGGCTTGACCGGATAAACGTTTCGCCAGCTCCGCAAAACGTTCATGATGCCAACGTCGGCTTTCCTGTGTTGAACCTATATTGAGCCCCACAACAGGCAGGTCACGGCTTAGGCCTTGCTTCCATGAAGCGGCATATTTACGCCCGTTTTCAGAGAGACACAACTTCGGCGGATAAATTTGGCGTTCTAACTGGGCAATACGCGCGAATTGCTCAATCCGATGCCCATCGGTTCTGACAGGCACTACAACATCGTAGGGTTTGGCATATTTGTGTTTTTTGGGTGCTCCGATCTTTTTTGCCGCATGCGCCATCCGTGTGATGAATCCGGTTTCACCAAAGTTCTGAAAATCCAAAACCATATCATACTGCTGCTCCCTAACTGCCCTCAACACACGAAAAGCCTCTTTCAAAGCGGGCAATAACCGTCGCTGGCGGAAAGGTTTACGGTTTAGAGTAATCACCTCATCGATTAGACCAGATGTTTCGCTCGCAATCCCCGCATTCACCACATCTGCCAATAACGTAATTCGGCAGCCCGGGTAACGCTGCTTGAGCGCCCCAAATATGCCAGTCAGCATCACAATATCCCCCAAGCCACTGAAGCGGATAGCGAGAATCTGCATCATCCTTGGGCACTCCTGATTATGCTGTGTATCCGAATCGATCGTAGAGAGCACGAATCTCCGGAATATACTGAGAAATACCCTGTTCCAGTGTCAATGAGGGTTTATATCCCAGCACATCAGTACTTAATGAGATATCTGCCTCAGTATGCATTTGGTAGCCAGCATAAGGGTTTGGGAAATAATCGACTGGAAGATCAGTACCCAAGAGTGGCTGAAGCACATCCACAATATCCTTGAAACTACGACACAGCCCTGTGCCAACATTAAAGACACCACTCTGGTCGGACGCCATGGACAGCAGGTTTGCTTCTACCACATCCTGCACATGAATAAAGTCACGACGAATATTGTCAGACCCTTCGAAAAGGCGGGGGGTACGGCCATCCAGCAGTTGCAGTCCCAACTGTAAAACCATCGATGCTGTCTTGCCTTTAAAGTACTCTCCAGGTCCATATACGTTGAAGAAACGCAGGCCTGCGGTTTGCTGTAGCGGATACTGTTTACGGTAAGAGGCTGCCAGATGATCCATCGCCAGCTTGCTGTAGCCATATACATTATCCGGCGACTCAATACCGATCGTCTGCGGCGCTGGCTGAGGGCCATAAGTTGCCGCGCTTGAGGCATAAACCATTCGTGCGCCATCCACACGTGCCAGATCCAACAGATCCCGGAAGGCATTTACATTGGTGCGGACCACCAGATTCTGGTCATCAGCGCGAGTATCGGATATCGCAGCTTGGTGAACGATATAATCGAAACCGTATCCTCGCAAACGGTTCAAATCATCGGCGCTGTTTATATCTCCGCAAATCACCTCTCCGGTGAATTGAAGCAGATTTTCCCAATGTCCCAAACTGATCAGATTGCCGTTTCCAAAGCGGCGGCCATCCTGGAAACGATCAAACACAACTATTTCAGCAAGAGGCCAACGCTCCTGAATTGTAAGAGCCAGGTTACTGCCAATGAAACCGGCACCACCCGTAATCAGAATTTTTTTGCCATTCAAGTCCAGACTCATCTTTACTAACCCTGTTCGGCATCCGCCTTTATCTTGTCAACGATTAACGTAGTGGAACATGCATCAAGAAACGGCATAAGTTCTACACGACCACCATAACTTTGCACGAACTCCGCACCAACCACTGTTTCAACCGTATAGTCACCACCTTTTACCAGTACATCAGGCTTTACTGCCCGAATAATACGTTCAGGCGTATCCTCGTCAAATGGGATCACCCAGTCTACTGCCGCAAGCCCTGCCAATACGGCCATACGTCGTTCAACAGGATTTATCGGACGACCGTCACCTTTAAGGCGCCTGACCGAATCATCGCTGTTCACCGCCAGCACCAAACGATCTCCTTTCGATCGCGCTTCCTCCAGGTAACCAACATGTCCAGCGTGCAGAATATCGAAACAACCGTTAGTGAAAACAATACTCTCACCTTCCGTACGGGCTTCTTCCAGCGCAATCATGAGCTGATCTTCAGCAACCACACCTTGTTCAGCACCTTGCTCAGCCATGACCTTGCGCCTCAATTCAGGCGCACTGATAGCGGCGGTACCCAGTTTTGCAACAACAATACCGGCAGCGATGTTAGCTAAAGCCACCGAAGTTGCCATCGTCTCTCCCGAAGCCAATGCTGCAGCAAGGGTGGAAATAACCGTGTCTCCCGCACCGGTAACGTCATAAACTTCACGTGCGCGCGCAGGATAATGAATCTCTTCCAAACCAGGCCTGATCAGCGTCATACCTTGCTCACTGCGAGTGACCAATAACGCTTCCAGTTGAAGTTTTTCAATCAATGCTTGCCCGCGCTTTACTAGCTCTCGTTCGCAACTGCAGTGACCCACGACAGCTTCAAACTCGCTCAGATTGGGTGTCAACAGTGTCGCACCGGCATAGCGCTGAAAGTCAGTGCCTTTGGGATCGACTAACACCACCTTGCCCGCATTACGCGCTGTGTTGATTAGCTGTTCAACACTGCTCAGAGTACCTTTCGCATAATCCGAGATGATAACCACATCAGTGTGGTTGATCAGATTACTCATTCTCTGAGCAATCGCCTGACTGTGATCACGATGAAAGGCTTCCTCAAAGTCCAAACGGATTAACTGTTGGTGACGACTCAAGACCCTTAGCTTTGTGACGGTTGGCTCATCTTCAGTCACCGCAAAGTCACAGTAAATACCCGCAGAAGACAACTGTTTTTCCAACGCACGCCCTGCATCATCAGCTCCGACCAACCCTATAAGCGATGCTGGCGCCCCTAAAGCCCTGACGTTCAGAGCAACGTTAGCTGCCCCCCCAGGGCGATCTTCCTGGCTTCCGACTTTAACAACCGGGACTGGTGCTTCAGGCGATATACGCGATGTATCACCATGCCAATAACGGTCCAGCATAAGGTCGCCAATAACAAGTACTCGTCCCTGATCAAACCGCGGCATACTCACATTCATTCAGCTCTGCTCCCCGATCCTACTTCTTCATCGGTATCTTTCTGATTAAACTGCATACGATGCAGGGAGGCATAAGCCCCACCGCGTTTCAGTAACTCTTGATGACTTCCACTCTCCACGATTCGGCCATTATCCATGACCAAAATGCGATCCACGTTTTCGATAGTGGAAAGACGGTGAGCGATTACCAGTGTTGTGCGTCCCCGCATTACATTTTCCATCGCAGCTTGGATATGCCTCTCCGATTCGGTATCCAAGGCAGAAGTTGCCTCATCCAAAATCAGAATTGGAGCGTCCTTCAACAGAGCACGGGCGATGGCAATACGTTGACGCTGCCCCCCTGAGAGCATCAGGCCATTTTCACCGATTACCGTGTCCAGCCCGTCAGGCATGCGGACAGCAAACTCCAACACATGAGCAGCCTGGGCAGCAGCTTCAATTTTCTCCCGGCTACTTCCTGCCAGTGCACCATATGCTATATTTTCCGCAATGGTTCCTTCAAATAGCACCACATGCTGGTTAACAAGTGCTATCTGGCTACGCAAGCTGTCCAGCTCGATATCTTCAACAGAAACTCCATCAAGAAGCAATTGCCCCTGACTTAGCTCATAAAAGCGGGGAAGCAGGCTTACTAGTGTTGATTTACCACTACCTGAACGCCCGACCAGCGCAACGGATTCTCCGGGTTGAATGTGCAGATCAATGTTCTTTAAAACTGGCTCTGCATTACAGCTGTAAGCAAAGCTGAGAGCTTTCAATTCGATATCACCCGTCGCTTTAAGTTTATAGCGCCCGGTATCACGTTCACCGTCAGTATCAGTAAACTCAAAAACACTCTCCGCAGCTGCAATCCCACGCTGGATAATGCTATTCACCTCTGTCACTTGCCTCATAGGCTTGGCAATCATACCCGCGGCCGTAATGAACGCAATAAACTCACCCGCGCTCATCTGTGCCATTAAACTGGGATGCATCGCTGTGTACATCAATATTGCAAGCGCACAAGCAACAATCAGTTGCACCAGTGGCGTATTGACCGACTGAGTAACCACCAATTTCATGAATTGCTGACGATTGCGCTCACTTGCTTCCAGAAAACGTGATCGCTCTCGGTCTTTACCGCCAAAAATACGAACAACCTCTATTCCCTTAATCGACTCCGAAGCCACGTGCGCAACATCGCCTACCGAGTCCTGAATTTCGGTACTCAAACGGCGCAACCTTTTAGAAGCGTAACGTACCACAAATGCAATAAGGGGGACTGCGGCAAGAAAAATCAACGTCAACTTCCAGTTGAGGTAAATCAGATATCCAAGTAAGCCAATTATGGTAAGCCCTTCACGCAGAACCACGCGTATCGCGTCAGTTGCGGCTCCCGTCACTTGCTCAACGTTGAAGGTCAGACGAGAAAGAATCTGCCCAGAGCTTTGTGTATCAAAAAAGCCACGAGGCAGATTTAAAAGTTTTTCAAATAAGTCCTGACGAAGTTTATTAATCACTCGGCGAGCTATATATGCCAAGGCATAACTAGCCAGAAAGGTCCCCATTCCGCGTACAAAGAACAATCCAATAACAGAAAGGGCTAGAGCGCCACGCCACTCAAACTCTCCTTTACCAACCGTATCCACAACATACTCAAGCCATTTCGCGAAACCTGTTTGCGTAATGGCATATAATACAAACCCTAGAAACGCTGCCGTAAATACATGCCAATATGGCTTAACATACGCTAGTAAGCGCCGGTATAACATCCAGCCTGATGGTCTGGCTGTTTCAGTGATTGATTTTTGCATCTAGAGGATCGATTCGTTGAGGAAGAATATTGCGGTATGTCAGTAAGATTATAACAGATTCCAATGACCACCTAATGATTCAGGCCAATCGCACAGTACTAGCAGTCAGTTCAGCTCTGCAAGTACCGTACACGCCACCTCTTCCGGGGCAAGTTTCGCCATACATTGCTCGGAAAAATGGTCAACAAAGCACTCAGGGTCAATCTGAAACCAACGTACATGATTACCTAATGGCTTAACTCTCTCGGCACGAGTAGGTCCACAAATCACCCAAATGGGAGTACTTGCCGCAGCCGCAACATGGGCAACCCCCGTATCATTGGAAATGATAGCCTTTGCAGCATCTGCCAGAAGCGGAATTACACACAGCGATGTTTGATTGCATAGGTTAATAGCCTTATCACCGATACCCTCAGTGACCGCACTACACACATTTTGCTCATCACCACTACCAACGATAACGATCTTTTCAACGCCTCCATCCAACAGCTTCTTCCCTAGCTGAATGTAATTTTCCGTCCCCCATCTCTTATCCTTGCCAGCCGCACTGCTACCAGGAACAAGAACAACGTAGTCCTTCTGTACTAGGCAGTTTCTCTCCAAAATTTCTTTCGCCTCATCTGAAGCTTGAGTTGGTAGATAAAATACTGGCCGATCGCTTTTAAGTCCTACTCCAAGCCCCTCCAGGGGCGCTTGATAGCAATTGAAGGCATAGATAAACGGATCAACATACCCACACGGCAGGTTATAAGGAAAGCTAGACTTCATCCCTACACGATACTTGGGAGCAATACCCAAGAAGACTGCCAACGTCAAATACAAACGGCTACGATCATTACTTTGTAAATCAATCACCAGATCATAGCGCTCTTCGCGCAACATTCGCAGCCATGTGCTCGCAGACTCGAGCCTCGCAACCTTTCGCACCCGTTGCACAAACAGTTTCTCAAATCGCGGGTCATTCTCAAACAACTGACACCAGGGCGGCTCTACATTTAGATGTAGTTCTGCATCGGGGTAGTGCCTGTGAATATCTTCAAATAAAGCGCTACACAAGGCTACATCTCCCAGCCCCCCCCAACGCACCAAAAGAATTTTCCTGAAACGTTTATCCGACATTACTCTTTCGACCACCCCATCATGTGTTTAGCTTGCGTTCAAGCTCTGCTTTTGCTTCTAGCACCTCGTCAACGGATATCCCTGTCATACATACATTGTTGACACACTCACTCCTGAAACAAAAGCTGCAAGGCAACACCCGTTCAAGCACAACACTACTAGCAGCTGGCGGATGCCACTTATCGCTAAGATCACGCGTACTAAATAATGACACTAAGGGTGTATGGACCGCGTAGGCTAAGTGCATAGCGCCAGTATCCTGACTGATTGCCAAATCCATCTTCGATAAAATTGCCGCTGTCTCTAGAATACTTGTTTTACCGCATAAATTCCGGACCCCTGAATTAGTACCAGAAATCAAATTACTTTCCTCAACTTCATCAGGGCCACCTATGAGATATACCTCAGCTTCGGTTTGCAAGGCGCGAGATAATTCTTTCCAACGCTCCAGAGGCCATTTTTTAGCCTGAAGCTTTCCACCAATCAGCAATGCTATCCGTTTTTTTTCTGTTGGTGGAATCAGAGCTAGTGCTTTCTGCTTGTGCTTGTTCTTAATTGCCAACGGATATTCACTTTGCCCTTCTATTCCTTCCTTTCGCAAAGCATCCAAAAACCGATCAACTTCACGAGGTACTCTCATGCTTCTCTTCTGAATAGGCAGAAATCGTTTAATTCGCCCTGCATCCCACCCAAAAGCAGAAGGAATACCAGCAACAAAACGAACATAAAGCATATTGCGAACGGATTTTATGAGGTTTAGATTTTGTGGTATTTCAACATACAGGTCATAACCTCCTTCTCGAATGAGTTTCAATGCTTTGTGGCGATCACCTTTAGCGAATATGTAAATATTGTCTACCACATCTCCGCCATCAATCAGGTCACGTATCGTAATTCCGACTGCCTGGGTAGACACGAGGTCAATTCGAGCATTATGAAAAAACCGTCTCAACAGCATGATCGCAGGCAACGCAACAACAGAATCTCCGAAAGCGCCAACACGATGAATAACTATTTTTCGAGGTGAATCCACTTTCCTAAACAGCAAAGACTTTAAGCAAGCAATCACTGCTCGGCGATAACCGTAGGCTGCTTTGAGATAGAAAACTTTCAATATTTCCAACGCCTATCCTCTCTCTGACACTTTGCCAAAACTTTCAGAACACCCACCACTCAATTGTGTGCTCCACAAATAAAAGAGTCCCATTACATAAAAGAGGTAAAAGCGCCCAAAAACGGAATGCATTGCTTTATCAAGAAACAATACAACTACAACCGAGACAAATACGGCTCCCAGTGTAGCTAAAACATGTAAATTTTCGCCTGACACCATGCGATAGCGATTACCAGCCAACACTCCCAAATGCCCAAGCATAAGCAGGAATATAACACCTCCTATGGGGCCTACTTCGAACCACAACTCTAAGAAAGCATTATGAAAATGCCTAACTTTAGGAATAAATTCTGCTCCAACACTGCTGTATACGCCGCTCCCCAGCCAGCTAATGTCTGGAGAATGCTCAACAACCTGATTCCAAATTGCTAATCTCTGACTACTCAAACGATTCAATAATTCGTATGTAGACCCCCCTTCCAAAGCTCTCCCGCTGATAATTGCATCCACGCTAATTGCAAACAGCAACGCCAACGGAAGACTTATTAAAAGCAAGCCTATTCTGCGCTCACGTACTGCAAAATACACCGCAACTGCGGCAAGCACAGATAACACCTCTGTACGGCTATCAGACACCAATAACAATCCGAATATCCCGCTAAGCACCCACCACTTGTATTTAAAACTCGACAACAGCAGCCAAGGTAGTAGAACAGCAGCAACCATGCCATTGACATCATGAGCTGGGGAGAACCCGTCACCCTTCTCAATGGCAGTTGCTATGAATTGCACTACAAAAACCCCACCAGCCGACAAGCCAATCCATCCTGCATTTTGTAAAGTGCGGGCATTGATTGTTAACCTATATACTTGAAGTTGCAGAAGCACTGAACTAGCCAAAACATACGCTATCAAGTACTTAAAATTTTGGTCGCCTGTTGGAGATAGCAGCGTCGAACCTAAAAAAACAGCGATAAACGCAAGATACAAAAAAGAAAGAAGGCGACATCGATGTATCACGACTGAAACACGAGGAAGGAATACCAAGAGCCCTACCAATGCAAACAACCCCAGCAGTGTATTGCCAACTCCGCGCCCCACTTGATATCCACACACCACCAGCACGGGGAACCAAACAATGTGTTTTGCCAACCAATCCCTACTCAGTAAAGTCATTTACTAATTCCCCATACACCGCCAAGGTCTTATCCAACATGGTCGTTTTAAGGAACTCAGGATTACCGTGCGGCCGCACACCCGATTCCAGCACCTCACTCACGGTTTTCACCAACTGATCAGCGTCGTTCAATGGCGTTTTACCCAGAGGATAGAGCGCAGTAAGAATCTC
Source organism: Pontibacterium sp. (assembly GCF_964228735.1). Classification (GTDB taxonomy): domain Bacteria; phylum Pseudomonadota; class Gammaproteobacteria; order Pseudomonadales; family Balneatricaceae; genus Pontibacterium. The sequence continues at coordinate 32,410 of NZ_CAXRBQ010000007.1, read as the reverse complement.
ACCAACCCCACCATGATCGTACCCAACAACCGGCACCCCCTGACCAATCGCTTCTGCCACCGTGCGACCAAAAGACTCCGGCTTAGTGGACAAGGACAGCACCAGGTCCGAAACGGAGTAGATATCACGGATATCCGAACGCGCACCGGTAAACGTAATGTGCTCGCTTAAGCCTTCGTCATTCACCCGGCTGTACAGTTCTTCTGCGTACGCTTTGCGTTTCGCATCTTCACCACCTACGATCAGAGCGTGTACCGGCATTCCTTGGGCAACCAGCACCTTTATCATATCGATCAGATCGTTATGGCCTTTGAGGCGGGTCAGTCGACCTGCCAATGTGATGACCTTTTTACCTTCAAGCTGTGGAAAGTCCGATCGCCACTTTTCCAGCCATTCCTCCGACGGCTGATAGCCCAGAGGGAATTCCTGCGGATCAATGCCACGGTACACTAAACGCACATTACCCATATCCGTTTCGGGATAGTTATTGCGAATGTAAGCTTCAACGGTTTTAGAAACGGCAATCACCCGCTCCCCTTTGCACATGACACCGCTGTATTTCGATACTGAGTACAACCCATGCACTGTGGTTACTAAACGCGGACGCTCATTAGGATTCATCCCTTTCCAGGCAAACCATGCGATCCAGGCAGGCAAGCGGGAGCGCACATGCAGGATGTCCGGCTTTTCCTGTTTCAGCCAACGCCTCAACGCCCAGACATGTCGAAAGGTCCAGAATGATTTGGTACCCAAGTCCCAGGTAACATGGCGCGAGCCTTCGGCTTCAAGCTGTTTCACCATGCGGCCTCCCGCCGAGATCACAATCGATTCGTGGCCACGCTTCACCAGCTCTTCAGCAACTTCCAGCGTGCCACGTTCAACGCCGCCGCCATCCAGATCCGGCAATAACTGTACAACCTTCATGACAACAACCTCTTGCGGACCAGTTCTGCGCAGCGCTCTGCTTCGTTAAATGGCGTTTCGGGCAATGGCAGCAAACGGCTCTCCTGCCAACGACTAAACGGGGTGACCTTATGATTATCAATCAACAGCTGCAAGCCGCGGGTAATACGATTGCTCGCCTGCGGTGGAAGTTCCAAGATTCCTACGGCAGATCCAGCGGTGAGCGACTCAAACACCATCGATACGCTGTCGCCACTCACCCAACACTGTTCTGCCTGCGGCAGATGCTTACCCAGCCAGCCAGGACCGGTCTGTTCAAAGGGCACGATCTCCAGATTCGGTAATTCTGCCTGCTGTACCAGTGGCAAAAAGCTCTCCGGTGTACGGCGTGATGTGGTCAACAACCAGGGTATTGAGCCATCCACAATCGCTTTGAGTTGATCAACCAGAAGCTGGTCATCCCAGCCAAAATGCTTGGACAGCCCACCGATCAGGATCATCCCTTTGCTATCTGGCTCACGCTCAGCCATTGACTGCATCCGGTTCAGAGCCCCATCTGTCAGCACCACATTTGTACGCTCACCCGGCTCGTCATGCTTCGGAATCAAACAGAGATCAAACCAACCCATCGGCAAAGACGGTTTCATCATCAACACAGCAGGCGCACAGGTTGCGCGCTTATAAGCCAGCAGACTCAGATGGGTGCGATGCCCTGCACCGATCAGCAGATCTGGCTTTCCATCCGCTCCGCCCAGGCACAGCAATTTCAGTGCAGCGGTTCGGGTTAACGCGGGTTTGGTTTCGATATGCACATCGGGGATCTGACGCTGCAGCGCCTCCGCCAGTCCGAGACTCTGGTTCAGATGTCCCGGTTTTCCATCACTGATAATCCAGATCTGTGTCAAAGCGGACCTGCTTGGCAAATAGTGGGGCTGGGATTGGTTACAGCGGCGCTGTGACCGTTTTCAATGCGGCAATGATACTAAAATCCCCACAAAACACCCAGTAATCGCGCTGGACGTAACGATTTTCTGCATCTGGGAATTCCATTTTTTGCCAAGATGCTTAAAATCAACAGGCTTGGGCGAGAACCGCTAAGTTTCTCCCGTTCCGATTCATCTGGAACGTTTTCACCTAACCCGCTTTTAGTAGGACGCTTCACATGACAGCATTTGGTTCCGTGTTTATGCCAGAAATGGCAATTTCCTGGTTTGATGGCTCTAACTGGAGCGAGACCGAAGTCGTCTCCAGCGACAGCATCCAGTTGCACCCGGGCGCCCATGTGTTGCACTACTCCAGTACCTGCTTTGAAGGCCTGAAAGCGTTCCGCCACAAGGATGGCTCCATCAAGATCTTCCGCATGGACAAAAACGTCGACCGTTTTGCCCAGAGTTCAGCACTGCTGGGTCTGCCGGAGATCAACAAAGACGTCACCGCCATGATGATCCGCGATATCGTGGCGCGTTTTGCGGACGAAGTACCGGAAGCACCTGGCTCCATGTACATCCGTCCGACCCACTTCGGTACTGAGCCTGCGATCGGTAAAGCCGCGGTTCCGTCCCTGACCTCCTGTCAGTACGTATTGCTGTCTCCGGTAGGCGACTACTTTGCCGGTGGGGACAAGGCTCTGCGCCTGCTGATCGAAGATCAGAACATGCGCTGCCCACCGCACATGGGCATGGTGAAGAGTGGTGGTAACTACGCCGCGGCCCTGCAGCCGATCATGCACGCCCGTGCAGAAGTACAGGCCGACCAGGTTCTGTTCTGCCCGAACGGCGACGTACAGGAAACCGGCGCAGCGAACTTCCTTTTGATCGACGGTAACGAACTGATCACTAAAGCACTGGATGCAAGCTTCCTGCACGGAGTGACCCGTGACTCCATACTGACCATCGCCCGCGACATGGGTATGGACGTACAAGAGCGTGAACTGAGCGTAGACGAGCTGTTGGAGCGCGCGAAGAAGCCAGGCTGTGAAGCAGCACTCTCCGGTACCGCAGCTGTACTGGCACCAGTTGGAACCCTGATCCACCACGGCCAGGAGATCGACGTAGGTAACGGCGGCATCGGTGAAACCACCGTGAAACTGCGTACCGCACTAAACGCAATCCAGTGGGGTGAAGCGGAAGACACCCACGGCTGGTTGACCAGCGTTTAATCACGACACTCTACAGAGTAAGATCTGGGTTTAAGTACTCAGATGTAAAAAAGCCAGACATAACGTCTGGCTTTTTTGTTCTTGGATCAGGACTGCTGATCAGCCCAGCAGCTTATCCCAGCTGGCAGCCACAAACTCGCGACTGTCGCGCAGCTCATCATCGCTAATCTCGTTGGATCGCTCCTGCAAGGTCAGGCTGTGCCCTACAGAGCGGAATTCGATGTACGCTTCGCGCAGCCTTTGCGCTTCCTCCGCAGGCATCAAACCACAGGCCTCTGCACCTTCGAGGATACGGATATTGTCGGTGAATTCGGTGAGGGATGCGTATTCGTGCGCATTCGCCAGCACGCAGTACTGGGTCATGAACTCGATATCCACAATGCCGCCGCGATCCTGCTTGAGGTGGAACACTGGGTTCTCAGTATTTTCGGTGTTCTTGCTACCCAGGTGGTCACGCATCTTTTGACGCATCTCCACCACCTCTTTCTTCAGCTCGGTCTTATCGCGCTCTGCCGAAAGAATCTCAGCACGTACCGCTTCAAACGCCTGCTGCAGTTTAGGATCACCCGCGACCACACGGGCACGCACCAGTGCTTGGTGTTCCCAGGTCCAGGCCTCTTTTTGCTGATAGTCGGTGAATGCCTTCAGCGAACTTACCAGCAAGCCGGAGTTACCGGACGGACGCAGACGCATATCCACCTCGTACAGCTGACCAGACGGGGTAAAGGTGTTGAGGATATGGATAATGCGCTGCCCCAGACGGGTGAAGAACACTGAGTTAGCGATCTGCTTCTCACCGTCGGTAAACAGGTTCGGATCGGCGTTGTGGATAAACACCAGATCCAGATCAGAGCCGTAAGAGAGTTCGATACCGCCTACTTTACCGTAACCGATAATGATGAAGTTCGGATCGCACGGTACACCCTGCGACTGCATCGGCACGCCATGCTTCTCAGACAGGTTACGCCAGGCGATCTCCAACACCACATTCAAGATAGCTTCGGCGGTCCAGGTGAGGTAATCACTCACTTTCATCAGCGGCAACGCACCAGTGATCTCAGATGCGGCCACACGCAGGGTAACTGCATTCTTGAAGTAACGCAGCGCTTCCATCAACTGCTCGGTATCCTCCTCCGGGATACGCAGCAGTTGCTGGCGCAGCTCGTTACGGATCTGCTCCTTATCCGGTGGGGTGTACAAAGTACGCTGATCAATCAGCTCATCCAGCAGGATCGGCTGTTTCGCCAGCTGCTCGGAGAACCAGGCACTGGCCGAGCAGAGACGTACCAGCTGCTTCAGAGCCCCCGGATTTTCCGCCAACAACACCAGATACGCGGAGCGGCGCAACACGGCGCTTACCAACTTCAATACACGGGCGAGGGTTTCAGAAGCGTTATCGGTGTGCGAGACCTGCTCCAGCAACGCCGGCAGTACGGCCCGCAGACGTTCCAGACCGATCTGCTGCAACATCACTACAGTACGGGATTCACGCAGGTCCACCAGCTGTTTGTAGGCGGCGCCTGCGTCGTCAAATCCAGCCTCACCCAGGTATGTCAGCGCATGCTCATCCTCCAGCGTGCCATCCCAAAGCTCCAGCCACTCGGCGGAGTGGTCGTCCTCCTTCTCTTCGTCCTGCTCAGCCGGGGCAATAACGTCGGCGAAGTGGCGCCGCACATCAGCACGATGCGCTTCCAGCTGATTGTAGAAACTGTCCCAATCCTCGAAACCCATGCTGAACGCCAGTCGTAACTGCTCCGCTTCATCCATTGGCAGTTCCTGGGTCTGACGATCCGCCACCGCCTGGATCGCATGTTCAGCGTTACGCAGGAATTCGTATGCTTTCATCAGATCGTCAACGGCTTCCTCCGGCATACCTACGGAATCGGGTAACACCGGCAGAATATTGCACAGCTCTCGCTGCTGCAGGCGGTTATCGCGACCACCGCGGATCAACTGGAACGCCTGGGCAATAAACTCAACCTCACGGATACCACCCGAGCCGAGTTTCACGTTCTGCTCACGGCCCTTGCGGCGCACTTCCCGGTTGATCATCTCCTTCATATCACGCAGGGACTCAAAGGCACTGAAGTCGATGTATTTGCGGTACACAAACGGACGCAGGCGGGCCATCAGGTCGGCACCGGCCTCTTTATCGCCGGCCACCACACGCGCCTTGATCATAGCGTAACGTTCCCAGTCGCGGCCCTGCTCCTGGTAGTACAGCTCCATCGCGTCGAAGCTGGCCGCCAGCGGAGACGCGGAACCAAATGGACGCAGGCGCATATCCACCCTGAACACAAAACCGTCTACCGTCATGTTATCCAGTGCCTGGATCAGCTTTTTACCCAGACGAATAAAGAAGTCCTGGTTTTCCAGGCACTTTTTCTCGCCGTCGGTCTGGCCGTTTTCCGGGAAGCAGAAGATCAGGTCGATATCGGAGCTGAGGTTGAGCTCGTACGCGCCCAGCTTACCCATCCCCAACACCACCAGGCGCTGCTGTTCGCGTTCGCCACTGGCACCGATACCGTGCGGTGTACCAAAGCGCTCACAAGCCGAGACATAAAGCCAGTTCAATGCACCATCGATACAGGCGTCGGCCATATTGGAGAGGTCGCGGGTGGTTTCGCGCATCTCTGCGCGGCGGGTCAGGTCACGCCAGATGATGCGCACCTGTTCACGGTTACGGAACTGACGCAGTACGCGGTGCAGGGCATTCTCATCCTCCACCGCTGCCAAACGGTTATTCAGTTCCGTGTGGTAGTAATCTTCATCATAACGGCGCAGCAGGTCTTCACCGCTGAGCAGATCCTGCAGCAATACCGGAGAGCGCCCCAACTGGTCGGCAACAAAATCACTGCCAACGACCACGCGGGTCAGATCGGCCAGCAATTCCGGGGAGATCCCTTCAACGTCATTTAATTTGTCTTCGATTCGCTGCCAGTTCTGTTGCAACAGCGGGTGGAGGGGCTCGATAACCAGGTCGGTATTGGGTGTGTACATGTTCCGTGTGCTCTCCAGTATGGGCTCTATCAGGTCAACGCCCGGTGTCATCTGCATATCCGGTGTATTACGTGAATGCTCTGAACACACCGGATATGCTCCCAGCCTACCAGAGTTCGGCAAGCCGGGTCATGAGCTTCGTCACGCTCAATTTAATGGCTGTTGCGCCCGTGCCTGATGCTCGTCGCTCCAGCGCTCACGCCAGCTCAGAGAGACCAACTGATGGGCGATTTTTAGTGCGATCTGTCCCAAGCCGACCGTTTGCAGCAGCACCAACATCCGGTCTTCAGCACGTTTTTGCGCCTCCGCCTGCCACGCTTTACCGTTTCCGTTCATCAAGCTGGCAGTACGGTGCCAAGCATCGACATCACGCAGTTGGCGAATCAACTTGGTGAGGAGTTGGTCCAGGTCCCCTTCCGGATCAGCCGGGATGATGTCACTGAAGCTCTCGTACAAACCGCCGATGTTGCGCAAGGATTCCAGCGCCGCAGTCACATATCTCCAGTCACGGGTGAACTGCCAGGCTTCCAAGTACTGAGGCCACAGCATCAGCTCACGCTGCAACATCTGGCAGAACGCCAGCTCCATCGTCGCCTCATCCATAAAGCTGATCTCAGGTTCACGCACCTGATAGCCATCCGGATTGCAAAGGCGATAACCACGCTGTGCTTTGCTGATATCGGAACTCAACAGTGGGATCTGTTTACCCAGCTCCAACGCCACCTCAAACAGGTGTGCCGGATTACCGTCCATCAGTTCAAGCTCAAGCTCGCAGATATCATCGTGTCTGCGTTCATCGCCCTGCCCCACCCAAGCCTGGCCCTGATCCAGCGCGATCTCAATCAACAAGCGCTCACCGGCCGCATCTACGCTGTCGTAGATCCAGGTATTACGTACAAAATCGGTGGCAAATACCGGTTTAATTTTCGCTTGCAACTCAGGAGTGTTCAGGTGTTCCGGCCATTCGGCCTGCTGGAGCAGTTCAAAATTCAGCTCTGGGGTGTCCACATACCATTCCCACTCACCGCGCTGATGCAGACCACCTTCGGCCACACCGCTGGTTTTCAAGGTCTGGATGTAACGCCCCTCTTTCTCGCGAATGCGCAACGCGACCCGTGCCTGGGTCAGGTCCTGTTCTGGCGTATCAAAATAGATGTTCGTTAACGCCTTAGCGCCCTGATCGACCACCTGTGGAGATTTGAACAGCGGTTGCTGCTTCAGGGATTCAATGTGGTGTCGGCTGACACTCAGTTTCAACTCAATTTCTTTCGCCATAACACTGCAGTTTCCTTCTACTTCAGCCCACAGTCTAACCCAGCTTCAGTGGAAGGTGTGAATAAGCCCTATAGCATCCTGCTGGCACTTGAACCTGTGTGTGTCTGACAGATTTTGTAGTTATCGGGCGTTGTTTTTTAACAAAACTGTAACATTAATATGCATGCTCAAGGCCTTGCCCCCGGCCAAACTCGATTTATGTCAGTTTAATGTCTGATTGATGAATTTTTCGTGTATATACATTTACAATCTTGTGACAGCCCCCCTTATACTGCGCGCAAATTTTGACCCACACAGGTTTACTCATATGGTAACCAACAACCCTATCCTGCAGATGTTTGCGCGTTCTCCGTTTAAGCCGATGCAGGAACACATTGCAAAAGCACAGGAGTGTGCTTCCGAACTGATCCCGTTCTTTGAAGCCGTGAACAATTCCGACTGGGAAGAAGCGGAAAAGGTACAGCGCCGCATCGCGGTTCTGGAAGGCGAAGCAGATGCGATGAAAAAGGACGTGCGTCAACATCTGCCAAACAGCATCTTCCTGCCGGTACCACGTACTGACCTGCTGGAACTGCTGCGCATGCAGGACAAAATTGCTAACCGCGCCAAGGACATCGCGGGCCTGATGCTGGGCCGCAAAATGGAGATCCCGGCTCAGATCCAGACCCAGATGAATGACTTCGTTCGTGGTGCACTGAGCACCTCCGAGCAGGCACTGGTTGCCCTGAACGAACTGGACGAATTGCTGACAAGCGGTTTCAGCGGTCACGAGGTTGATCTGGTCGAGAAGATGATCGGTGAACTGGATGACCTGGAACACCACACCGACGAACTGCAGCGCAACATCCGATTCGAGCTGTTCCAGATCGAAAAAGATCTGCCACCGATCGACGCGATGTTCCTGTATCAGATTATTTACTGGATCGGCGATCTGGCCGATCGTGCCCAGCAGGTAGGCAGCCGACTGCAGCTGCTCATGGCTCGCTAATTCTTAAAATTATCGGAAGTAGTCCTCATGGAAATTCTCGCTCAGTACGGTGACACCATTGTCATCCTTGCGTGTATTTTTGGTTTCTTTATGGCCTGGGGTGTAGGTGCGAACGACGTCGCCAACGCCATGGGTACTTCGGTTGGCTCCAAAGCGCTGACCCTGAAGCAGGCGATCATCATCGCTATCATCTTCGAATTTGCCGGTGCTTACCTGGCCGGTGGTGCGGTAACCGCCACCATCCGTAAAGGCATCATCGATCCGGCACTGCTCTCTGGCACACCGGAACTGCTGGTGTTCGGCATGATGGCGGCGCTGCTGGCGGCAGGTACGTGGCTGCTGATCGCAACTCACTTCGGCTGGCCGGTATCTACCACCCACTCTATCGTGGGTGCCATCGTAGGTTTTGCCGCAGTAGGCATCTCTGCAGACGCTGTAAACTGGGGCAAGGTTTCCAAGATCGTTGCCAGCTGGGTGGTGTCACCCGTCACGGCCGGGGTCATAGCCTTCTTCCTGTTCCGTAGTGTGCAGAAGCTGATTCTGGATACGGAAGATCCGTTTAAGAACGCTAAGAAATACATCCCGTACTACATCTTTATGGTGGGCTTCATCATTGCCATGGTGACCTTCACCAAGGGTCTGAAGCACGTGGGGCTGGACCTGAGCTGGGGCCAGAGTGCGGCGATCTCCGTAGTGATCGGTTTTATCACTATGTTCATCGGCATCGCGATGCAGAAGAAGGTTAAGCCAAATCCGGATGCGGATCGCGACTACCACTTCTCCAGCGTGGAAAAATTGTTCGGTATTCTGATGATGTTTACCGCCTGTGCGATGGCATTTGCTCACGGCTCCAATGACGTTGCAAACGCGGTAGGCCCGCTGGCTGCTATTGTTGGTGTTGTTGCTGCCGGTGGTGAAGTTGTACAGAAAACAGCGATGCCGGCCTGGATTCTGCTGCTGGGTGGCGGTGGTATCGTGCTTGGTCTGGTAACTTATGGCCACAAGGTAATCGCGACCGTAGGTAACAACATTACCGAACTGACCCCAAGCCGTGGTTTCGCTGCAACCCTGGCGGCAGCAACTACCGTAGTAGTTGCATCCGGTACCGGCCTGCCGATCTCCACCACGCACACTCTGGTAGGTGCGGTTCTGGGTGTAGGTATCGCCCGTGGTATGGCTGCACTGAACCTGCGTGTTGTAGGTACGATCTTCGTATCTTGGGTAGTAACCCTGCCTGCAGGTGCGGGTCTGGCGATCATGTTCTTCTTTATGTTTAAGGGCATGTTCGGCTAAGACTCTGCCGATCTCCACGAGGGGTGCCATGCGCCCCTCGTCGCTTTCCCCACCAACTTGCCCCTCCTTCTTCTTTTCCTTTTTGTCAGTGCTGCTTCCAGCCCTACAACTTTCCGTGGCTTGGCATAGACCCTTGTCGTCATTGGTAGCACAATAGAAAGAACATGCCGTGTGTGCTGTCGCGGTCCCGGTCATATAACAAGAAGAACGGAGACTCTATGACCTCCCCTACCTGCCCTGATATCGTCACCATGCTGGCCGAACTGATCGCTTCACCATCTGTCAGCTGCACCAATCCCAGCCTCGACCAGAGCAACCTGGACGTAATCGAAAAGCTGGAAAACTGGCTCTCCGACCTGGGCTTCAAAACGGAAGTCATGCCGATCCCAGGCGCAGAAAATAAAGCCAACCTGATCGCTACATTGGGCAGTGGCCCGGGTGGTCTGGTGCTATCGGGCCACACCGACACCGTGCCCTACAACGACGAGCTCTGGGCGAGCAACCCGTTCCGCCTGACCGAGAGGGACAACCGTTTTTACGGCCTCGGCACCTGCGACATGAAAGGTTTCTTCCCACTGGCGATTGCCGCAGCGAAAAAGTTTATCGACCAGCCCCTGCAGCAGCCGCTGATCATCCTGGCGACAGCCGATGAAGAGAGTTCCATGAATGGCGCCCGCGCCCTGGCTGAAGCAGGCAAACCGAAGGCCCGTTATGCCGTGATTGGAGAGCCAACCGGTCTGCGCCCTATCTATATGCACAAAGGGATGATGATGGAGTCGGTGCGTATCACCGGCAGTTCCGGCCACTCCTCCGATCCCTCATTGGGTAATAACGCCTTGGAAGCGATGCACTCGGTGCTGGGCACCCTGATCGACTTCCGCAAGGAATTGCAATCCACTTACCAGAACAGCGACTTCGCCGTGAGCGTGCCCACCCTCAATCTGGGTTGCATTCACGGCGGCGACAACCCAAACCGCATCTGCGGCCAGTGTGAGCTGGAGTACGATCTACGACCACTGCCCGGCATGAATATCGACAACCTGCGCGAATCCATCGCCCAGCGGGTTAAACCGCTGGAGGAACAGTTTGGCGTGCAGATCAGTGCCGAATCCCTGTTCCCTGGAATTCCACCGTTCCAGAACGATGCCAGCTCGGAGCTGGTACAAACCGCCGAAAAGCTCACCGGTTACACCGCCCAGAGTGTTGCATTTGGTACCGAAGCCCCGTTCCTGCAGGGCTTGGGCATGGACACCATCGTCATGGGGCCGGGCTCCATCGATCAGGCGCACCAGCCGGACGAGTATTTGGCTTTTGACCAGATTAAGCCTACAGTAGCGATATTAGAGCAAATGATTGCCAAGTACTGCCTGTGATAAACGATATAAAACAATACGTTAACTGGTTCCGTCACTCCTCTCCCTACATCAATGCGCACCGTGGAAAAGTGTTCGTGCTGATGTTGGGCGGTGAAGCGGTTGCCGATCCCAATTTTGACCACATTGTGCACGACATCGCCCTGCTCAACAGCCTGGGCGTACGCATGGTGCTGGTGCATGGCTCCCGACCACAGATCGAAGCCCGTTTATCCCAGCAGAACCTGAAACCCCGCCTGCATCATCACCGCCGTGTGACCGATGAGGAAACTCTGCGCTGCGTGATCGAGGCGGCGGCATCCGTGCGCACCGAGATCGAAGCCAAGCTGTCGATGGGCCTGTCCAATACCCCGATGCACGGCGCCCAGATCCGTGTCGTCTCCGGCAACTTTATGACGGCGCGCCCGGTAGGCGTGCACGACGGTGTGGATCTGCGGCATACCGGCGAAGTGCGCCGCATAGACGCCGAAGCGATCAATCACCACCTCAACAGTGGCAACATCGTGCTGCTCTCCCATCTGGGTTACTCACCCACCGGAGAGATCTTCAACCTGGCCACCGAAGATGTTGCCACCCGAGCAGCGACTTCCCTGAACGCGGACAAGCTGCTGCTGTTTGGTGCCGACCAAGGTGTGTTTGATAGCAAGAATGAACTGCGCAGCGAGCTGCTGACCCGCACCGCCGAGCGCCTGGTGAGCAACTACCTGGCCGGTCTCGACCAGACCGACGAACCCCATACTGAGTTGTCCCGTCACCTGCATGCTGCCGTTCAGGCTTGCCGCGGTGGCGTCAACCGCTGCCACCTGATCAGCTACCAGGAGGACGGAGCCCTGCTCACCGAACTGTTCACCCGCGAGGGTTCCGGCACCATGGTGCTGCAGGAATCCTACGAACAGATCCGTCAGGCCACCATCGAAGATGTGGGTGGTTTGCTGGAGATGATCCAGCCGCTGGAGGAACAGGGCGTACTGGTGCGTCGCTCCCGCGAACTGCTGGAAAGTGAGATCAGCCGCTTTACCCTGATTGAGCGCGACGGCGCCATCATAGGCTGCGCCGCCCTCTACCCGTTCAAGCAGGACAAGGTGGGCGAATTGGCCTGTGTGGTGATCGACCCGCAATACCGCGGTGGTGATCGTGGCGATATGTTGCTGCAGGCGGTGGAAGCACAGGCCCGTCAGATCGGGCTGGAGCGGCTGTTTGTACTCACCACCCGCACCGCCCACTGGTTCGTCGAACGCGGCTTTAAAGAGCAGGCCGTTGATGCCCTGCCAACCGAGAAAAAATCGCTCTATAACCTGCAGCGAAACTCCAAGGTGTTCGCCAAGCCACTATAATAATTTGGCGTGCCCGCTGTGGCACGCCCTTCCATGGCCGCAGGAAGTGGCCTAAAACCAAGTTCAAGGATCCCAATACATGAACGAGCCCGTTGATACCCACGCCACTCCAGCCCCGGCGGCTGAGCCCAAACTCAACCCGGTCGATTTCCAGTTTCACGGCAAGGCCGGTGAGTTTTTTCGCATCTGGATCGTTAACGTCTGCCTGACCATCATCACCCTGGGTATCTACTCCGCCTGGGCCAAGGTGCGTACCAACCAGTATTTCTACGGGCACACCTCACTGGGGGATTCCCGCTTCGAATACACCGCCCAGCCGATGCAGATTCTCAAGGGCCGCCTGATCGCCTTTGGTGCCTTTATGCTCTATCAGCTTATTGTAAGCATCATGCCGATACTGGGATTACCAATTCTGCTGATCTTTGCCCTGGTGATGCCATGGATCATCGTACGTTCCATGATGTTTCGCCATTTCAACACCCGCTACCGCAACATCCGTCTTGGTTTTACCGGCAACTACGTGGATGCATTGATCGCCTATGTAGCCTTGCCCGTTGGCAGCGCCCTGACCTTGGGTTTACTTTACCCTTATGCCGCCTGTCGTCAGCAGCGCTGGCTGGTGAACAACAGCCGCTTTGGTAAAACTCCATTTTCAGCACAGCTAAAAGCTGGGGCGTTCTATTCGATCTATCTGGCGGCCATTTTCCTGGCTATCTCCACCGGTATCCTGTTTTTTATGGTGGAGATCTCAGTACCAACCATGCTGCCGCTGCTACCGCTGTTTCTTTTGCCGTTCTACTACCTGGTGTATGCCTACATCAAGGTGCATGTGACCAACTACACGGTGAACAATGCCCAGCTGGGTGAGCACCAGTTTGAAAGTCGCATGAAAACCCTGCCCTACCTCTGGATTTTCTTCAGCAATATGATTGTGATGGTGCTGACTCTGGGGCTGGCAACACCCTGGGCGATGATCCGTGTCGCGCGATACCGCGCTGATTGCACCACGGCTCAGGTTGCCGGTGATCTGGACCAGTTCGTTCAGGTGCAACAGGATCAGCAGAACGCCCTGGGTGAAGAGTTGGGTGAAGTACTGGATCTGGAGTTTGGTGTCTGATGCAGCTGGAAGCGTACTTCTACGACGGCCAGACCTCCAAGCGCACCCAGTGTGTTTTGGAGATCGATGCGGCAGGACGCTTTGTCCTGCCCAATGACCTGAGCTGGAGCTGGCAGCAGGTGGAGGTCAGCGCCCGGATCGGTGACACCGTACGCTTTCTCGATCTGCCGGACGGTTCCCGTCTGGAATCCAGCCAGAACGACCTGATCGATCAGCTGTGCCGCCAATTCCATCCCCAACCCCGCTCCCACGGGGTGCTCCACATACTGGAAAGCCGCCTGCGCTACGTGGCAGCTGCCGTGGTGATTACGGTACTGGCTATCTGGTGGTTTCTCGCCGAAGGCGTCCCTGCGTTATCCAACCAGGTGGCCCAACGCTTGCCCGCTGAGATCACCCAGGAGCTGGGTGAGGAAACCCTCACCTTCTTCGAAAAAGCCCGCATCTTTGGCCCCAGCCAGCTACCGGACGAACAGCAAGCCGCGATCCGTACCCGCTTCAGGGCACTGGTGGCGGAGCAGTCTTCCGACTTTATATACAAGCTGCACTTCCGTGACGCAGGGCATACCATCGGCGCCAATGCCCTGGCACTGCCCTCGGGGGATATTCTGATTACCGATCAGTTGATCGAGCTGGCCGAGCATCCAGACGCAATTCTGGGGGTACTGGCCCATGAAGTGGGACATGTGGAACACCGCCACAGCCTACGGATGATTCTGCAGAGCAGCACCTACCCGCTGATCGTCACAGCGGTGACCGGGGATACCAGCCTGGCCACTACTGTGCTGGCCGCATTACCAACCATGATGATCGAAGCACACTATTCGCGGGATTTTGAGGAAGAGGCAGACCGTTTTGCCAAGGACTACATGATCCGCCACGGTATCGACAGTGCACATCTGGGGCGTCTGCTCGCCGCGATGGAATCCGCTGCAGGCGGCAACGGTCAGGCAGGCTGGCTCAGCTCCCACCCGGCCACCGACGACCGGGTAAAACTGCTGGAGCAAACTGAAGAATAAAGGCCTTTTGACAGGTCTCGATAAGTTACGCGACGCTGCCACCCGGCAGCGTCACCTTAAACAACGCCCCACCCAGATTAGACTCGGCCACTTCGAGCTTTCCGTCGTAGGAGCTGATGATATCCACAGCCACCGACAAACCTATACCCTGCCCCTGAATCGAGGTATCCAGTCGCGCACCGCGCTCCAGAATCACCTGCCGTGCTTCCGGGCTTACGCCGGGGCCATCGTCGGCTATCAGGAGCTGCAGACTGTCACCGTTCAATGTCGCGTCGACGGACACCTGAGAATCCCCGTATTTGTAGGCGTTCTCTAGCAGATTGCCCAACACCTCCATCAGGTCACGTTCGTCACCAGCAAAGCCCAAGTCCGCATTGACCATCGCCTCAGAATGAACACCTTTATCGCGATACACTTTATCCAGCGCGGTGAGCATGCGATCCACCAGCGGTTTTACCACCACCGCCTGGGCTAGCACACGCCCCTGTGATTTCACAGCGCGGGAGAGCTGGTACTGCACGATCTGATCCATACGTGCGACCTGTTCGTCGACCACATCACCGTACTGCTCCAGTGCCAGCTGCTCTTCACGGGCGCCACGCATCACCGCCAACGGTGTTTTCAGACTGTGGGCCAGATCACCCAGGGTGTTTCGGTAGCGCTCGCGCTGCTGACGTTCGCTTTCGATCAGGCGATTGAGGTTATCGGTCACCGCCTGCACCTCGTTCGGGTACCGACCGGTGAGGATTTCCGCTTCACCCTGCTCGATCTGTTTCAGGTCACGGGCCAACCCTTTCAGCGGCTGGATGCCCCAACGCATGATCAGCACTTGCGCTACCAACGCGATCATCAGTACCGCCATCAGCCACATGGCCAACTGGGTCGAATACGCCGCCAGCGCTTTTTTTACCGCCTGGTCGGACTCCATCACGGTAAAGGTCATCGCCTGCTCGCGACCGTTCTGCTCCCAGATCACACTGAAGCTGTAACGGTACAACCCCGCATCCGCTTGATGTGAAAACTGCGAGGCACCCGGCGTAAATATGCTGGGTAACGAAGTTTCGTAACGTAGCTGATTTTCGGGTAACAGACGGGAGGAGGCGGAACGCCAGAGCAGCTTGCCGTTAGCACTGTGGATAACACCGTACAGGCCGGAGCCGATCTGTGCATAACGCGGTTCCTGCAACGACTGGGGCAGTACGGCGAGCTGATCGCCCAACTCGATACTGCCCAGCAACAGGTACACCTGCAGCTGCAAGCGCTCATTCACGGCGACTTCCTGACTGCTGTGGTAGGCATTTTTCAGGGCGATGCCAGCCAGCAGCATCACCACTGGCAGTACCAATGCTGAGGCGAACAGCAGTCGCCCCTGGATTGAGCGGAACAGTTTGGAACGCAGTGACCGGAGTGCGATCATCCCTCTTTCTGTTCCGGCTTCAGATCAAAGCGGTAACCCATGCCACGCACTGTAGTGATCGGTTGCAGATCCTGATCCGGGTCCAGCTTCTGACGCAAGCGACGGATGAAAACCTCCAGCACATTGCTGTCGCGGTCGTAGTCCTGGTGGTAGAGGTGCTCGGTCAGCTCGGTCTTGGAAACCGTTTTGCCTGCATGCAGCACCAGGTATTCAAAGGTTTTGTACTCGTAGCTGGTCAGGGAGACAGGCTCGTCGTGGCGATACACTACGCGGCCGCTGGTATCGATGCGTAACGGACCAAACTCAAACACCGGCTTGGCGTGTCCGGCCGCGCGGCGCAGCAGTGCGTTCAGGCGTGCCGCCAGCTCTTCCATATGGAAGGGTTTAACCACGTAATCGTCGGCACCGGCTTCCAATCCTTCCACCTTGTCCTGCCAGTCACCACGGGCAGTAAGGATAATGATTGGAAACTTCTTCTCCTCGGCGCGCCAGCGTTTGATCACTTCCACGCCGGACAACTTCGGTAGACCCAGATCCACAATCGCCAGATCGTAGGGGTACTCCCGTCCCAGATAGAGTGCCTCTTCACCGTCTTCACAATCTTCGACCGTGTAGCCACGCCCCTCCATCGCCCGTACCAGTTGGCGACGCAGATCCGGTTCATCCTCAACAATCAGCAGTTTCATATCGTGTCCTCAATCAGGCCATTCAGGGACGCATCAGCTTGCCGCTGTTGGCGTCCACCAGAAACTCACGGATTCGTCCGTCGTTCATCATACGAATCCGATAGCCCGCTTTTCCTTTTATGCTGACGGGCTCTGCTTTTAATACCCGTCCGCCATACTGTTTTTTCACCCGTGCGACCGCCTGCTGCAGGCTGATCGAACTGGCGGCTAACTCAATGGGTGCAACAGGGTTGGCTGCGGGCTGTGCGGATACCGCCGGACTGACCGCCAATACTGCGCTCAAACCCAACACTCCCAGCGCAGTTGCCGCTGAAAAACCAAACTGTCTGAACATTGCCAACCCCTTAAACTGAAACTCAGTGAACGGGTGTTACGTCCACCCGTACTTTAATCCGTTTTCCCGGATGTCTGTGTGTCCGGGTCTGGTACTCCTGACCGTGGTAGCGATAGGTCACGTGGTATCCTGAAACCTGCTCATGATACTCCACATCATGGGTGACCGCGCAACGCTGCTCATCGCGGTAGCTTACATTGTAGCCGCCGCCACGGGGACGGTTAATATCGTGTGCGATCGAAGCACCAATCGCCGCACCAATTACCGCCTGTACCTTCTTGTTAGTCTTATTGTGGCCAACCGCGTTCCCTATTGCACCGCCAATCAGCCCGCCGATAAGTTCATCGGTGTATGAGTCGTTGCGATAGCGGTGCGGCTGCTCGTAGGCAACCCGCTCGGTCCAACAGCTTTCGCGTGGAATGCTGCGTTCGACACGCTGGTAGATCGGTTCGACATGCACAACGCGGGCGTAATCGTAATCCTTGTGATGTTTATGATGTCCGTTTCCACGATGACCGGCCTCGGCCTGAGTCACAATCAGCCCTGCGCTGAGCAGGGTGGTCAGTATCAGCTTTTTCATAACGTCACTCCTCCTGCTAAGCAGGCCCCTTCGGGATCGTTTTAAGAATGACCTCAGGGTAAGGGGCGGCGTCTGAATCTTTACTGAATCGAAAAAAAACGCCGCACGAACTGTGCAGCGTTTTTTAATATTAGGCGGGAATCTGTTCGCGGGTCAGCTTTCGCAGCGCTTGCAGGTGCTCACACCCAACACCTTGTACAGCGGGCACCAGCCAAAAAAAGCGATCAGAATAACCGGTACACCAATCCAGCCCCAGGCAGTCTGTGGACCAACAAAAACCAGTGCGATCAGGACCAGTCCAACCAGGACACGGATAATTTTGTCGAGGTTACCAATGTTCTTTTCCATGACGATCTCCTAACGTAATCAGCGAAATATCTGCTTGTTGGGATCAGTATCCCGCGACCGTCAGGCCTGTTCTGTGACTTTGGTTACATAAGGTCAACCTCAGGCGGAAAAGTTTTTTAGTCCCTCGGTATCCAGCAAAATCACCTTACCCCGACCCAGCTCCAGTAGCCCTTGCTGAGCCAGCATCTGAAGCTTGCGGCTCACCACTTCACGTGCGGTACCCAATTCATCGGCGATCAGTTGGTGCGACTCTTTTACAACGCCGCTGTCATCAGCACGTTGTAGCAAGTGGCCGATAATTCGCTGCTCCACGCTTTCAAAGGAGACCGCCTGCACCAAGTGGATCAAACCGGCCAGGCGTGCGGCATAGGAATCAAAGATAAAGGCACGTAGGGCCGAGGACTGGTCCAGCGCCTGTTGAAAAACACTGCGTGGCAGAAGGTAGGCAACCACGTCCGTTTCGGCGATCCCTTCCGCAGGATAGTGTTCGTTGCCCAAAAGACAGGATGTAGTCAGCACACAGGTGCCCTGATGGTTAATGCGGTAGAGCAGGAGCTCACGACCTGCTGGCGACCGAGCTACCACTTTGACGTGACCGGAAACGAGCATGACAAAGTGATCACAGCGATCACCGTGTCGAAAGATCACCGTACCCGCCGGCAGCTCTACCCGATGGGCCTGCACCAGCAGCGCCTTTCCCGCATCGTCCAGACCGGACAGTTCCGGGTAGCTAGAGGTCAGCTCCTGATCGCTCATTTGTCGTCTTTTTTCTGCTGCTCTTTCAGCTGCCGGACGGAGAGCATGACAAAACGGACGTTATAGATCAGGCCCAGGACCAGTGCGATGGAGGCGGTCACGATGAATACCTGACCCAAGGCAGGCTCTTTCAGCCACCAGCCAAGCCATAGGCTGAGGATCGCCACGATAGCCACCGGAATACCGGTTTTCATCAGGCGCTGGATCCAGATATCGGAACGGATTTTTTTCTTATCAATCGAGGACATGGTGCTCTCCCAAGTTCAGAGCCCCATAGCCTCCCTGATCGACGGGTCGCAATCAAGCCTTGTGATTACGGAGGATCTTCTCCATTGGTATGAGAGGCAATCCGAATGCTTCTGCAACACCCTGGCAGGCTACCTGTCCTCTGTGGATATTCAGTCCATTTGCCAGGTGCGGATCTTCCCCCATCGCACCCATCCAGCCCTTCGACGCCAATGCTTGGGCATATGGCAAGGTCACGTTTTCCAGCGCCTGAGCCGAAGTTTTCGCAACCGCCCCGGGCATATTGGCGACACAATAGTGCACCACATGGTCCACCTCGTAGATCGGGTCCTGATGGGTGGTTGGGCGGCTGGTCTCAAAGCAGCCCCCTTGGTCGATCGCCACGTCCACCATCACCGTGCCGGGTTTCATCTGCGCCACCATGTCGCGGGTTACCAACTTAGGCGCGGCGGCACCTGGTATTAATACTGCACCTACAATCAGATCAGCAGACAGAACTGCCGCTTCAATATTGTCCTGCGTGGAATAGAGTGTCTGCAGACGGCCATCAAACTGGGCATCCAGCTGTTTCAGGCGCGGTACGGAACGATCGATGATGGTGACCTGGGCACCGAGCCCCAGCGCCATGCGGGCAGCATTCTCGCCCACGACACCGCCACCGATCACCACCACTTTTGCCGGCGGCACACCGGGCACACCGCCCAGCAACACCCCTTTGCCACTCTGTGCTTTCTCCAGACAGTGCGCGCCGGCCTGGATCGACATGCGCCCCGCCACTTCACTCATTGGTGCCAACAACGGCAAACCACCGCCGGGGCTGGTGACTGTTTCAAAAGCGATGGCGGTGCAACCCGACTGCATCAACGCCTCGGTCAGCTGCCGGCCGGCGGCCAGGTGGAGATAGGCAAAAAGAGTTTGTCCCTCGGAGAGCAGGTTGCACTCACGTGGCTGCGGTTCCTTCACTTTGATGATCATCTCGGAGTTGAGGTAGAGCTCCTCGGCAGAGCCGATGATCGATGCACCCGCTTTGGCGTAGTCTTCATCGAGATAACCGATGCCCATACCGGCAAAGGACTCAACCAGCACCTGATGCCCCTGGTTGACTAATTCATGCACGCCCATGGGGGTCAGTCCCACCCGGTATTCATGCACTTTGATCTCTTTCGGGATACCAATCAGCATAACCAACCTCCACTCCATGAAATTAAGTCATCAGGGATACAGTCTTACAGTGTAGAACACTCTGGGAGATCAGATATTCAACAGTTCTGGTATACTGATCGCCTCAATGACACAAGAAACAGCCTGAAGGATCTTTTCATGCCTCAATATCGCTCCAAGACCTCTACCGCAGGTCGCAACATGGCGGGTGCCCGCGCGCTGTGGCGTGCTACCGGTATGAAGGACGATGACTTCCACAAGCCGATCATCGCCGTTGCCAACTCTTTCACCCAGTTCGTTCCAGGTCACGTGCACTTGAAAGACATGGGTCAGTTGGTCGCTCGTGAAATCGAGAAAGCTGGCGGTGTGGCAAAAGAATTCAACACCATTGCGGTCGATGATGGCATCGCAATGGGTCACGACGGCATGCTTTACTCCTTGCCTTCCCGTGACATCATCGCGGACTCCGTTGAGTACATGGTAAATGCCCATTGTGCCGACGCGCTGGTCTGCATCTCCAACTGTGACAAAATCACACCGGGGATGCTGATGGCGGCGATGCGCCTCAATATTCCTGTTATCTTCGTTTCCGGCGGTCCGATGGAAGCGGGTAAAACCAAGCTGTCCGAGCACAAGCTGGATCTGGTAGATGCCATGGTACTGGCAGCCGATCCGAACGCATCCGACGAGCTGGTTGACGAAGTTGAACGTTCTGCATGCCCAACCTGTGGTTCCTGCTCCGGTATGTTTACCGCGAACTCCATGAACTGCCTGGCCGAAGCACTGGGTCTGGCCCTGCCGGGTAACGGCACCGTGGTGGCGACTCACGCCGACCGCGAACAGCTGTTCCTGCGCGCCGGTCGCTCCATCGTTGAGATGGCGAAGAAGTACTACGAAGAGGAAGACGAGCGCGTACTGCCACGCTCCGTAGGCTTCAAGGCGTTCGAAAACGCCATCACCCTGGATATCGCCATGGGCGGATCCACCAACACCATTCTGCACCTGCTGGCGATTGCCCAGGAAGCTGAGATCGAATTCACCATGGACGACATCGACCGTATGTCCCGCGTGGTTCCTCAGCTGTGTAAAGTGGCACCAAACACCCCGAAATACCACATCGAAGACGTACACCGTGCCGGTGGCATCATGGGTATCCTGGGCGAGCTGGACCGTGCCGGTAAACTGCACACCGACGTACCAACTGTACACGCGCCAACCATGAAAGACGCGCTGGACGAGTGGGACATCATGCGCAACCCATCCGAAGCCGTGATGGAGTTCTACAAAGCAGGTCCTGCCGGTATCCCAACTCAGGTAGCCTTCAGCCAGGCAACACGCTGGCCGACCCTGGACGGCGACCGTGAAAACGGCTGCATCCGCTCCCTGGAACACGCCTTCTCTCTGGAAGGTGGTCTGGCGGTACTGCGCGGTAACATCGCGCTGGACGGTTGTGTGGTTAAGTCTGCCGGTGTGGACGAGTCCATCCTGGTGTTCGAAGGCCCTGCGCACATCACCGAATCCCAGGACGAGGCAGTTGCCAACATCCTGGACGACAAGGTGAAAGCAGGCGACGTGGTGATCGTACGTTACGAAGGCCCACGTGGTGGCCCGGGTATGCAGGAGATGCTGTACCCTACCTCTTACATCAAGTCCAAAGGCCTGGGTAAAGAGTGTGCCCTGCTGACCGACGGCCGTTTCTCCGGCGGTACCTCCGGTCTGTCGATTGGTCACGTGTCTCCGGAAGCGGCGGCAGGTGGTGCAATCGGTCTGGTTCGCAACGGCGACATGATCCGCATCGACATCCCGAACCGCACCATCGACGTACTGCTGTCCGACGAAGAGCTGGCGGCACGCCGCGCAGAGCAGGACAAGCTGGGCTGGAAACCGGTTGAAGATCGCCCACGTAAGGTCTCGGCCGCACTGAAAGCCTACGCCAAGCTGGCAACCTCTGCCGACAAAGGTGCCGTACGCGACCTGAGCCAGCTGGACTGATCCAGCCCTTAGGGTTTACGCGTTCCCCATAAAAACACCGTGTTACGACCATGTTTCATTACATTTTCGTGACACGGTGTTTTTTGTCTTTGCATTCTTAATCGATACGCTATGATCTTTAAGAAAAACAGTCAGTTAGCGCTTGAGGAGTTTCACCTATGACTGAATTAGATAGTCTGAATGTTTTGTTTATCTGCCGTCATAACGGAGTACGCTCGCAGCTGGCTGAAGTCCTGGCAACCAAACTGGGCCAGGGTAAAGTGGCCGCCAGCAGTGCCGGTCCTGAACCGACCTCTGTGCCAAACGTGATCCAGAGTTGGGCTAACGACCTGATGGGTAAGGACTACCCATTGGAATGCACGCCGTTGCGTGAAAAGGAAGGTAAGAGTTTCGACCTGGTAGTAACCCTGTGTGACAAATCCCACGCCTTCCCGGCGTCTCTGACCAGCGACTCGGAACACATCCGCTGGGACTTCCCACAGGTGACCAGCATCGATGATCTGCCGCATCTGGAAACAGAGATCGCTGACCGTGTCCGCCTGTTGCTGCTCAGCAAACACCTGATCTGATCCAACCGGATCTTATCCCAGATAGGCGCTGCCCGCCTGCCACAGCAGCCGCAGCGCCATCACACTCACCACCAGCCTGAACAGGCGCTTGAACTGCTTGCCGGACACCTTGTGCAGTGCTTTCAGCCCCAACCAGGTACCCACCGCACCGCTGGCGACCATCAACAGCACCAGCGGCAACCACTGCCAGAAGGCAAAGCCCACGGCACTGAACACCAGCATTTTCAACACATGCTGAAACGTCATACAGCTGGCAAACGTCGCTGTGAGCTGGAGCTTGTCGTAATCCTGTCTGTGCACAAAACCCGCGACTAGCGGGCCGGTCGCCCCTACAAACATTGAGACCAGTGTGGTCACCCCACCGGCCAGCATACGTCCGCGCCGAGACAATTGTCGCTTAGACGGTTTAGGTCCCCAGACCAGGTAGAGAATAAACAGGGCCACACTGAACTGAATGACCTGCAGTGGCAGTTGCACCACCACAAAGGACGCCACGATTGCCCCCAGTAGTGCGCCAACTGCGAAGTACCGGAACATACGCCCATCCAGATGCTGGCGGGTCATCCAGGCCCGGTTGCCGTTGGAACCGACCTGCACCAGGCCATGCACCGGAATCAATGCCGCCACCGGCAGGACCGAGGCTAGGATCGCCAGCAGCAACACACCGCCGCCAATCCCCACCGCTGCGGTCAGGAAAGAGGTGAAACCCGCTGCCAATGTCAGCAGCAGCACAGTAACAGGATCCAGAATCCCCGCGCCTAACAACTCGATCACAGGCTACGCTTCCTCACTCAGCAGTATCGGTTGCACATTCCACCGGTGCAGGTAGCAGCGCTTTGAACTGATCCAGAGGCAATGGCCGACTGAACAGGTAACCCTGGCCGTATTCGCAGTTGTGCTCCTCCAGGAACACCCGCTGGACTTCGGTTTCAATCCCCTCGGCAACCACACTCAAATTGAGGCGGTGTGCCATTGAGATGATCGCCGCAGTAATCTCCATATCATCCAGGTGATCGGGTATGTCTTTGATGAATTCGCGGTCCACCTTGAGCACGTTGATCGGCAGGGTTTTCAGATAGTTAAAGGAAGAGTAACCGATACCAAAGTCATCGATCGCCACGGTGATACCCAACGCCTGCAACTGCTCCAGTGTGGCAATGGCTTGCTTCACGTCATGCATCAGCAGGGTTTCGGTGATCTCGATCTCCAACAGATCCGGAGAGATCCCCTCATCCGCCAGGATCTGGCTGATCATGCTGATCAGTTCCGGATCACGGAACTGACGCGCCGACAGGTTCACCGAGATCCGCATATGGCCCTGCCCGGCGGCTTTCAGCTCACGCAGTGCCTTACACGCCTCAGCCACCACCCAACGTCCCAGTGGAATGATAAAGCCGGTCTCCTCCGCCACGGAGATAAAGGCCGGCGGCGGTACCAAGCCCAGCTCGGGATGCTGCCAGCGGATCAGCGCCTCAGCGCCAATAATCTCACCGGATTTCAGGTCCACCTGCGGCTGGTAGTTCAGCAGGAATTCGCCGTTCTCCAGCGCAACCGGCATCTCACGGGTAAAGCGCATGTAGGTCTGCAGCTGCTCATGCAGGGATTCGGTGAAGAAGCGGCACTGGTTGCGCCCCATCTCCTTCGCCTGATACATCGCCAGGTCGGCATGCTTGAGCAGAGAATCCGGTTCGGTGCCGTCCTTCGGCACCAGTGCAATCCCAAGACTGGTGGTAACCTGCAGCTCCGCATCGTCCAGGTTAAACGGGCGGGTAACCGCCGCCAGGATGCGTTCGGCGATACTGAGCACCTGCTCTTCGTTTTCAACCGGGCTGATCAGCAGGGCAAACTCATCACCCCCCAGACGCGCCGCCACATCTTCTTCATGCAGCGCATGACGCAAACGGCGGGCCACCGCTTTCAACAGCTCATCCCCTATATGGTGGCCGCGGGTGTCGTTGATGGTCTTGAAGTAGTCCAGGTCGAGCAGCATCACCGCACCGGTTTTACCCTTTGCTTTCTGCGCAGGCTCATCCAGTTTATCCAGCAGGTTACCCAGCTTGCTGTAGAACAGGCGGCGGTTGGCCAGGCCGGTCAGTTCGTCGTAGAGCGCCAGTTGTTCCATCTTGGCGTGGGCCTGTTTCAGCTCGGACACGTCTTCCAGCACGATGACAAAATGGGTCAACTCACCGAATTCATTCTTGATCGGCGAGATCGATACCAGCGACCAGAACGTGGTGCCGTCGCGGCGCAGACTCTGCAGTTCACCACGCCAGTTCTTACCTGCCAGGATCGACTGCCACAGGGTTTCGTACTTACCGGCCGACATCCACTGCCGGCTCAGAATCTCCGGCTGTTGCCCCAGCAACTCACCCAGTTGGTAGCCAGTGGCTTCGGTGTATTTCGGGTTAACGTATTCGATGGTGCCGATGATGTCAGTGATCATCACCGACGAGCCGCTGTAGGTGATGGCACTGGAAAGTTTGCGCAGAGAGGACTCGATATCCTTACGTTCGGAAACATCCTGACAGGTGCCAAAACTGCGGTCGCTGTTGTCATCGTGTTGACCGATCATGTGCACAAACTTCAGGCCGTTCGCCGTATTCACGCGAAACTCCACATCAAAGGAGCCACCCGCTTCGGCAATACGGTCAAAGTTAGCTTTTACGCTGCCCACATCTGCCGGATGGATATTGGCAAAGAAGCCTTTGTAGTCCGCCAGGGTTCGCTCCGGCAGGTGCATGATCGGGTACATACTCTCGGAACACCAAAAGCTGTTATCCTCGGCATGCCACTCCCAGCACCCCAACAGGGCCACACGTTGGGAATCGTTCAGGCGCCGCTCGGCATTTTTACGTTCGGTGATCTGCTGACTCAGCTCTTCATGTTTTTCCGCGATAGAATCGCGCATCACCCGAAAAGCATGAAAGAAGTCGTCCAGGCCACTGCGTGGTGGATGCACCGGAATCGGTGAATAGAAATCTCCCTTGGCAATCTGCCGTGCGGTACCCGAGATACGTTCGATTGGTTTCAGCACCAGCTGTCGTTGCAACCAGGCGATGAGCAATACCGCTGCCAGCGCCACCGCCAAAAGAATCAGCTCCAGCATACGTAAACGGTCGCGCTCGGCTTCCAGATAGGGTGTCAGATTGATCGACAGGGCAAGTTGCGCCAGCAGCTGATCCTGAAAGCGTACGTCGGTTTTCAGTGTATGGGATACGTCTAGCGCTTCGTTGGGTATCGAAAGAGGGTAAAGTAACAGGCCGTCTTCGCGGGTCAGGGTCAGGTTCTGCCAGTGGGAACGTTCAACGGTGAGCTGATCAAGCAAATCATAAACGGCGGCCAGATCACCGGTTATGATCGGTGTCCGCAGTACCTTGCTCAGCAGTTCCAGCGAGCTACGATCCTCCGTGAGGCGTGTTTCAACTTCCTGTTGCTGCCAACTCGGTAGCCAGTAAAACTCCACAAAAGCCCCGATCAGGACTACCAGCAGCACCAGCGGCAACACGAGTTTTGTCTGAAAACTGCGCATCAACGTTGTTCCTCGTAGTAGGCTTCCAATCCTAACTGCTGCAGCGGCTCATAGTCGCTGAAGGATACCGGACCCAGTTGATAAACCGGCACTTTCCTTAAGAGTGCCTGGAACTCCTCATTCTGTGCCAACTTCAGCATCACATCAACCAGCGCTTGCCGTGCGTCCTGTGAAACCCGCGGGTGCACCACCACCGGATGGGAGGGCACCTCTTCCGTACGGTGGAGTACCTGCAACTGGTCCCGAATGTGTTGCGGTTGCTGCTCCAAAGTTTTCTGCACACCGCCACCTGCGGCGGTCACCCCCAGCGCAACGTTGAGATATAC
Organism: Pontibacterium sp.; assembly: GCF_964228735.1. GTDB lineage: Bacteria > Pseudomonadota > Gammaproteobacteria > Pseudomonadales > Balneatricaceae > Pontibacterium. Next base: position 6,009 of record NZ_CAXRBQ010000007.1, on the reverse strand, counting down.
AGAGGAGTGGCTTTTTACATAACGTGGATGAACAGAAAGCTGGAAGGCTTCACTCAGGTCACGACGCAGCATCATCGACGCGCCCAAAGAATTGGGCGACGGAAACGCTACCGACTGATTATCGAGCTGACTTAGATTGGCGATTCCGCCTTCACGCCGTGTCACCAGCACACCGCTGATACGACCGGAGCGATCGCTCAGCAGGGGTTCGTATCCCCGATTTCGGTTTAACCACAACAGGTGGTAAGGATTCACAAAAGCGAAGTCGAATTGACCGTCTTCGCAGAGCTCTTCAAATGAGGAGATATCAGGCGCGGTCTCCAACGCCAGACGAAAGGGCAGCACGTCATTGAGGTGACGAATAATAGGCTGCCACACGCGGAAGGTATCGCCCGCACTGTATTGCGGAACGATTGCAAAGCTGTAGATCTCTTTTGCCGCCCCATGGGTGGGGACCAGCAATAAAAAACACAGGACTCCCCATAGCCAACGGAGGCTACAGTACTTCATGGTCTGCTCAGGTTTTATCATTTCGCTACAACATCAGTGGATTACCGATACGCCGGAAAACCTGCACCACAGCCAAAGAGCACACTGATCACTGTGCAGGCACCTATCTACGCATCATAACAATGAGACCGTAAACAGTTAAGATAGACCTGCCTCAGACAACATTCAAACGAGCGTTTACACCTATGCTTTGTAAGGTTTTGTGCAGTTTCAGTGGCTTTGTATAAAGCTGCACCAGAGGACGCAAGCGCCCGTGATTACTGGCCTGGTGCCGCCTATCACAACCCTGTACACACGCTTATACACAGAATTTGTGAATAAACTATTTATCCACTTTTTCAAAAGAACCCGACGAAACCTTAGCGACACCCTTATTCACTTTTTTCCCCGGCGCTTTGGTCACCAGGAAGATACCCAACGCCACCAATGCCAGCGCCACGATGAAGAGCGGGGTGATCACCTCATCCAGAATCAGGAAACTAAACATCACACCAAACAGCGGCGTACAGAAGCCGAATGATGCGATCTGGGACGCGGGATAGTGGTGGATCATCCAGAACCAGGTCAGATAGGAGGCAAAGGCCACGATCAGGGTCTGAAACAGCATCGACAGCACCACCGGTGTGGTCAACGCGGTCACACCGGCTTCGCCAAATCCCAGCGACAGGATCGGCAACACCAACGCCGACAACGCCAGTTGATACAGCAGCACCCGTTCGGCGCGCAATGTCCGTTGCGGTGACGCCTTGATCACCACCGTTGTTGCCCCCCAGAACAACGCCGCCAGAAGCGCCATCATATCGCCCAGCCAGGTATCAGCGTCGGTACTGTTGTCACCAAAAGCGAGCACGATACCGCCAAACGCACACAGCAACCCAATTACCTGCAGCAGACGCAGCTTTTCACCCGGCACAAACAGGTGCACACCCAACGCCACAATAAACGGCGAGGTATACAGGAACACCGTACCACGCGCGGTGGTGGTGTGCTCCAGCGCCCAGTAGATAAACAGAAACTCGGCGGTAAACAGCAAACCAGCCAGGATGCCCCACCACTCGGTACCGTCTCGTTCAAAAACCCGGATCCCTTTCCAGCGCATCCACAGGCACAGCAGGATGGTTGCTCCAACAGAGCGCAACCCGGCCTGCATCATTGGCGAAATCCCCTCCAGGGCAAACTTGATCGCGACCTGCTGCAAACCCCAGATCATGCACAATCCCAGCAACAACCCCATCGCCAGTTTATCTAACGTTTTGTTTCCCATACCGCTCCAACAAAAAACTTACCAAGCTCTATCACGCCTTCACATTTCAGGTGACGGAAATGACTAAGATGACACAAATCGGCGGGGATACTAATGAAATTTGTTACGTTTGTATAAAACAAAGACATATTTCACAGACGTGCGTAATCCGCGGGCTGCAGAGTGATGCCCCAAAGGACTCCACAGAGTTATACACAGATTCGCTGGATAAGATGAGTTATGCAGCCCTGTCCTTTGCACCGTGCATAGGGCGGCTGCGTCAACAACCTAAGCTATACAAAACTCCCACCGTGCCTCAGCAATTTGAGGATGAGTCTAGCACTCCATGCTCACCTCTAAGCTGCAGTAATACCGGGATTTTTCAGTTTGTATGCGTTTCCAGCAGTCCCTCGAAATCACACTCAAATTCAACCCTTGAACGCATAAATTGGCTGACGCCGGTTTCAGTGGATAACCGGTGTCCCGCCACACCCGCCTGAATTCAGGCGCTGCAGCGGCGGCGATTTTTATCCAACAAGCACACAACAGTTTATCCACACCCTTTTACACAGCTCCACCCTTAGTGAATCTAAGGACCACCTCAAGCAGTGACCTACGCCTTGATACAGGGGAGATCCGGGCTAACAAAGAAATATGACAGCTTTATGTCGCGATCTCCCTTCAGATCCCTGTCAACAAAAATCTCATATCAAATCCCCCTGCCAGCCCAGAAGCTAAGGCCACCATAAGAATTTCTAAGGATTCTGCAAAGAAATGCTCCCTTTTTCTAATACCTGATGCCCACCAGAATGACCGTCATCCGATCAACTGATTCAGACGACTTACGGGTACACACACCATGTCTGTGACTTCGCAAAACCACGCTTCCGATGCGCTCTCTCCAGAGCAGGCTTCGCGCAAGCGCTGGATCGGCATCCTGGCCAAAGCAGAACTGAAAGATCTGCAGCAGCACTGGCAAGCGCTGGAGCTGCCAGCGGCACCTGAATACCAATTTATCCGCAAGCCGGAAACCGGCCTCACCATGCTTCGCGGCCGCATCGGCGGCAGCGGTCAGCCGTTCAACATGGGCGAGATGACCGTGACTCGCTGCGCCCTGCGCCTGGCCAGCGGCACGCTGGGCCTGAGCTACATTGCCGGTCGCAGCAAAGAGCATGCGATCACCGCGGCACTGGCGGATGCCCTGCTGCAGGAAGCGGGCACTGCCGAGCTACTGGAAAGCATGCTGATTAATCCACTGGCAGCAATTCAGCAAGCAGCGCAGGCGGAACGTATGCGCGAAGCGAGCAGCACCAAAGTGGACTTTTTCACCATGGTTCGGGGGGAAGACTGATGGCCGTACTTACGCCTACTGTGAATAGCAATGCCCTGATCGCCGGTTTTGACGATCCGGTCCAGCACGGCCAGCAGGTGTTCCGCGCGCTGCTGAAAGCGATGAGCGAGCCGGGCACCCTGATCGACCTGAAACTGGACCTGACCACACCGGGCCAGTTGAACAACAGCACCTGGCAAACCCTACTAAGCCTGATCGACGCGGATACCAAGCTGTGGCTGAGCCCACATCTGAACAGCGACGAGAGTGTGACCAGCAACCTGCGTTTCCACTGCCAAAGCCCGATCATCGACGGCAGCAAAACGGCGGATTTCGCCGTGGCACTGGCCGATGAACTGCCAGTCCTGAGCGACCTGGCCTGGGGCACGGCGGAATACCCGGATCGTTCCACCACCCTGATTGTGCAGGTACCGGCACTGAGCGACGAACCACACTGGGAACTGACCGGCCCGGGTATCGAATCCCGCAAGACCGCGCGTATTGCAGGCTTAAGCGAGGCGTTCCGCCAGGCGCTGATCAGCAGCCGCAAACGCTTCCCACTGGGTGTGGACTGCATCTTCTGCTGCGGCAGCAAGCTACTGGCCCTGCCACGCTCCACCCAGATTCGTGAAATGCGTCCTGAAGAGGGAGAGGCCTGATATATGTACGTTGCTGTTAAAGGTGGCGAGAAGGCCATCGACAATGCCCACGCACTGATGCGCAAAACCCGTCGCGGCGACGAAAGCATCACCGAGCTGACGGTTGAACAGATCCGCGAACAGCTGCCGCTGGCGGTGGACCGAGTGATGAACGAAGGCTCCGTGTACGACCCGGAACTGGCAGCCCTGGCACTGAAACAGGCCAGCGGTGACGCGGTAGAAGCGATCTTCCTGCTGCGTGCCTACCGCACCACGCTGCCACGTATAGGTTATAGCGAACCGCTGGATACCGAAGCGATGCAGATTGAGCGCCGTATCTCCGGCACCTTTAAAGACCTGCCGGGCGGCCAGGTGCTGGGGTCTACGTACGACTACACCCACCGTCTACTGGACTTCACCCTGCTGGCGGAAGGCGAAGCACCAACTAGTCCGGAAGGGGATGAAGAGACGCTGGAAGCGTGCCCTCGTGTACTGGAACTGCTGAACAAAGAAGGTCTGATCGAGCAGAGCCGCGAAGCGGACGAAGCCGATCGCACCCCGCTCGACCTGACCCGTGAACCGGTCAACTACCCGGCCGAGCGCGCCGTGCGCCTGCAGAACCTGGTGCGTGGCGACGAAGGTTTCCTGCTCTCCCTGAGCTACGCCTCCATGCGTGGTTACGGCGACAGCCACCCATTTGCCGGTGAGCTGCGCAGCGGCCGCGTCAACGTCGAGCTGGTACCGGAAGAGCTGGGTTTTGCCATCGAGGTCGGCGAGGTGTTCCTGACCGAGTGCGAGATGGTCAACCAGTTCCACGGCAACAAAAACCAGCCGCCGCAGTTCACCCGCGGTTACGGTGTGGCTTTTGGCCGCTCCGAGCGCAAGGCGATGAGCGTGGCCCTGGTGGAGCGTTCCCTGCGCGCCGACGAGCTGGGCGAAGAGGTGCTCTACCCGAACCAGGACCAGGAGTTTGTGCTGTCCCACAGCGACTGTGTCTCTGCCAACGGTTTTGTATCGCACCTGAAACTGCCGCACTACGTGGACTTCCAGTCCGAGCTGGAGATGATCCGTCGCCTGCGCCGAGAGATCGCCGCCGCCAAAGACGAGGAGACCCTGTCATGAGTACTACAGGTATGAGTACAGCAACCGGCTATAACTTTGCCTACCTGGACGAGCAGTCCAAGCGCATGATCCGCCGCGCGATCCTCAAGGCCGTGGCAATCCCAGGTTACCAGGTACCGTTTGGTGGCCGTGAAATGCCACTGCCCCACGGCTGGGGTACCGGCGGTATGCAGGTGACCGCCAGTGTAATCGGCGAAGCCGACCGCCTGAAAGTGATCGACCAGGGTGCCGACGACACCACCAACGCAGTCAGCATCCGCCGTTTCTTCGCCCGCACCGCAGGCGTTGAGACCACAGAGTCCACCGCCGAGGCGAGCCTGATCCAGACCCGTCACCGTATTCCGGAAACGCCGCTACAGGAAGACCAGATCCTGATCTATCAGGTGCCAATTCCGGAGCCACTGCGCTTTATCGAGCCGCGCGAAACCGAGACCCGCAAGATGCACGCCCTGAGCGAATACGGCGCGATGCAGGTGAAGCTGTACGAAGACGTAGCCCGCTTTGGCCATATCGCCACCAGCTACGACTACCCGGTGATGGTCAACAACCGCTACATGATGGACCCATCGCCGATCCCGAAATTCGACAACCCGAAGATGAACCGCATGCCAGCCCTGCAGCTGTTTGGTGCGGGTTTTGAAAAACGGATCTATGCGGTACCGCCCTACACCGAAGTGAAGAGTCTCGATTTCGACGACTACCCGTTCGAGGTACAGCAGTGGGACGAGAACTGTGCGATTTGCGGATCCGACCACAGCTTCCTGGATGAAGTGATCATCGACGACGCGGGCAGCAAGATGTTTGTCTGCTCCGACACCGACTATTGCCGCAGCCGTCAGGCCGCTGCAGGCGAGGAGGCCACGTCATGAATGTAAAAAGCATGAACGTAAAAAGCATGAATAACACGGTCATGAGCGACGCCAGCATGATGAAGACCAGCGCATGGCAAGACCTGGCGCCGCTGCTGAGTGTACGCGACGTCAACAAATACTACGCACCGGGCAAAGGCTGCGGTCCGATCAACTTCGACCTCTACCCGGGCGAAGTGCTGGGCATCGTGGGTGAATCCGGCTCCGGTAAATCCACTTTGCTGAGCTGCTTGTCGGCACGCCAGACACCGGATAGCGGCCAGATCATCTACAACAGCGAACAGGTCGGTGAGATGG
>NZ_CAXRBQ010000006.1:0-6468 GCF_964228735.1 Pontibacterium sp. | reverse complement strand
GTTGATGATCGGCTACTGCAAGGTTCACGATGAGCTTTGGCCAACACTGCAGCAGAGCATCAGCGCCGGCGATGATTATGAGATCAGTCAGCAGGCCCACAACCAGGCGGGTGCGTGCGACACCATCGGTTTTACCCGTTCCACCAACCCACTGCGCCCCATGGAAGATATGGCCGAAAGCGGTACGGCGATAAATCCAGATCAGCTGACAGAACTGGAACAGGTAATGGCTGAAACCATCACGCTGGCGCGCGACTGGAAGAGTTAGCGCTCAACCGCGCCATAGATCGCAACTGGATTTCCGGTGACATAAGCCCACAGCTGATCACCATAGGAAAAATGCCACCACTCTTCGGCGTAGTTTACGAAGCCTGCCCGCCCCATCACGTCTTGCAGCAACTGCCGGTGATAGTGGGCACTGGCAGACAATCCATCCGCATCGGTAAGGCATAGAGCAGGATCAACCCGACTCCAGTCCGCAATCTCCATTCCGAAATCCAGCACCTACCCATTTACATCCACCAGCTCTACATCCACTGCCGCACCGGTTACATGGGGCGGGACATTACGAGAACCATCAGGTCGTTGAACGGCAGAGACCAGGCGTGTTGTTTCTACGTATGCCTGCTCGTCAGATAACTCAGGTTGGCGCTGTTGTACCCGTGCACACTCCTGATCGAACAACAGCTGCTGCACCTGCAGGCTGCGATAACCTTCGTACAACCGCAGGTAGATCCCATCGGGCAATAACGACTGGGCGTGTTGTAAACGCTTAAGTATGGATTGCCGCACAAACCGATAATGCGGCGCGGTTTCAGGGCATTCGGGCGGTGGGCCAAATTTAAGATCAGAAGCCAGGGCGATATCCACCAGCGGGTCGTCACACTCTTCCACAGGTATCGCCTGCACCTGAGGCGATGATGGCGTCAATCTATCCATGCGATTCCATTACTAAACGTAGGTTGGCCATCGTGAAACGATGCCCAACACCTCAACTCAAAACTGCGACTTAACTGTTGGGCTTCACGTTGTGAAGGCCAACCTACAATTAAGTAGTTTCACGCTATCTGATGATAAGGCAATAAAAAACCCCGCAGAGCCCAAACCGCGGGGTTTTGATGGCGGAGAACCGATTATGACCCAATCTCCGCCTATGATCTGCCTCCCGAACTAGACTCGGCTAAATTAACCCAAGAACAGCTCCGGCAGAAACAGCGACACTTCCGGTACGTAGGTTGTGATGATCAGGGTCGGAATCCAGGCGAACAGGATCATAATCAGAGTTGGCTTCAGCATCGCGCTTACGCGTACCCCCGTTACCCGTGAACCCAGATACAACAGCGGTGCTGTTGGTGGTGTGATGTTACCCATACCCAGGTTTACACCGACGATCGCTGCAAACTGAATCGGATCAACACCCAGTTCAACCACAATCGGGAACAGCAGCGGAGATGCCAGCAGTACGCCACTAACATCGTCCATCAGCATACCGATCAGAATCATGACCACGTTCACCATGATCAGCACGACGATTGGGTTGTCGGATACAGAGAAGATCAGGTCTTTCGCCAGAGTTGGGATGTCTTCGAAGATCAGCAGACGGCTGACAATCATCACCATGAAGAACATCACCATCACCACACCGGTGGTGGTTGCGGACTGTACCAGCGCTTCTTTGAAGTTGTCCTTGTTCAGGCCTTTGTAGATAAAGAAACCCACCGGAATAGCGTACACCACAGCAATACCCGCCGCTTCGGTTGGTGTCATGATGCCGCCGTAGATTCCCCCCAGAATCATAAATGGCATCAGCAATGCAGGCAGTGCAAAGCGGCTCTTCTTCACCACTTCACCGGTGAAGTTATCCGATTTTGGCAGGACCTTAATGTTGTTGTACTTGCGCAACATGATGTAGTTCACGATGCACAGCAGCGTCACCAGGATCAGACCCGGCACAATCGTCGCGAGGAAACACTTCAGTACAGACTGACGGGTCACCCATGCGTAGATAATCTGAATCGCACTTGGCGGAATCAATAGACCCAGCGGCGCAGCATTGGTGATCAGCGCAGCGGACAGCCCTTCCGGGTAATTAGCGCGGCGGAGCTGCGGCATCATGATACTGCCGATACAGGTCAGGGTTGCTGTTGCACTACCCGCGATAGAACCGAATACCGCACTGGCACCTACAGCCGCGTAAGCGATACCGCCCTTAAAGCGGCCAACAAACAACTCGGCCAGCTCCACCAGCGGCTGCGCGATCTTACCACGCTCCATGATGGTACCCGCCATGATAAACAGCGGAATTGCCAGCAGTACCAGCACGTTCATACGCCAGTGACCGGAGGTCAAGAAACCCGCCGGGTCATGGTCACCGGTCAGGTACATATAGATCAGCGCCAGACCGAAGGCGAACGGTACAGGAATACCGATCACCAGCGCGACGCAGATCACAAGTAAGGTCAATAAAATCAACATCGGGAATACTCGTACTTAGATGTGAGGCGGTGCTTCGTCTGATTCCCACTCTTTGCTTGGGCCATCACGCAGGCCGCTGAACAGATGCAAAGCGGTGTAGAAAGTCATCAGAACGAACCCGAGGAAAATACCCAGTTTCGGAATGAAGAACGGCAGTTCGAGACCGGTGGTTCGTTGCCAGTCCGGATACGCGACAATCTCTTCATTCAGCATCAACCAGCCCCAATAACTCAGCACGACGCCAATCAGAATTTCGAGTACCAGGGTGCAGTTCACAACAATCCATTTAGTGCGCACGTTATCGATCACCGATAACAGAAAATCCGCTTTGACATGGGTATTTTCGTAGCTACCCATCGCACCACCAAGAAAATAAACCCAGAAAGCCAGCATCAAAACCCACTCTTCATAAGCAAAGAGATCGGCTTGAAACCAGTAGCGCAATATCACAACGAAGAAAAACACAAACGCCATGATCAAACTGGCTACCGCCAGAAGATATTCTTTTGTTCGCAAAAGAATATCGACCAGACGATGGAGCGGACGCGGTATATTTAAATGCATACAGCAACACTCTTCTTTTTATAGAGCGAGCTTGTCCCTCCACCCTAGCTATGGAAAAGCAAGCTCGTCTTGAATAAAAAAGCTCTGCGACAGGCCGACCGCAGAGCAAGATGGCTCTGAGCTCTTAGTTCAGGTCCGCAACGATCTGATCAAGTACTTCTTTGCCCAGACGCCCTTCCAGTTTTGGCCAAGTCTTTTCACGGATCTCTTTAGCGATTGCGCTACGCTCGGCATCGGAAATAGGCAGGATCTCTACACCAAACTCTTCCAGCTTCTTCAAGTTTGCCGCATCGTTCTTACGGCTCCACTCTACGAAACGCGCAGAGGCTTTAGCGAACACCTCGGAGATCACTTTACGCTGCTCTGCGTTCAGCTTCTTCTCCCAGGTTTTCTTGCTTGCGTAGTAGGCGTAGTTCTCTACGAACGCGTTGTACGGTACGTAGTTTTTGATCGCTTCTTTGAAGGTGGTGTAAGTTGCTTCCGGAGTCGCACCGATCATGCCGTCAACCACGCCCTGCTGCAGTGCCGGGAACGCATCACCCCAGTCGATGGTGGTGGTTTTGTAACCCATATCCTGGGTTGCCAGCTTGGCAGACTGCGCGCTCCATACACGGATGTTCTGGCCTTTATCGCCGGTGCTCTTGTAGTTTTCAGGCACGGAAGATGCCATCACACCGATAAAACCTTCAGCGGTTACACCCAGCAGTTTCAGACCCAGCTTGTCCATGCGCTGATCAAAGATGCTGTAGAAGTTTGAGCCTGGGCTGAAGACTTTGCCCATCTCATCGTAGTTGGATACCAGGTAGGGCAGAGAGTTGATCTCCAGTACCGGGTCTTTGTGGCTGTATACAAAGGAGTGAACGATGTCGATGCTGCCACGCACCGCTTCGCCCAGCAGCTGCTCACCAGATCCCAGCTGACCCGCCGGGTACAGCTTGATTTTCAGGTCAACACCCGCACTTTCAAGCTCTTTTTTAACATCGCGCAGTACTTCGGAAGCGTACTGGTCAGGGGCATGCTGACTGGCGATACGCAGAACGGTCGCCGCCTCTGCGGAGGTGGTCGCCAAAGCGCCCATCATAAGGGAAGAAGCAACAATAGATTTGAGGCAGAAACGGGTTTTCGTAGTTTTCATTATTTTCTCCGGATCTTCCGTACTGAAGATAACTGATTTTATTTTTATGGGTTAAGTCACAGCCAAATAAATGCCTGCGACCTAACGACATTTAAACTTATACACCCGAGAAAATTTAATTTACAGCCACCCCAAAACAGCAAAATTTCCTGTGAAAAATTTTCATATCTTCGTTTGTAAACGACCTATTACATTTGAAGCGGTTTACCTAGCCCAAAGCACCCACCAAATCTTTTACCCGCAATACAAACGCAACCTATGTAAACAACATATAAACTGCAAACCCGCTCTAAGTTAATATCCATTTACATTGTTTTACACCTTTTTACAAAGCCATAATCCGATCAAGAATCCGGATTATTAATCACCGGAATAAGCTGCTATAAACACGAAAAACAATAACTCACTTCCTTCACAAGAGGGTCTCGCCCATGACCTGTATAAAAGACACACGCCACTTCAGCTCAGCCCTACGTGATGCCAACAGCCCGTTCCTCGTAAACGAAGAGCAATCAACCAAAACCATCAGCGTTGGGTTTGTGTTGCAGGAGCACTTCTCGATGATGGCATTTACCGCAGCTGTTGACGCTCTGGTTACCGCCAATCTGGTGAAAACTAATCCCCTGTTCAGCTATCAAACCATCGCCGTTGATCAGTCTCCGGTGACCAGCGATCTGGGCATCGGTATCGCTGCACAAGATACGATTCGCGACATTCTGAACGAGAACAAAAAGCTGCCCGACATTCTGGTGGTGTGCGGTGGGTATCGCTGCTCTACCGAGAAACAGCCCCACCTGATTCAGTTGTTGAAGGAAGCACAACGTCAGGGCATTACCCTGGGTGGGATCTGGAACGGCGCGATAGCACTGGCCCAAGCCGGTATTCTCGACAACCACGAGTGTGCGATCCACCCGGACAACCATGCGCTGATGCAGGAACACTTCCCACTGGTTCGGGTATCCAACCAGGTTGTCGTCACCGACGACCACCGCCTGACCAGTGCAGGCCCCACCAGTGCATTGGAGATGATGCTGGGCATGATCGAAAACACCCAGGGCAAAGAGGTGGTGCGCGCCATCCGTGAGATTCTTAGCTGTGACCAGATCTCCGAGAGCAGTGACACAACCCTGAGTACGCTCAGCGATGATCCAAGCCTGCCGCAAAACCTGCGTGACATGATGGAACTGATGGCCGCCAACATTGAAGAGCCGATGAGTATGGAAGAGCTGAGTGGCTGTGTGGGTGTGTCCAGACGTCAGATCGAGCGACTGTTTCAGAACCATCTGGATACTTCACCGAGCCGGTATTACTTGGAGCTGCGCCTGACTCATGCTCGTCGCTTGCTGTTGCAAAGCAATGAACCCGTGCTGAACATCGCCCTGGCGTGTGGGTTTGTCACCTCCAGCCATTTCAGTAACTGCTTTAAGGATTACTTTGGCCTGTCGCCAAGTCACGCCCGCGAGCGTTATAAGGGGCAGTAAATCCATTCTCCTGGGATTGGTGTTGGGTGTCGCTATTGGATGCCCTATTCCAATTCAATGGGCACCCTACGGGCGCCGGCAAGCTAATCACCTTCGATGACGACGAGACTAGCCCTACAATTATCCGATACCCTCCGGACACTGTAGGGCGTCTTTTAAGGCGCCAGCAGGCGTCACGCCTGCTCTTTCGAGCGTTTAAGAGCTCGAACATGCCACTTGTTCACCACACAACCAGCACCAACCAACACTAGCGCTAATTGGCGCTATTACAGCACTACCGCGCACCAAGTGTTACCAGCTAGTCAAATTACTTCCGTTATGACGTTCTGGTGAAATAGCCACCGCGTAATGGTACAGCGGGACGGCAAGTTTTCTCAGGGCAGCTCTCATCACGCAGGCGGTAATGCAGTACTGCTTTTGCGGCTATTTGTTCACTGCTCTAACTAACTTGCAATAACTCCCCCCTGTCTTTGGGGGCTTGTTTTCTCAAGCCCTCCTTTTAATTCTCGCGGAGCAGCATTAGATGACCACTCGTATCGAACACGACATGTTGGGTGACATGAAAATTCCGGCCGATGCCTGGTACGGAGTACAAACCCAGCGCGCTAAGGAGAACTTCTCCATTACCGGTGTTCCGATCAGTCACTTTCCCCAGTTGGTTAATGCCCTGGCGATGGTGAAGTGGGCTGCTGCTCGCACCAATACCGAACTGGGTCTTCTGGATACCCAGAAAGCAGATGCCATCATGGCAGCGTGCACCGATATCATCGACGGTGCACTGCACGACCAGTTTGTGGTCGATCTGATCCAGGG
>NZ_CAXRBQ010000005.1:0-19081 GCF_964228735.1 Pontibacterium sp. | reverse complement strand
CTATTCGGCCCTGGCGTTTTGAACGTCACGGTGACTGGGATCGGGACGACCACGCTCGGCGACCACACCGCAAAGAACTCTTTGACCGTTGGAAGAAGCGTAACCTGATCCGCATTACCGATCTGGACAATGACAATCTGGTGATCGGGCCAAATGATGCATGGCCCGAGTCGTTTGAGGTGATCAGCTTTGATATGACCTCCGATCACTTGCGCAATTACCGCGTGGATGTGGCGCTTGACCTAAAACACGCGTCGATCCTGCATATTCTCCGTATCGTGATCTCCTTCCAGATCGGCTTTAAGATCCTGCTGATGTCGGGTATCGCCGCCTGTCTGGTGACCTGGATTATCGTGCGGCCGATCAACCGTCTGCGAGATCATACCCAGGCGATCTACAGCGGCGAGCTGGATACCCGAACTGACGAAGCGCTGCGCAGTCGTGGCGACGAAATCGGTGCTTTGGCCCAGGACTTTGACCGCATGGCCGAGTATGTGGAGCAGACGCTGAATACCCACCAAAAACTGATGCAGGATGTGTCCCACGAACTGCGGGCACCGCTGGCACGCCTGCAGGCCGCAGCCGGTTTGGCTGAGCAACGCTGGGGCGATGACGACAAGGTGGTACAGCGGATCATCCGTGAATGCCAACGTCTGGACGCGCTGATCGGCGAGATTCTCTCCCTCTCCAAGCTGGAGAACAGTGAAGCGGCCGGACCGGCGTTTGAGCTGAAGAATCTGCTGCAGGAGATGATCGAGGATGTGCGTTTCTCCAACGCCGGGCGCGAGGTGAATCTCAACGTCGACTGTGACTGCAAGGTGGAAGGCAGCCGGGCGCTGCTGGAGCGGGCGCTGAACAACATCCTGGGCAACGCCTGCAAACACACCGAAGAGGATGTGGCGATCGATGTGATGCTGACGGATGATGCCGACCAGTGTGTGATCACGATCCGTGACCACGGTACTGGTGTGTCCGAGTCGGCACTGGAACACCTGTTCGAGCCGTTCTACCGCAGCACCAGCAAGAACAACGGTTACGGTCTGGGACTGAGTATCGCCCAACGTGCCGTACAGCGCCTGAACGGCAGTATTGAAGCACGCAACCATCCGGAGGGTGGTCTGGAAGTGACCATCCGGGTGCCGATGGCACAGAGCTGATCAGTCGCTTTCAGCAGGTGGTGTCAGGCCCGGTGGTTGTGCCTCGGGCAACACCAGCCGTTCGCTGAGCTGGGACGCCACCGGGTAGGCGCAGTAATCCGCCGCATACCAGGCACTGGCGCGGTGGTTGCCGCTGATACCCGTGCCGCCAAACGGCAGCTTGCTGGAGGCGCCGGTGAGCGGGCGGTTCCAGTTGATCAGTCCGGCCCGCACAGTGCGGTCGAACTGGTGGAACACCTGTGGATTGTCGCTCAACACACCCGCAGACAAACCAAAGCGGGTGTTATTGGCTTCAAGGATGGCCGCATCCAGGTCGGCGACCCGGATCACCTGCAGCAGCGGACCGAAGCATTCTTTGTCCTCCCGGTCTGTTACCCCGGTTACATCGATCAATCCCGGTGTCAGGTAGGCGTATTGCGGATCCGGTCGGTGCAATGCCACCAGAGGTTCGGCGCCGTGTTCGATCAGTGCCTGCTGCATACCCATCACGTTATCCACAGCCGTATTGCTGATCATCGCCCCCATAAATGGCGCCGGTTGCAGGTTGTATGCCCCTACCTGAATCTGGCCCACCGCTTTGCGTAACGCGTCGATAAAACGGTCGCCAGCATGGTCCTTCGGTACGATCAGGCGGCGGGCGCAGGTGCAACGCTGCCCGGAGGTAATGTAGGCGGATTGGATGGTATGAAACACCGCCGCCTGGATATCCTTCACTTCGGTGACCAGCAGCGGATTGTTGCCGCCCATCTCCAGCGCCAGGATCTTCTCAGTCTGACCGGCAAATTGCTCGTGCAGGTAACAACCCGTAGTGGCACTGCCGGTGAAGTAGAGGCCATCGATCTGCGGATGGGAGGCGAGGGCCGCGCCGGTTTCCCGGTCGCCCTGTACCAAATTCAGTACTCCGTCCGGTAGCTCTGCTTTCTGCCACAGATGCACCAGCAATTCAGCGGTACGGGGCGTCAGCTCACTGGGTTTCAGCACGATGGTGTTACCCGCCAGCAGTGCGGGCATGATGTGGCCGTTGGGCAGGTGTGCAGGAAAGTTATAGGGGCCAAAGATCGCCACCACGCCGTGGGGACGGTGCTGCAGGCGGGTCGTCAATCCCGCCTGACTGTCTTCATGGCTGGGGGTGCGATCCAGGTAGGCCTGAATGGAAATCTCGGCCTTGCCCAGCAAGGCGGTGACTTCGGTTTCCGCTTCCCAGAACGGTTTGCCGGTCTCCTGGCCGATGGTGTCGGCGATCAGGGTGCGGTAGTGCTCCACCACTTCGTTGAAGCGGCGGACGTGGGCCACGCGTTGCTCGAAGGTGTGGCCCGACCAGGCGGGAAAGGCGTTGATCGCGGCCTGCACCGCATCATCGACCTGGCTGTTGGTGGCGGCGCGGCCTTTCCAGATCTGATCCCCGTTGCCCGGGTTGAGCGATTCCATCGCTGTGCCTTCGCCGGCAATCCAGTTGCCGTTGATAAACAACGATGCGACCGGGTTCATGATGTGACTCTCCCCTTCAGTTCGACAATGCGCAGGGTGTCGCCCGCGCTGACTTGCAGTGCGTCGGCGGTGGCCTGACTGATGGTGGTGATACTGCCGCTGTTGTTGATATGGGCCTTGGTACAGCGAAAATCGGCCAGGCCGGTGTTGCTGATCAGGAACTCGGGGCCAGACTCGTCAACTTCGCCGATGTGAGCCTTCTGATAGCGGCTGTTGTGGATTGCACGGATATCGTCCAGGCGGATAGCGAGGGTCGGGCCGCCGTCGAAGATATCCACATACTCTTCGTAACGGAAACCTTCACTTTCCAGCATCTTACGGGCCGGTTCCGTATTGGGGTGTACCGCACCAATCACGGCCTGTGCCTCGTCCGGCAGCAGGTGGATATAGATGCTGTGTTTGGGCATCAGCTCGGCGATAAATACCTTGTTGCCGGAGCCGGTGAGGTAGTCCGCCTCGCTGTACTCCATGGAGAAAAAGCGTTTACCCAGGCCATCCCAGAACGGCGACTGGCCCTGCTCGTCGGTGTAACCGCGCATCTCGGCAATCACCTTTTTGGCAAAGCGTTGCGGGTGCTCGGCCATAAACAGGAAGCGGCTCTTGGAGAGCAGGCTGCCGTTGGCGGAGTGACGGGCGTCGGGCTGCAGATAGAGGGTGCAGACCTCGGTGCACCCGGTGTAGTCGTTGCAGAGGTAGAGGGTGCGGAAGCTGTTGTGCACCTTGAGTTCGCGGGAGGCGTGTACCACGGTACCGATGCGGTAATGGTAAAAGGGGGAGGTCAGGCCCACGGCGGCGTCGATGCCGCAGGTGCCCACCACCTCGCCAGTGTCAGTCTCCTCCATCACAAAGAGGTAGTGCTCGGGGCCGCACTGCTGGATGTCGCTGTGCAGCGCCTTTTGGGTGGCGCTGATGCGTTGTTCGAGCAGCTCCCGGTTATCCGGCAGCGAGGTGAAGCCGGGGCCGGTGTCGATGGCGATCTGGTGCAGGATATCCAGATCGTCGGCGCAAATAGGTCGTATCACTTTCATGTGTTGCCTCCCTGATTCGCAACCTCTGAGCCGTGGGCTCAGGACTGTCGGTGAACATCGGTACTCTCAAAGATGCGGTCGGCGGAGGCCGCCACAAAACCCTGATAGAGCTGGCCGTTGGCCAGGGGATAACGTTGGGCAAACTCGTAGTAGCAGCCGGGAATCTCCATATTGCGGTCGCTGAACGGTACCAGGATCGGTTTCGCCAGGGTGGCGGACTGCTCCAGGAACTCTTCCGGGGAGCCTTTCACCAGACCACCTGCGTTGTTGAGCTGGATACCCTGCTGCAGCAGGAAGTCGTTCACCGCGTCGATAGAGCGGTGCGACTGCAGAGCATTGACCAGGATGGTGAAGTGGCTGGGGCGGTAACCGAAGGCGCACATCCAGGCGGCATACTCGCTTTCGCTGAGCAACTGCTGATACATATCGGAGTTCAGCGACCAGTGACGACCGGAGTAGCAGAAGCCAGGCGCCGCGATGGCGTCATCCGGGATTTGGCTGACACTCTGATGGATGATCTCGGCGGCATTGTTAGACAGCTGGTCCACATGGAGCTCGCTGATAAACAGCTTGGGCAGGGTGCTGTCCGGATGCTCAAAATGTTCGGCAAACAGTTTCTTCACCGGGAAGTAATATTCTCCCCGGGGTTTGTAGCCACCTTCGACAAAGGGTCTGGCGATCGCCCGGATGTTTACCCTTGGCAGGTCGAAGGTGCGCAGCGCGATATGGTCATTGATGATGGTGGGGTTGCGTTCGGCAAACAGCTGGTGGATCCGGCGCGCATCGGGATTGAGCTTGAGGAAATCCTGCCACATCGCGTCCAGCAGGCTGCGCAAGTCGTCAGTGTTCATCGCTGTACCTCCCGCTCGGCGAGACTGTCAGGTAATCCACCGTGGGCCAGGGTGATCAGCAACAGGGCGCTGAGCTTGGCGCGCTCGGTCAGGCTGTCGAGACAGATAAATTCGTCGGGGCTGTGGATAAGTCCGCCGCGTACCCCCAGCGTATCGATGTTGGGCAGGCCGTGAGTGCTGAGGTTATTGCCGTCACATACACCACCAGTGGACTGCCAGTTCAGATCCAGGTTTAACTGATGGCCACAGCTCTGCAGCAGGCTGTAGAGCTCGACATGGGCATCGTCCAGCACCTTGGGCATACGGCCAAAACTGCCGTGCAGGCTGGCGTTAAATCCTTCGGCCTGGTTGATGGTCAGTTGCACGTTTTCCAGCTGGGTCAGGCACCAGTCGGCATCTTCCGGCTGACGGATACGCACGTTGAATTTCACCACACAGCTGTCCGGCACCTGGTTGGTGGTGGTCCCGCCAGCGATGATTCCGGTGTTGAGGGTCAGGCCTTCGCGGGCGCCGTTGATCCGCTCCAGCAGCGTTATGGCGTGGGCGGCGGCACTGATAGCGTTGCGTCCCTCCTCAGGGTTGCGACCGGCGTGGGCGCTGCGGCCGCCGATGCTCAGGGTAAAGTTGCCGCTACCTTTGCGACCCCCCGCCAGATTGCCATCGGGCAGGGCCGGTTCATACAACATACCCAGGTGGTGGCGGGGTGCTTCGCGCGCAAACCAACCGGCGGAGCCGGGCGAACCCACCTCCTCGTCGGGGTTGAGCAGCACCGTCCAGCCCACGTTGTAGTGGTCCGGGTGCTGTTCCAGCGCTTCCAGGGCGCAGAGCATCACCAGAATACCGCCCTTCATATCGGCCGCACCAGGGCCGTTGAGGGTGTTCTTGTCCAGGTAGGTGCTTTTCTGGAAGCCCGATTCTGCACCAAAGACCGTGTCTAAGTGGCCGGAGAGCAGTACCTGAATGGGGGCGTCCGGGCGTTTGCGGATGCGCCATAAGCTGCCCAGCTCCTGCTCCACCACTTGTCCCTGCATGTCGACGCGCTGCCAGGGATCGAGGCTGAACTTATCCACTGCCGCTTCCAGGCGATCGGCAAAGAGCGCTGCAAAGTATTCGCCCACCCGGTCGATCCCCACCGGATTGTGACTGCCGCTGTTGATGCTGACCAGTTCCAGCAGGCGATCCTCCATCCAGGCACGACGCTGATCCAGCCATTGCAGTATCGGTTGGGCGCTCTCGTGCAGTTCAGGTTTCATGCGTCACTCTCCTCGCTGTGCTCTTCGCGGAACTGGGCCATGGCAATACCAAAACGTTTCAGACCCTCATCGATATCTTCGGGAGGGATAATCAGGGAGGGGGCCATACGCACCACGTTGGGGCCGGCGATCAGGACCATCACGCCCACCTCCTGCGCTTTGACCAACAGGTCGCGAGCCAGACCTTTCCAGCGATCGCGCAGCTCGCAGCCGATCAGCAGGCCTTCGCCGCGGATCTGGTGGAACAGATGACAGCGTTCGTTGAGTTCGTCGAGATTGTCCATAAACAGCAGGTGGCGTTCGCGCACGCCGTCCAGCAGTTTCTGATCGTTCACCAGATCCAGCACCTTGGAGGCCACGCTGCAGGCGAGTGGATTACCGCCGTAGGTACTGCCGTGGGTGCCGATACCCATCACGCTGGCCACCTGATCATTACAGAGCATGGCGCCGATCGGGAAACCGCCGCCCAGGGCCTTGGCGGTAGTCAGGATGTCTGGTGTCACTCCCAGCTTCTGGTAGGCATAGAGTTCACCGGTACGGCCCACCCCGGTCTGGATCTCGTCGAAGATCAGCAGGGCATTGTTTTCGTCACACAGTTCGCGGGCACGGCGTACAAAATCGTGGTCGGCGGGAATGATGCCTGCCTCGCCCTGGATCGGTTCCATGATTACTGCGCAGGTGTGGTGGGAGATGCGGGTATCCAGCGCGTCGATATCGTTATAGGGCAGGTGGGTGATGCCGCCAGGTGTAGGGCCAAACCCCTGACTGTATTTCGGCTGGCCGCCGGTGCTGACGGTAAACAGGGTGCGGCCATGGAAGGCGTTATTAAAGGCGATGATCTCGTGTTTGTCGGCACTGAAGGTTTCGACCGCCCAGTGTCGTGCCGCTTTTAACGCGGCTTCGTTGGCTTCTGCCCCGGAGTTGGCAAAGTAGACCTTGTCGGCAAAGGTCAGCTGACACAGCTGCTGTGCGAGCTTCAGCGCCGGTTCGTTGGTCCACACGTTGCTCAGGTGCCAGAGGGTTTTCGCCTGGTCGGTGAGTACCTTGACCAGTTCAGGATGGCAGTGGCCCAACGCATTTACGGCAATGCCACCGGCAAAATCGATGTAGTTGCGTCCGTCCTGATCCCAGAGATGCGAACCCTCGCCACGCACGGGAATAACCGCGCTAGGGGCGTAATTGGGCATCATCACTTCGTCAAACGTCTGGCGGTTGAATACGTGAGTCATCCGGCACCTCCTTCAATGGGGCGATACCCTCAGTTTAGACTCAGATTGATTGGGTAAGTTGTTGTTTGTTTAAAAAGGGGACAACGGCGGGGAACGGCGTACGAACGGTGGGGAACGTCCGTCAACGTTCATGACTACGGAAGTAAACATTGGAATAGCTGCCGAACAGGCACAAAAAAAGCACCCATCTGGGTGCTTTTTCGAGAATACGGGGGCGTATGCTTACAGCGCGTCCGGACCGCTTTCGCCGGTACGGATACGGATAACCTGCTCCAGCGGCATAACGAAGATTTTGCCGTCGCCGATTTTGCCGGTGTTTGCAGTAGAAGCGATCGCTTCGATAACCTGATCAACCATGTCGTCGTCCACTGCCACTTCGATTTTTACTTTTGGCAGGAAATCCACAACGTACTCTGCACCACGGTACAGTTCGGTGTGACCCTTCTGACGACCGAATCCTTTTACTTCAGTAACGGTTACACCCTGGATACCGATTTCGGACAGAGCTTCACGCACGTCATCCAGTTTGAACGGTTTGATTACCGCGCTGACCAGCTTCATAACGTTCTCCTATTATGTCTTCTTGTCGCCCTCTGGGGGCGCGAGACAATTAATACTCAAAAGCAAGTTTTGACCTAGTATACCCACAATTCGTCAACTTTGCTCAGAGCTGATTATAAAAACAGCAAAAGGGTGCCGAAGCACCCTTAAAGTATTGAGCGGATTGGATTACTTAGCGGAAGTGAATTCCGGATAAGCTTCCATACCACACTCCGCCAGGTCTACACCTTCGTACTCTTCCTCTTCGGATACGCGTACACCCATCACTGCTTTGATTGCCAGCCATACCACCAGGCTTGCTGCGAATACCCAACCGAAGATGGTCAACGCACCGATGATCTGGCCAGAGAAGCTCACGTCACCGTTGGTTACCGGTACCAGCAGCAGACCCAGCAGACCTACAACACCGTGTACGGAGATCGCACCAACAGGGTCATCGATCTTCACTTTATCCAGCGCCAGGATGCTGAATACGACCAGCGCACCACCCAGAGCACCGAACAGGGTCGCCTGCAGGGCAGTTGGAGTAGAAGGCTCTGCAGTGATCGCTACCAGGCCAGCCAGCGCACCGTTCAGTGCCATAGTCAGGTCCGCTTTGCCGAACAGCAGGCGAGCTACGATCAGTGCGGCAACCACACCACCGGCAGCAGCGGCGTTGGTGTTCATGAATACAACAGCTACAGAGTTCGCGTTAGACACATCGGAAGTCGCCAGTACGGAACCACCGTTGAAGCCGAACCAACCCAACCACAGTACAAAGGTACCCAGGGTGGCCAGCGGCAGGTTCGCACCTGGAATCGCGTTCACAGAACCGTTCTTACCGTATTTGCCTTTACGCGCACCCAGTACCAGAACACCAGCCAGAGCAGCAGCTGCACCTGCCATGTGTACGATGCCGGAACCTGCGAAGTCAGAGAAGCCCAGGTCGCCCAGGTTGTACATACCGAATACGTCGTTACCACCCCACGTCCAAGAACCTTCCAGTGGGTAGATGATACCGGTCATCACGACTGCAAATGCCAGGAAAGACCACAGCTTCATACGCTCAGCAACCGCACCGGATACGATGGACATTGCAGTTGCTACGAATACCACCTGGAAGAAGAAGTCAGCAGATGGCGCGTAGGTTGCTGGCTCTTCAGCACCGGTGAAACCGTCGCCGGTGATGCCGCTCAGCAGGTATTCGCCGCCGTACATGATGGCGTAACCGGATACCAGGTACATGGTGCAGGAGATCGCGTACAGGGCGATGTTCTTAGTCAGGATCTCGGTGGTGTTTTTCGCACGTACCAGACCCGCTTCCAGCATGGCAAAACCTGCTGCCATCCACATTACCAGGGCACCACACACCAGGAAGTAGAAGGTATCCAGTGCATACTTAAGCTGGGTTACGTCGCCAGCTGTTGAATTCAGAAGTTCTTCCATTGGTAAGTTCTCCAGAAAATCTTAAAAAGTTGGGATTAAAGTGCTTCGTTGCCGGTTTCACCGGTACGGATACGGATCGCTTGCTCCAGCGGCAGAACAAAAATCTTGCCGTCGCCGATCTTGCCGGTCTGAGCTGCTTTGCTGATCGCTTCTACAACCTGGTCTACCAGTTCGTCAGCTACAGCTGCGTCTACGCGCACTTTTGGCAGAAAGTCCACAACGTACTCTGCGCCTCGGTACAGTTCGGTGTGACCTTTCTGACGGCCAAAACCTTTTACTTCACTCACAGTGATGCCGGCGATGCCGATCTCTGAAAGCGCTTCCCTGATGTCGTCCAATTTGAACGGCTTGATAACCGCAGATACCAATTTCATTTGTGTTATCCCCCGATACTCTGTTTATGCTGCAAGCTGATGTCGCAGCCCAAATGAATCAATTGATTTGCTCTGTGTACTGCGAGGGTTGTGCCATGTTTTGAAAAATCCTTTTAAAACAGGGTGTTGAGAAAATGTAGGGCTGTTTGCTGGGTGTTAAAGCCCGATTTGGGGGCATAGAGCTGTGTGCAGGCAGTGCACAATCGGGGTGCGTGCACCAAAGTAGTGCGCTCCCCAATAGTGCGTCGTAACCTGCTATAGTCGGGATCTGAGAAATGCATATTTTTGAGGCACACAATGATTAACCAGAAACTGATCGATGGGTTGAGTGAACAGTTTTCCCAGTTGATGTCCGGGAACGCGAACCTGCCGGGTGAAGAAGTGATGAAAGAGCAGGTGAGTGCGATCCTGCAGGGCACCTTTAATCGCCTGGATCTGGTCACCCGTGATGAGTTCGATGCACAGAAAGCGGTGCTGATGCGCACCCGTGAAAAGGTCGAGCAACTGGAAGCACTGGTTACCGAAATGGAGCAGAAGCTGTCCGAGCGCGACGCCTGACCGATTGATCTAAACAGTACCGGCCGGTTGATAACGGATTCTGTCGCCACCGGTACTGCCTACATTGTTTCTCCAAGGAAGGATGTTCTATGTCTCTTGCCGTAGTCCGCACCCGCGCCCAGGTGGGTGTCCAAGCCCCAGAAGTCACCGTTGAAGTACACCTGTCCGGTGGCTTGCCTGCACTGTCTATTGTTGGTTTGCCTGAAAAAGCGGTGAGTGAAAGCCGCGAACGGGTGCGCAGTGCCCTGATCAACTCCGGTTTTACCTTCCCCCAACGCCGTATCACCATCAACCTGGCCCCGGCGGATCTGCCTAAAGAGGGTGGCCGCTATGACCTGGCGATCGCCATTGGCATCCTGGCCGCCAGCCAGCAGATTCCGATGGAAGCGCTGGAGCAGCGCGAGTTTCTGGGGGAGCTGGCATTATCCGGACAAGTGCGTCCGGTACGGGGTGTGCTGCCGGCGGCGATCCGTTGTGATGAGCGGGAACATAGCCTGATCCTGGCGGAAGAGAATGCACCGGAAGCGGGCATTGTGCGTAACCTGGCGATCTACCCGGTCAACCACCTGCTGCAGCTGGTAGCGCACCTGATGGGTAGCGAACCGGTCGCCCGATACACGGCTGAACACGACGCTGTGCACGGTGTACCGAGCTATCCCGATCTGCGTGATGTAAAAGGCCAGAGCAAGGCCAAGCGCATGCTGGAGATCGCGGCCGCTGGCCAGCACAACCTGATTTTGGCCGGTCCGCCCGGTAGTGGAAAAAGCATGCTCGCCAACCGCCTGCCCGGCTTACTTCCGTTGATGGAGGAACAGGAGCGGCTGGATGTGGCTGCTGTGTATTCGGTGGCAGGGGCTGGCGGGGATGTAATCAGCGGGCGGCGTCCGTTTCGGGCCCCGCACCATACCGCTTCAGCCGTGGCGCTGGTGGGCGGGGGTAGCAGTCCGCGCCCCGGTGAAATCTCGTTAGCGCATCAGGGCGTTTTGTTTCTGGATGAACTGCCCGAGTTCAGCCGCAAGGTGCTGGAGGTGCTGCGTGAACCGATGGAATCGGGCGAGATTCTGATCTCTCGGGCCGCACGCCAGTGCAGTTTCCCAGCACGCTTCCAGATGGTCGCCGCCATGAACCCCTGCCCCTGTGGATATTTCAACGACGGCAGTGACCGTTGCCGGTGCAGCCCCGATATGGTGCGCCGTTATCAGGACAAAATCTCAGGTCCGTTGCTGGACCGTATCGATATGCAGTTGTGGGTGAATGCGATCTCCAAAGCGGAGATGCTGGAGCACACCGGCAGTAACGAAAGCAGCGCCCAGGTACGTGAGCGCGTGGTGGCGGCGCGGCAGCGTCAGATTGAACGGCAGGGTTGCTGCAATCAGGCGCTGGATGGCCCGGAACTGGAAAAGGTTTGCGCGATCAGTGAGGAAGACAAGTTACTGCTGGTGAATGCGTTGGAGAAGATGCAACTGTCGGCCCGTGCCTTTCACCGAATCTTGCGGGTGGCGCGTACCATTGCCGATCTGACGGGGGCCGAGCAGGTGGAAACCGCACATCTGTTGGAGGCGCTGAGTTACCGACGCGGGCTTATGCCTTCTCAAGCATCCGCATAAATTCCTTGAACGGTACCGGCGGGCCGTACAGGTAACCCTGCACCTGGTCACAGTCGTTCTGCATCAGCCAATCCAGCTGGGCGGTGTTTTCCACGCCTTCGGCAACCACTTTCTTATCCAGGCTGTGGGCCAGATTGATAATGGCTCTCACGATTTCGGCATCGTTGGGATTATCGGCCACGTTGCGGATAAAGGAGCGGTCGATTTTCAGGGTGCTGATCGGTAGTTTCTGCAGCAGCGCGAAGGAGGAGTAGCCGGTGCCAAAGTCGTCCAGGGCAAAATCGATGCTCAGGTTGGACAACTCCTGTAGGCAGTAACCCACATGCTGCTCGTCACTGATCAGGGCCGATTCGGTCAGCTCAAATTCCAGAAACGCGCTGTTGATCTCATTCTGGCTGATAATGCGGTGAATAGTGTGGGGCAGGTTGCTGTCCTGGAACTGGCGGAACGACAAGTTCACACTGATGCGGCAGTCGTCGTAGCCCTCAAGCTGCAGCGTTTTCAGCTTCATCCCCGCCTGGTGGATCGCCCAGTAGCCGATCGGGATGATCATGCCGTTGCGTTCTGCCAGCGAGATAAATTCGCCCGGCATGATCAGGCCCCGCTTGGGGTGGCGCCATCGGATCAGCGCTTCGGCACCGGCGATTTTGCCGGTCTTCAGGTCGATCTGTGGCTGGAAGAACAGCTCAAACTGGTTGGCGCGCAGGGCAAAGGCCAGTTCTGGCTCCAGCTCGCTGGCCACACTCTCTTGCTGGTCAAACGCCGGATCGTAGATGCGGTAGGTGCCGGGATGTTCCTGTTTTGCCTGCAGGCGTGCCATGGCGGCACGACGGATCAGTTCGTCCAGCTCCACCGCTGTTCCCGGTTGGCAATAGGCGACACCGATACTGCCGGGCAGTATGGAACGGCGATTGGCAGCGCGAAACGGCATGTTGGTCTGCGGCAGCAGGCTTTTAAGTTGCTGGCGGGTGAGGTCGTGCAGATCCTCATCCGGGGTACAGGTCAGCGTGATGGCAAACTCGTCATTGCCCAAGCGGTGGATACTTTGTGCGTTAGGGGCGGCGCTCAGCAGGCGGTCGCGCAGCTGTACGATCACCTCGTCCGCGGCTTTGGGGCCACACTGGCCGTTAAATTTGCTGAAGCCGTCCAGATCAACGGTCAGCAATGCGATCTGCTGCTTGCCGTCCTGAACCTGGCTGATCAGCTGCATAATGTTTTGGTAGAAGCTACGTCGGTTACCAAGGCCGGTGAGGGGGTCGGAGTTACGCAGCAGGTTGATCTCGGCCTTGTCGTTGTGAGCGTCACGGGCATAACGGAAGGCGCGTAACACCGCTTCTGGGCTGGTCTGGTCAAGTGAAATAAAATCACTCGCACCCTGACGGATCAGTGCATCACCCTGGTCGCTGTTGATCGCCGGAGCCAGTACAATGATCGGCTGCGTAGGCAACTGGGCAGTAAGCACACGCAAGCCCTGGAAGGCACTGTTGTCAAAGTGGCCCAGACTTAAAAGAACAATATCGTCTGCATTCAGTGGTTCGGCGGTTAAAGCCTCCAGTGTACTGAAGCAGTGCAGATGCTGAGCGGTCAGGCCCAGAGTTTCTTGCAATCGGGTGCAGCAACCACTGACGCCATCGATCAGCAGTAACCGAGGCTGGGTGCTTTTAAGCTGTTTGGGTGCCGATAACATCGGGCGTGTCCCCCTTTACGCCTAGGGTTATGGGCTGAACGGAGCCATGCTGTAGCAATGCGAACATGTCATAATTGCGATCCGGCGATAGCTGCATCATATATTGTTCTTGAACAGGATTTCAAACGAACGTTTTAATTTGTTTGTTCTCAGTGTGTTATGTGTCAATTTCTGTTTAAACGACCATCAGAAGTTACCTTTTTTGAATTGATAATCAAGTACTTGTTTTTACTTAATTTCCGGAGCGCTGTGTAAATGGCTCGATTAAACCCCCGTCAACAAGAGGCGGTTAACTACATCAGTGGACCGTTGCTGGTACTGGCCGGCGCCGGTTCAGGCAAGACCAGTGTAATCACCCGGAAAATTGCCTACCTGATCAATGAGTGTGGCTACGGTGCACACAATGTGGCGGCGGTGACCTTTACCAACAAGGCGGCACGCGAGATGAAGGAGCGTGTGTCGGCGTTGCTGGTGGGTAAAAATAGCAAGGGCCTGACGGTCTCCACCTTCCACAACCTCGGTCTCAATATCATCCGCAAAGAGCACAAGGTGTTGGGTTTTAAACCGGGCTTCTCGATCTTTGACGACCAGGACAGCAAGGCGCTGCTGAAGGACCTGATGCTGCACAACGGCGAAGACACCGATCAGGTGGACGCGGTGCTGCACCAGATCTCCAACTGGAAGAACGACATGGTGGAGCCGGAGCAGGCGCTGTCCACCGCGCAGCTGCCCAACGACATTCTGGCTGCACGAGCCTACGAGGCCTACAACAGCCACCTGCGTGCCTACAATGCCGTCGATTTTGATGACCTGATCCTGATCCCGGTAAAACTGTTCGCCAATCACCCGGACGTGCTGGAGCGCTGGCAGAACAAGATCCGTTACCTGCTGGTGGATGAGTACCAGGACACCAACCTCTCCCAGTACCGTCTGGTGCGTCAGATCGTCGGTCACCGCGGTGCTCTGACCGTGGTAGGTGACGACGACCAGTCGATCTACGCCTGGCGTGGTGCGCGTCCGGAAAACCTGGTGCAGCTGAACGAAGACTTCCCGTCGCTGAAGGTGGTGAAGCTGGAGCAGAACTACCGCTCGACCAGTCGTATCCTGAGAGCGGCCAACACCCTGATCGCCAACAACCCCCACGTGTTTGAGAAAACCCTATGGAGTGAGATGGGCGTGGGTGACGAACTGCGAGTTATCCACACCCGTAACGAAGACGCCGAGTGTGAACGGATCGCCACTGAAATTCTTGATCAGCATCTGCGTAAGAAGATTCAGTTTAAGGACTTTGCCGTGCTCTATCGCGGTAACTTCCAGGCGCGTCTGATGGAGATGAAGCTGCAGTCCTACCAAGTGCCGTACAAACTGAGCGGCGGCACCTCCTTCTTCGCCCGTGCCGAAATCAAGGACCTGATGGCCTACCTCAAGGTGCTGGTGAACCCGGATGACGACAACGCCTTCCTGCGTATCATCAATCTGCCACGCCGTGAAATCGGACCGAGCACCCTGCAGAAACTGGGGCAGTACTCGGTTGAGCGCCAGATTGGTATGTTCGCGGCCTGTGAAGAACTGGGTCTGGAACAGGTGTTGCCACCGGCAGCGGTGGACCGTCTGCGCCGCTTCTGCAAATGGATGAACTACATCTACAAAAAGAGCGAGCAGGGTGACCCGATCGAAGCGGTGCGTGAATTGATCAAGGATATTGATTACGAAGGCTGGATCCGCCAGAACAGCTCCAGCGAGGCGATGGGTGACAAACGCATCCAGAATGTCTGGTTCCTGGTCGACTCCCTGCGCAATACGCTGGAACGACTGCAGGAAGACGATCCGGATGCGGGTCTGAAGGAAACCATCGCCCGTCTGCTATTGCTGGATATGCTGGACCAGCAGCAGGAGGACGAAGACGACAACCGCGTACAGCTGATGACCCTGCACGCCTCCAAGGGGCTGGAGTTTCCACACGTGTTCCTGATGGGAATGGAGGAGGAGTTGCTGCCGCACCGTAACAGCATCGAGACCGACAACATCGAGGAGGAACGTCGTCTGGCCTATGTAGGGATCACCCGTGCCCGTCAGACGCTGACCATGACCCTGGCCAACCAGCGTAAGCAGTACGGGGAAGTGGTGGATTGTGCTCCGAGCCGGTTCCTGGCGGAATTGCCGCAGGAAGACCTGGCGATTGAGGGCGGTGCCGAAACGTGTCCGGTGCGTAACCGCAACCGTGGACGGGAAACCTTGTCGAGCCTGCTGGATAGCTTTGACTGATTCCAAACGCCAGACACAAAGAAGGCCGCTTGATAGCGGCCTTCTTTTTGACGCGGGCTAAGTCGATCTTACTTAGCGCTGTCCAGCATGTACTGGATAGATCCTTCGATCTCTTCGTCAGAACAGTCAGCACAAGTACCACGTGGTGGCATTGCGTTGATACCGTTGATTGCGTTCGCCAGCAGGGTTTCCATGCCTTTCGCAGCGCGGTCAGCCCACTCGGAAGTGCCGTACTTAGGAGCACCAGCAACACCAGTACCGTGACAAGCAGCACACTTAGTGTTGTAAACGTCTTCAGCAGAACGCGCACCGCCGGATGCAGCAACTGCAGGAGCGCCACCGCAAGTGTCATCGCCTTCTACGCAGACAGAGCCTACCGCTTTGATACGCTCAATAATTTTTTCTTCTTCAGTAGCCGCCTGAACGGAAGTGGCCAGCATAAAGCCCAGCCCCAGAGCGCACAGCATAGAAGCAATTTTCTTCACAGTTACGACCTCACAATCATCCTAAATTTAAAATTATTTCGCAGTCTGGCCTACCGGATGCCCCTCACGAGCGTGTGCAGACTCCACTGCGCAAAACTTGATCGGCGGGCATTATAACGGTAAATACGCACAACGGAAACGGGGCTTTGGCAAAGGTATAAGAGGAATCGCTGCAAAGCAGCAATTCTCACCCTCTTTCTGTGCGAAATTTGACCTGGATTAATCGCCTGATCCGCAATGCTGTACGCGCTTTAATCAGCAAAGGATCAATCCGTAACCAGCCTTCCTCTGTGGGAACAAACACTTGGCAAATGGACCGCAGATACGTAACATTAGCGCCCTGCAAACACTTCCTGGCGCCTGTAGCTCAGCTGGATAGAGTAGCAGGTTCCGATCCTGTTGGTCGGGGGTTCGAATCCCTCCAGGCGCGCCATTTTTTCTCTTTGGTTCAATGTTAAGTCATTGAACTATAAGAGAAACCTTTATTCATACCTTTCTTCGGTGGTTACAAAGCAGGTTACAAACCTTGTGATCTGGGGTAGCGTATGCGTGGGTTTCAACTATCCACTTCTGGTTGTTTTATCGTGACAGTAAAGTATCTGAAACAACGACCATCTGGACTTTATTTCTTTCGTAAGGGTATTCCTGTGGATCTTAGGGAGTACTATGAGGGCAAAAGAGAGCTGGTTTATAGCCTTCAAACAAAAAACGAGGCTGAAGCGGTTAAACGAGTTCAGAGGTTATCGAAACAGTATGAGGACCAGTTTAGGCAGTTAAGGAGTACTGCCGAAAGGGACAAAGCTGTAAAGGAACTCAAGAAGTTTGGACTGGAAGATGCGCCTTTAGATCGGCAAACGGTCTTTAGAAATGGCTCTGACCCATATGAGGACGGAAGCCCTTTTTCTGAGATGATAGAAGAGTATTCTATGATCGCGGATGCTGGTGGTTATTTCGATGACACGCGTTTAGTACCATCACAACGTAGAGCTTTACAGATCCTAAAACGAGAAGAAAAATTTACATTAGAAGATGTTAAGCAAAGAGCGTTGGTGAAAGTTTCTGGAAATAAGAAAAAAGAAGGCGAGATAAAACGATTCTTTAAATATTTTCATAATGGGAATCTATGTGGTGTTATTGATGACATCAGACCAAGAGATGTTGTCGATGCAGTTGATGCGCTACTAAGTGAAGGTAAAAAGACCACTACTATCAAAAAAGCTTTAGGTAGTGTTAGAAAGCTATTTAGAGAATTTTCGCTTGAGAATGATGTTAGGGTCGATAATCCGTTCAATAATATACCAATCCCAGGATTGGGTAAGGACTCTAAGAAGCGTAAAGCCTGTGATTACGCAGAAATAAAGAAACTGAAGGAAGCTATAGAACTAAATCTTGATGTGGTCTCTGCTCAAATATCGGGGCTTCTCTTCAATACAGGGTGTCGTTGTGGGGAGGTCAGTGGATTGCTGCTAGAAGATCTCCACTTAGATTCTGATGTGCCTTATGTCAGGATAAAGGACAATGATCGAAGGGAATTGAAAACCAAAAAATCCGACCGTCATGTGCCTTTAATTGGTCTTAGCTTAGAAGCTGCTAAGGCGGTAAAGTCCAAGGCTTCCGAAAACCAGATCTATGCTTTCCCTAAATATCATCGTGATGGTGTTTTTAAGAATGATAATGCAAGTGCTGCTGTGAATGGCTGGTTGAAGAACCACGTTGTTGGTTGTACCTCTCATTCATTTCGTCACACTCTAAAAGATCGGATGTATGAGGCCGGTATACCAAAGCCTGAGATAGAAGATTTACAGGGGTGGGTTTCGGGAAAGATGGTGGATTACTATGGTAAAAGCAAAGGTCTAAGGCGCCTTCAAAAAGTACTTTTGAAAATGGAAGAGTATGAGGGGTCTAATGGGTTATTGTAATTCTTTATATAAGGCCAGATGATGCTCAGGTTTGTATTGTAAAGAGGTTTGGTCTAAGGAGTTCTATATTATATATTGGTCTGTATGGGCTGATTTTTATAAAAATCTCATAAAGGGAATATGATGAGTAGAAAATTGATAATTATTTTTTCTTTTTTGTTGATGTCACTGGTGCTTGTGACGCAGGTGACATTTTTCGTAATACAACCAATTGGAGTAGTGCCAGAAGGGCGAACTTTGGTTATGTTACGGATGAATAAGACTGAGCTTGTCGATAGCGCAGATGGAGTATGCGAGAGGGAGATGGGAGGTGTTAGTTTGCTGTGTCGTGCTATGGTGATGTCTGCAATCGTAGATAAAGGGACTGTTCTTTTAAAGTTGCCATATAGTAGTGTTCTTTACAATTTTTCAACTGATGGAAAGGTATACGATAGATAATATGGATGTTTTGATAATAGCAGTTGTCATAGGCCTAATACCGGCAATGATTGCACGTACTAAAGGTAAGTCTTTTAGCTTTTGGTGGCTATATGGTGCATTGTTTTTCATTGTGGCTTTACCTCATGCACTTATTATGTCCACAGACCAGAAGTCTGTCGAGGCTAAGAAATTATTGGAAGGTATGAAGAAGTGTCCGTTTTGTGCGGAACTTGTCAAGGAAGAAGCGAAGATATGTAGATATTGCAAGAATGAGTTTTAATGCTTTGTCTGAATGTTATTACTGGCTTGTGCGTTATCGTTGACATAAGTTAAAAGGGAGGTGCAAAGCCTCCCTTTTTGTGGGTGATGTTACATAAAATATAATCGTTATGGGTTTTTCATCTTTACTGCCAGAGTGGTTTCACCATTTTCTAGAAGAGAATCAATGGTGACTGATCCAGCTTTTAGGTAGAGACTCTCACCGGTTTCAAAAGTTGCATTTAAGCCTTGGTATGGCTTGTACTTTTTGCTTTCCTTGTCCCACATATATGTTGAAAAAGAATAAAGTCGTATGGGATCTTTCGTATCGTTAAGTAAGTTTATGTATAGGCTGAATTCCATTTCTTTATTGTCGTTAACCCATATTTTTCATGAAGGTATATACGAAAACGGCTGAAAGCCCTATGGTTATTGGTGTCTATACAATTCCCACAAGCCATCAGCCGTTTACAAAATGGTACCACATACTTTTCAATTTTCATCCCTTTCCCGCCG
>NZ_CAXRBQ010000004.1:0-11415 GCF_964228735.1 Pontibacterium sp. | reverse complement strand
ACTTTAGCTGTTACGACATCCAATGCATCGCGCGTCTCTTTGTCCAATGACGATGAGTTAATGATCGCGAGCGTGAGCTACGCAATATCAGGCCCTGGATTGGTATCTGGTGACCAGCTCTTAGAATTTCCAGACGAAAGCACACAAGATGATGCGCTAAACGAAAAAACGGAAGCTGAGTTAAAGGACGACGAGATGAGACGACTGTATCTAAAACTCATTTTGATGAAGGGTGTTGGCCATTAATACTGAGAACTAATTGATTCACAGTGCAAACCTGATGAAGTACGCGTGAAAACATCTCAAGTCCGGGTATTCGCTATCATTGCAGCCGTTAACTAAACTTTACAGTACTTGGACCGTTGTTGTGTTTTTTTGAAAACTAATAATTACAGGTGCCCCTGTTATGAAACGGTTACTTAAAAAGCAAAAGGGGCTGACAACCGTTGAATATGCCCTTGTCGGCGCGCTCGTGGCTGCTGCGGTTATAGGCAGCTTCCAATCCTTAGGAAATACAGTATCAGGTAATATTGCAAGTCTCTCTGACACCGTGGATGGGGATGTAGTAGCGTCCACGACCTCGGGCTCAGGTGGCGGTGGTTCATCATCTGGTGGGTTTGGTGGCGGTTCAGATCCCTTCTCTTCTGGCGGGTCTGGCGGTGGTTCGGGGGGCTCTTCATCCTCTGGTTTTGGAGGCGGCGGAGGTTCTGGAGCTGGCTCTTCAGGTGGTGGCGATGACCTAGCAGGTTCAGGATCTGGTGGTTCATCTGGTTCATCTGGTTCATCTGGTTCTTCCGGATCTGGTGGTGGAGGCTCAGGCCTTCCAGGCGGTGGCAATGATATAGCTGCTGCAGGTTCGGGGGGCGGTGGTTCATCCGGTGGTTCTGGCTCAGGATCTTCCGGTAGCGGCTCTTCCAGTGGCTTTAATGGCGGTTCTTCCGGTAGTTCAGGCTTTGGCGGTTCTTCTGGTGGCTCATCCGGCGGTTCAGGCACCGGTAATACAGGAACAGCAGGCATTACTTCTGGAGGTGGATCTGGTGGTTCTGGAGGTGGCGGCTCTGGAGGCAGTGGCGGAAGCGGTTCTGGAGGTGGATTTGCATCTGCTGCTCTCGCAGGTACCTCAACAGCAATTGAGGGTTCTAGCCAAAGCACGGGTAAATCTAACTCTTCACAATCTACTACTCAAACAGCATCTGGGGGCTCTGGTGGTGGTTCATTCCTGAACTCCCCTGAAGTTGCAAAAGTGAAACAAACTGCAAAGGAATATACTGCTGAGGCTGCCGGTGTGGTGGGTAATCTAGGCCCGACGTTCTGGGGACTGCTTGTTGTACTGTTCTTCGTCTTCTGGTGGTTATTGACGCGCCTTTTCGGTGGCGACAAGAACCAGACTGCGCCGAAAAAGAAAAATTACGGAATGTATAATTGAACTAAGATCTGAGTAGAAAATCATTACGTAAACCCCCAAGCGGAAACACCGATTGGGGGTTTTTGCATATGGAGGCGTCTTGTTTATGTTGAAGCACTGTATCCGATTATTCTGTTTTACCGCCCTGACCTTCTCAGTGGGAAGTTTTGCGCAAGATGATTGGCAATCACCGTTGGAACGCGATCATCCCATGGTGGGTAAGGTGGTGGACCTGAAATTACAGAAAGTGATCTCTCCGAATGTGCTTCTTGAAAACCTGGCGCGTGCCGAAGTTATTCTGATTGGTGAAAAGCACGATAATCCAGACCATCATATGCTTGAACAACGCATATTGAGTGCGCTTGCAGAGCAACCTGCCGAAGTTGTGCTAGAGATGCTGGATGACAGCCAATCTTCCCTTCTTACAGCTTTAGACCGCGAAGCTCAGGGCAATCAGCTCAAACAAAGTCTCCAGTGGAATGATAAGGGCTGGTCATGGGAATCATATGGTCCTCTCGTGGAGCTGGCTGTCTCCAGTGGGTTTAAGCTTACTGCGGGCAATCTGTCACGGGAACAGGTAAAGAAAATCTATCAGCGCGGCTCTGAGGAGCTTACCGCTGATGATCGGCTTACGTCTGCGCTCAGCGTTAATGACGAGATCAAACAAACCCTGCTAACCGAGATATACGAACAGCACTGTAAGATGATGCCACGAGAAACTCTCCATCCGATGTTAAGTATTCAGTTGGCCCGTGATGCCAGAATGGCGAGTGCAATTGTTGATTCAGAGGCGCCGCAGGTTGTTTTAGTTGCGGGCGCCTACCATTTTAGAAAAGACTCTGATGTCCCACTTCATTTGGCGCTTAAAAACGCTGACAACAGGGACCTGGCAGTTGTTATGCTGATGGAAGTTGATTCGGAAATTGACGACTATGACGCTTACCTGGTGGATCAAGTCGCTGCGG
This sequence comes from Pontibacterium sp., assembly GCF_964228735.1. GTDB lineage: Bacteria > Pseudomonadota > Gammaproteobacteria > Pseudomonadales > Balneatricaceae > Pontibacterium. The sequence goes on along the minus strand of NZ_CAXRBQ010000004.1, from coordinate 9,045 downwards.
CGGATTATGTATGGTTCACACCGAAATCCACGGATCGTGATTATTGTGCTGACCTCAAACACAGTAAATCTGATTCAAGCTCTGATACCTCATCAAATTAAGCTGTTTTAAACAGGATTTACAGCTGGTTTAGGCGTCCTACTACCCAAATACGAAATCCTTCGTATTGCTCTAATACATGATTAAGTCCTTAATTAGCTTAACTGTTATGACTTCTCCAGCGAAAGAGTCTTATAACAGGTTGAGTTCCAGATCAAAGCCGAAAAATCCGGAACTCTAGGGAGCAAGGATGCTCTAGAATTTTCAAGATTTTCTACAGTAAAGAGTTGTTCAAAGCCGAGAATCAATTCGTTACTGTCTCCATCCTAAGGGCACGTAGTTCGTGCCCTTTCTTATTTCTGCCCTCTTCCCCTCATTGATAGTCCTTCGGTCTTTTCGTGCCGTTTGTTTTTTGTGCGAGTTGTCCGCTTACTATGATCTGTGTGGGAACGACGCCAATACTTCTCCCGTAACGAGTTCAATTTGTCATCAGTGACTTGCTGGCATTCCTGGCGTTGGGCAACACCGCTTCGCGGGTTGGCCAACCTACAACGCTCACGTAGGTTGGTCTTCGCATCGCGAAGCCCAACAAACCCGATGCAAAGGCAGGTGGTTGGCTCCTGAAAAAAAGCAGGAACCTGAAGGTTCCTGCGAACTCCAGCATGAGAAATTGCTAGACAGCCAGTTGACAAGAAAAGTACAAGAAAAGAGCACACGAAAGTGCTGCTGCGGGATTATTGAACCCCGCAGCTTGAGGGGAACGCAGGACTTACTTATTGATGTTCAGCGTTTGAGGGACTGTGTACTCCAGCAGGCCTTCCTTACCGAACTCCACACCGAATCCGGACATCTTGCAGCCACCAAACGGTGCGTGTGGAAGGACTTCCGCATGACCGTTGATCCACGCAGTACCACACTCAAGACGCTGAGCGACTTTCTGAGCGGCTTCGATATCGGATGACCACACAGAGCCACCAAGACCTACTTCACAGTTGTTGGCCAGTACAACAGCCTCTTCCACGTCGCTGTAGCGGATGACCGGCAGCACCGGACCAAACTGCTCTTCAGCAACGATGCGCATATCATCCGTTGCATTCGCTACGATGGTTGGTGGAAAGAAGAAACCTCTACCGGATTTCGGTTCGCCGCCACACAGTACCTGGGCGCCGTTCGCTTTGGCGTCCTCCACCAACTCTTTCACCAGTTCAAACTGATCTTTGTTCTGTACCGGTCCAAAGGTTGTGCCTTCAGCCATGCCATCGCCAACAACCTGGGCGTTGGCGATAGCGACCAGTTTTTCACAAACCTGATCGTACTGACTGTCGTGAACATAGAGGCGTTTTAGAGCCGCACAGGTCTGGCCCATGTTCAGGAACGCGGTCTGGAAGATACCTTCTGCGATGGCATCGATGTCTGCATCCGGAAGGATGATGCCTGCGTCGTTACCGCCCAGTTCAAGGGTCAGGCGTTTCAGGTTGGATGCAGCGTTACGCATGATCGCCTGGCCGGTTGGGGTGGAACCGGTAAACACAATCTTACGAATTTTCTCGTGGCCGGTAATTGCACTACCAATACCCGCTTCGCCTGTCAGAATGTTCATCACACCTGCTGGGACTTCTGCGTTGATAATTTCAGCCAGCATGATGGTGTTGAGCGGTGTCAGGCCGGATGGTTTGCAGACAACGGTGTTACCGGTGCGCAGGGCTGGCATGATGTGCCACACAGCGATCATCAGTGGCCAGTTCCAGGGAGTAATGGAGCCTACAACGCCCAGTGGCTTACGGTGCAGCTCGATGCGTTTGTTCTCGGAGTCTTCCAGCACTTCAACTGGGATCTCCAGATCGGCTGTGTAACGGGTCCAGGCCACAGCGCCGCCCACTTCCGCCTGAGCCAGGAACATCGGCTTGCCCTGCTCTTTTACGATCACCTCTGCCAGAGCTCCCGCATTTGCTTCAATGCGGTCTGCAATGCGGTGCAGGATCTGTTTGCGTTCTTCGTCGCTGCTGTACTGCCAGGTCTTGAACGCTTCTTCTGCTGCATCTACCGCGGCATTGAGCTGCTCGACGGATGCGTATGGACAGGCGGCAACAACCTCTTCTGTCGCGGGGTTGATCACATCAAAAGTGCCACGATCGCCCGCTACCTTATTGCCGTTAATGATTAAACTGAATTCTGTCTGCATGGAGGTTGTTCCTTTTTATAGGTTGTTATACCGAATAAACCGGCCCACTTTGCAGGGGGCCGGTATTTGTTCGTCCGATCCTTATGATTAGAACGGTACGATCGCCAGTACCTGGAAGTAGGTATTGGTGTCATCGTTACCCTGGGTGCTGGATGCACTGTCAGGGGTGTAGAAGCTAACCAGTGGGCTAATGATCAGGTGATCTGCGGCCACCCACTCTGCCCAGATGTTGATTTCGTTTGCGTCGTTAGTGCCTGCGCCGTTGTTGGTGTCGCTGAAGTCAAAGTACATTGCGCCAACGGTCAGGGTTTCGCTTGGAGAGGCTGTTACGCCAAGGTAGTGAACGTCAGAATCGGTACCGAATGGACCCGCGTAGTTCGCCGCAACTTCGCCCTGGAACCAGGTGCCGTAGCCACGGTTGAAACCGAAGAACAGTGGGTCGTAACCGTTGTCGTAGCTGGTGTAGCGATAGTTAACAGTCGGAGACCAAGGCATATCCGCAAAGGTCCAGCCCGCTTCTGCATACCACGCGTCTGAATCAGCGCCAGTTACGCCGTTCTCTTGGGTGACGTATTCACCGGACAGGAACAGGTTTTCTACACCGGCATTGCCCTGGTAGCGGACGCTCAGTGTCTCCTGACCATCACGACCCTGCTGGCCGAAGAAGTTTGCTGCCGTGGAATCAACGTCCAGCCCTTCCAGATACATCGCGCCGAATGTGCCGGTATCAGATACGTGTTCCAAGTTAATACCCGCCATCTCTACGCTGGACTGGGCAGGGTTGTCTGATTCGATCCAGAAGATGTCGGAGCGCAATCCAGAGTCACCGCCTACTTTCAGTACTGCGGTTTTATCAAACGCTTTACGCGCAGCCAGCCAGTACGCACCACCGCGGTTGGCACTGAAGCCAGGAACGATACCGTCCAGGCCTTCACCCATATTCAGGGAGTCGCCGTTCAGGATGAAACCGTCGCCGATGGTCACGTTCTGGCGACCGATGGAGAAATCGATCATGTCGTTGCGGAAGCCAGCGTACAGATCTTCGATCTCGGTTTCACTTTCGTCACCGGTGGTGAGGCCTGCAGCGTCACCGTCACCAAAGGTTGCAGATGTGAGTACATTTGCCGCGCCGTACAGAGCAGTGTCATCACTGATCGCAGTGCTGCCGGAGAAACCGTACTTTGCGTAGACTTCGGTCCAGCTTGGATCGCTGTCGCTGTTACCGTAGGTTTCCTGGCTGCTGAAGTACCCTGCAATCACTTCAAGATCGAAGTTCAGTTCTTTACCGTCTTCGTTTACCAGGTTGTAGGCAGATGCTGTGCCGGATGCTGCAGCAATAGCCGCGCCCAGTAAAACGCCGGATAGACGGCGTTTTATCTTCGTATTCATTGTGTTCATCCTCCGCAGTAGCGTTCTTAATTGTTTTTATTGATGAACTTCTACTGCAGGCAGGAAGGGGAAGCTGCCACAACGCAAAAGTTCATGACAGTTAGACTAACGCTGGGCTGTAAATAGGATTTGCTGGCGATGTAGAGAGTTGTGCAGAGATGTAACAGTATGTAAAAGGCGCCTGTGGGAGCGGATACTCCCACATCGGATAAGGTGCAGGTTAACGTGTCGTACGCCAGAATGGACGGTTATTGAAGGACAGAATCACCCCGTCTTTGGTGATCTCTTTCAGTTTTAGCGCGTTGCTGATCTGATCCCCCTCCCGTAGTCGCATACCGTTGATTTTCACAAGGCGTGATGCGGGTTTAGCGGAGTAGATATGAACCGTAAAGTTCAGTTCAGGTAACGCCCTTTGAACCTGCAATGGCAACTGTTTCTGATGCGGAATGCCTGCGTACGGATCGGGCTGTTTGGGCTCTTCAGAAACCGGTGCGGCTTTCGGCTTCGCTAACGCTAAGGTCGCTGCCTCCGCTATCTCTGGTTTCTTCACAACAGGTTTGGGTTTAGCGGGTTTTGGTGCTGCAATAATGGCTTGTTGTGTGAGATTGTCAGCAAACCGTGTACTCGCAACCGACAGGTCATTTTTACGTGCTTGTGTGGTGTTGATACGCACGTTTTCTACCGTGTCCAACGCTTCCGCAGAAAGCAGCCACTCATCGTTACGTAATGGCGGGTCCGATACCTTGATCGGCAACGATACCTGAACCTTGGCGTCTGGCGTTGTGGAAATCGGCGGCACTGTTTCTGGTGGTGTTTGTTGCACTACCTGAATCTGCGGTTCGCCCTGATCCAGAATCGATTTTCCGGCGATGAGTACGATCGCAATAGCCAGAAATACCACACCGGCCCACATATAGGGGATTGGCTTACCGCTGGATGTTTCGACTACCTGAAGGGTTTGCGTCTGGATATCAGGGACCTTACCCCGATTTCGATCGCGATCTGAAGTTTTCAGGGCGTCCAGTATGTATGACATATCACGCCTCCCCTCGCAGTGTTTTCAACATCGGCGCTTTTTGATCACTAACGGAGTTGAGCAGGATCGCTGTATGAGGGCCGACTACGCCATCGGGAACGAGCCCGTTACTGGCCTGGAAGCGTTTCACTTGTCGAACGAGGCCGCCGTCATAGGTTTGCAGCCTGAAATAACGCGGTGCCCTACTCTGTGACAATGCCAGCTGACGATCAAGCCAGATTACTTCCGGGCCTTCCATGCCTGGATGTATAGGAGCCTTGTAGTGTTCCGGCACTCGCCACATCACGGTGTATTTGCCGACCACCCATAACTTCAGGTCTTCTACTGATACCCGGCGCACTTCGCCGCCGATAGCAACTTCAGCAACACCATTTTTTACGGCCAGTAACGTGCCGAAAAAGTTCTGCCCTTTAGCGTTGAATAATTTTAGTACCGCGGGACGATTGAGATTTATCAGCTCTTCCAGACTGCCGATGTTGAATAGGCAGCGTAGCCCGTTGGTTTCTGCAAAACGGCATACGGCGGGCTGTTTTTTAGGCTCATAGGTCAGGTTCCACTGTTGCATCAGTACTTTATAAGCCTGCACTTCCGTCCTGGATGTGTCGGTACCCGTAGGCCACTGCCAGTTGGCTGGATTCGAAAGTTCCTGGCCGCTGCTAATAGCACCTGGATTACCGGGCAACGCTATATTTGAGATGGTTTGTTCGCTCTGTTCAATCACCTGTGCAGTGACGGTTTTCGCAGACTGAATCAGGTTTTGATCCGGATTCTGAGTATAAAGCACGTAACCAAGTGCGACAGTCGCAAAGACACAGGCAGCAATGGCCAGTGCCACAACGCCCCGCTTTTCAGTCCGTTCTGATATTGCCGGAGAAGAGTCACCAAATACCTCATTGGCAGCCTTGCCGATTGTTTTCTCCTCTACCCGGTTTTCCCGCTGAACGTATGCACCCAGCAGTGCGCGATCACAAATGATGTTTACTAAACGCGGAATACCTTTGGTGAGCCTGTATAAGCGTTTAATCGAAGATGGCGGGAATAGCTGACCGTCAACACCCGCAACAGACAAACGATGGGCAACGTATGCAGGGAGCTCTTCTCTGGTCAGTGCCCGTAAGTGGTAACGTGCGGTGATGCGTTGGTTTACCTGCCGTAATTCCGGTTGTGACAGCTTCTCGGTTAATTCCGGCTGGCCAATCAGGATGATTTGCAACAGTTTCTGGGTGTTGGTTTCAAGATTGGTCAGTAAGCGGATGGTTTCGAGTACATCTGCCGATAAATTCTGTGCTTCATCGATGATAAGCACTGTGTGTTTATCGTTACGGTGGTTTTCCAGCAGGTGTTCGTTGATCGCGTCAACGTAATCCTTGAGCTCACCCTCTTTACGGCACTCAATATTGAGTTCGTCGCAGATCGCTTCGAGCAGTTCGATCGCCGTGTACTGGGGATTTAGGATAAAGGCGATCTCAGTATTTTCCGGAAGCTGCTCCAGCAGGCAGCGCGACACCGTTGTTTTACCGGTTCCAACTTCGCCCGTCAGCAGCACAAACCCGCCGTTACTGTTAATGCCGTAAAGCAAGTGAGCCAGCGCTTCACGGTGTTGTTCGCTCATATAAAGGAAGCGCGGATCGGGCGCAATTGCGAAAGGAGGTTCTGATAATCCAAAGTAGTTGCTATACATGGCAAGTACCCCTTGGTTTCAGATACAAATATAGATCTGACCGGGAATAAATGCGCAATTTTTGTACAGTGGTTCTTACATCTTCCTCCTTTATGCGTTCACGTTAATGACATATTTAGATTCGATGTAACGCATGTTTAATAGCAGTGTATTGCAAGGTTTTCACCTCAGCCCCAAGAATCGGTGTCTACACTTAACTTATCTATGGGTTGTATAGTATTTGCACACCTGTTTACTGGTAACAAATTAAGGTCTTAGCTATGAACCCGGTTTCACAACTTACGCAGCGAGACGATGGAGGAGTTCGTAAAGCGCTATATCTTGACATGGCGGAGTACCATCCAAGCAACATCGACAGCTTTCATTTCGATGATTGGGCGCTCGACAGGGTTACAACTTCGCCCCGTGCAAAAGCATGTATTCATGACTATCACTATCTGGTCGGAATAGTGTATCTGAGCCACCTAAGTGATCTTCAGCGTCAGCAAGTCATGGATATCGTTAGTAGAGAATACAATACGATATGGATTGCGCTTATCGAACACAATGATCTTCTGGATGCAAATTTTCAGCACCTTATCTGCGCTAACTTTTACGACTATTTCACGCTTCCTTTGGACAACAACCTGAATTATCTGAAGGCAACTCTTGGACATGCCTACGGTATCGCCCTGCTGCGCTCGTTGGAAAGCCAGGGCGCAAATGAGTACGAGCAAACAGAGATGGTTGGCTCCAGCGAGCCGATGCGAAAGGTCTTCAGTGAGATACGCAAAGTTGCAAATGTAGACGCGCCCGTGATGATAGGCGGCGATACCGGCACCGGTAAAGAGATGGTTGCCCGCGCGATACACCAGCGTTCTGCTCGGCATGATGGGCCTTTTATTGCGGTCAATTGCGGTGCCCTACCGGATACACTAATTCACGCTGAACTGTTTGGGCATGAGAAAGGCGCTTTCACAGGGGCTTATAAACGCAAAATTGGGCGTATTGAGGCGGCACAAAACGGTACGATTTTCCTGGATGAAATCGGCGACCTGCCTTTGGAACTTCAGGTATATCTGTTGCGTTTCCTGGAAGAACGAACGATTGAGCGCCTGGGAGGTAATGAAAGCATCCGTGTGAACGCACGGGTTATTGCCGCAACGCATGTCGATTTAGAAAAGGCTGTCGAAGAGGGACGGTTCCGTGAAGATCTTTATTATCGGTTGAATGTACTGAATATTCAGATGCCGACACTGGCAGAGCGTTTTGAAGATATTGAGCTGCTTGCGCGATACTTCCTGCGGAAGTTCTCTCAGGAATATGATAGCCGCGTGCAGGGATTCTCGGCGCAGGCCATCGAAGCGATGAACAAACACCACTGGCCGGGAAATATCCGCGAAATGATCAACCGGATCAGGCGTTCTTTGGTTATGGGGGAAAATCGCTTGATTACACCAAGCGATCTTGGTCTTTCCCAAGCACCAGTTTCGTTAGAGGTCATGTCCCTCGACGAAGCTCGTAACCATGCTGAAGAGATGGCCGTAAAAAGTGGTTTGCACTACTCCCACCACAACATTACGAAAACTGCGAAGATCCTGGGGGTCTCCCGTGTAACCTTGTATCGCCTTATCGACAAGTATGGGTTGAAGAAAGATGTTTCAGCACCTTAACAGTTTTATAATGTTTTCCTCAAAGCCGAAATAGTACCTTCTTGAAAATTAAGAATTTTATTTGATGGCTTGAAGGTTGCATACTTATCTTGTAGGGGATGGAGGTAAGTATGCACCGCAGTCCACACACTAAATTATTCCATCAGGATAACGATAACGGTTCCTCGCCTGATCGTAATCTACCGGTTAACAGTGCCCACAACGCTAATCAAACGGTCGCGTCTTATCCCCATCTCGTCCCTTCTATCCGCAGCCGATCCCGCAGGTTGCTACATCAACATGTTCATTACAGTGCAGGTCCGATCATTCTGTTATGGGACGAACTTGACGAGAGCATCATGTCCGCAGATGACGCTGATGTTTACGATAATGACATAACTGACCTTGAGCACCAGTAGCTATCGGACAGTTGCGATTTGGTCAAAAAGTTCCTGAACAATCGATCACTTTTTATTCATTCGAACGTACGTTTTATTCCACAACTGTATAAGACATGAACAGTTGTTAATGCTAGGATGCACCCCGTTAATTTAGTTTACAGCGTGTAAAGCAAACGAACCTGAGGAAGGTGATTGTTGGCGATACGTTGTGGGGAACAAGCTGATTGCGTCCGTGATGCCGGGTTTGGGTAGGGAAATCTGGCAGAGACCGACACACTTCTTGCGTACGTTACATGCCCGCACACGTATTTTTACGCCTCCTCTTTTTCACCTCGCTTTACCACCCGAATGGCTGAACGCATCCACTCTGGACAGGGAAGGTCAACGGGCACATTGATGTGATCGGATAACGGTCTCACTGACGAGAGTCGGCCACAGGGTCTGTTCGCGGGAAATCAGTACCGCGCAAAGAATTGAAAGATCCTCTCCGGATAAAGGCACAACCTGCGAAAGCAGGCGTCGCAAAGTAACGGGTCCCATCAATGTTGTGGGGACGGCCGCACTGCCCATGGAGAGTAATCCCCTGACGCGTCAGTACGTAGCAGTCGAGGATCTTTCGCGAACCCAATTTGCGGAGATTCTCATGACGCTCAAGGCGCCAAAACCTACACATCTACTTGCTTCAA
>NZ_CAXRBQ010000003.1:0-11679 GCF_964228735.1 Pontibacterium sp. | reverse complement strand
TCAGGATCACCTTGCTGTGCCTTTTTTATTATTTCAGGTACTAAGGGTTCAATCTCTTTAATGGAGAGGCGCCTAATATCTCCTTTTTCAGAAGCGTGAGAGGTCGTGATGCAAAAGATTAAAATCAATTTAATAGCAGTCAAGCACACGTGACCTAGCATCGAGACATGGCCTCTTCTGAGTAAGGATAACTTTATGAGCTTTCGTCTCTGAACCTATGTATAGCTCAGTACACAGGTTCTTTCCCTAAGAAAGTTTCTTAATTTGAGATTATCCCCTTTGTGCCGATAAGCGACCGTCTTGGTCGCTATGGCCTGCCTACCGTCGACCACAAGGCAAAGAGGTCGGTTGCCGACCCATTACGGCCATTCCCCGATTTATCACGGTCTCGAATCTCTGCGGTTAGATACCATGCCAAACGATTTATTCAGAGAAAAAGGAAAAACTCTTAGAGATGAGCTTTCACTGTCCAACTATCCTAATTCAATAAGCCATTGACCTGCATGGTACACAGGATGAAGTTATTTCTAGTTCTTCTAATAACTGTTGCTCTTTCCGTTCCTAGTGTGGTGGCGGGAGAGATCTGCCCAATTGCGTTCGCGGATTTCCTAGAGAGGTTTGAGAGGAATCGGCTTTGGCAAGAGAAATACATTGTTTATCCGCTTGAACACTCTTGGGTTGATGTCGATGCAAATCCAGAGTGGGAAACAGTCTACACCACCTTATCAAAGTTGGAGGTTGCTGGGCGGAAGCATCCGATATACCCGTCACCACAAGCACGAAAATCCATTCCACTAATAATGGAAGTTACGATAGCGAGCGTCGGAAAGAGAAATGTGCGCCTGTTTAAACCTGATACAGGTTTTCTTCTGAAATATTCATTTCAGCAAGTAGATGGATGCTGGTATCTAGTGAAATATGAAGACTGGGCTGTTTAGTCCTTTGGCTGATTGTCCACTTTAAACGAACGGCCGCTCTGTGCCGACAGCGGACATCGCCAGTAAGATCGTATTTAATTACTACACCTGAACCGTTATTCCTCTTCCGGCTCAGGAGCATCATCCATCGCTTTTACAGCAGCGACAACCTCATTGTCTTCACTGATACCCAGCAGCTCGTTGACCGCATCCATCATCTTGTCTTCACTATCCAGTTCCTTGTTGCTGGCAGCTTCCAACGAACTTCGGGCAACGGCAGCAAGGGTTTCCACATCCGCTTCGTCTTTCTCCACGCCCTGTTCAAGATTGCCAACGATCTCGGACAACTCAGCCTGAATCGCTTTTCGCTCCTGATTGGTCAATTCAGGGTTATCCAATTCTGCCAACAGATCACTGATGCGTTCAGCATCATCATCCGAAACGCTGGATGCCAACACGGCACGTTCATAGGTCGCGATTAAACCTACGCGGGAATGAGGTGCAGCATGTGCTCGCGCTGTTGCTGACGCATGCGCGGCGTTCAGACTACCTATCAGTTTGCCATTATCGTCTTGATGTCCGTATTCATGTTTGGCATGCCCCCTACCGTGACCACGATGGCCGTCAGCGTCATCGGCACCTTTTGCATGCCCACCATGGCCGCCTTTTTCTCCTCCATGTCCGCCGCCGTTACCGTTCCCACCGCCATTTCCGTTACCGCCTCCGTTGCCGCCACCATTTCCACCGCCGTTGCCTCCCTTGGCGTATACAGCTGCACTTGAATCCAGGTCAAAAACAGCACTACTTAGAACCGGCGTCAGTGTTAAAGCTGTTCCGAACAGAATCCCTGTAAATAAAGTCTTCAAACTAGAACCTGTACCCATTGGGAATTCCCTCGATCTGATCACAAAGGATTTTAGCGCCCTGACGATCACAGGCCGCCGGTAATAACTGCGCAGAACTCGCACATACTTAGTAGCTTAGTGAACAATCAATAACGGCATTGATACTATCTTGCGTAATGGGTGGAAGTATCTTGGCACCATGAAAAAGAGGAGCTTTGTCGCTCCCCTTTCATCTGTCTCTCAGACAACCAATGGCCACTAAGTTATCTCGACTTCGATTCCATCTTTTTCAGGCGCTTCTTCCAGCGCCGCGACAAGCCCCACACTGCACCCAGCGCGATCGGTACACAGATAGCCACCGCCAGCGGTTTGTTAAAGCCTTCGGCGAAGATCGATACACCACCCAACAGTTTTTCCACCAGCGCGACCAGGTAGTAGCTCAGCACCATCACTGACAAGCCTTCCACCGTCTGTTGTAAGTTCAGTTGCAGCTTGGCGCGGCGGTCCATGGAGATCAGCAGTTCGTGGTTCTGCGCTTCAATCGACATATCCACGCGGGTACGCAGAAAGTCACTGGCACTGTCGATGCGGCGGGCCAGGTCATCCATGCGACGTTGCGCTGCCTGGACGGTGCGGAATGCCGGTAACAGCCGACGATCGATAAACGCACGAACCGTCTGCAGTTCACTGATCTCCCGCTCTTCCAGCTCGGCCAGGCGGCTTTCGACCAGATCGTAGTAAGCATGAGTCGCGTCGAAGCGGTAACGGGTATCCGCGATCATTTCGGAGATAGCAGCAGCCATGCCGGAGAGCTCGTTCAGTCGTACCCGCTCGTCCTCTGCACTGCGAATGTCACCCATCTGGCGCACCGCTTCGGCTAGCTGGCGTTCCATGCCGGTTACCTTGCGGCTGATCTCACGGGCCAGCGGGAAAGCGAGCAACATCATGTTGCGGTAGGTTTCCAGCTCCAGCAGTGCGCGCAGTACACGGCCGGCCTGACACTCGTTAAGGTCTTTGCTGAGTACCAGAATGCGGTTGAAGTTGTCACTGTGCAGGCGAAACGCACTCCACAATGAAGCTCGTTCTGCCCCGATCCGGGAGCCGATCAGGCGCTGCCCTTCAAACCAGGGGCGCAACACCTGTGGCGTCACATCTTCATACAGTGCATCACGCATCTCGACATTTACCGCAGCAATCAGTTGGCCGGGCACGGATGACAGCCAATCCTGCGGCAACAGATCAATCGGTGGCGTCTGGAACGGCACCGCAGCCTGGTCATGCACAATAAAGGTGTAACTACAGAATTCGAAGTGTTGCTCCCAGCGCACCTCGAATTCACCGAAATCCTGGTAGAAACAGGTATCGCCGTCACGTGGACCGTTCACGCTGTAGCGTTCACAGAGGGCTTGAAGATGCTCTCGCGTGGCGGCAGCGGTGCAACTGGCATCGTGTTTCAGTGCAATATGGGATACGCACAACGGTGTGGAGACCACCGGGAATGGACGGTTGTGCAGCTCGGCATAACTGGCCCGGAAGTTATCGTGCAGAGTGAACGGATAGGGCTCATGGAACACCTCTGTCCGAGCTTTCTGGATATCGGCATCGTACAACTCAACACTACTGCTCATCGTCTCCGGGTCTCTTATCACTGGTCGTTAGCACGGGCAGATCGAACTACCCTCTCAGGTTTATAGACCAGCTCTACACCCACTAATATAATTCTTTGAACGACTACACTTTTATATATCTCAATATAAAAACAACGGAGACAACATGGGTAAGCGTAAAGCGGCACTCTCGGGCCAACTCGCCGATCTGGACCTGCGCCTGCTAAGGGTATTCAAGGCAGTGGTGGAATCCGGCGGTTTTACCCCGGCGGAGGTGGAGCTGAACCTCGCCAACTCCACCATCTCCAACTACATCTCGGACCTGGAGAAACGCCTGGATATGCGCCTGTGTAATCGCGGACGTGGTGGTTTCTCCCTGACCGATCATGGCAAGGTGGTATACGAAGCCACACAGGACCTGCTCAGTGCCGTGGACCAGTTCCGTAACCGCGTGAACATCTCCCACGAACGCATCCTTGGCCACCTGCACCTGGGTTTTGCCGAACATATGCTGGGCGCCTACCGTTCCTGCATTATCGAGGCGCTACGGCTCTACACCGAGAAAGCGCCGGATGTGCGGGTACGCATTACCAGTATGGGTTCTGACGATGTGGTGCCTGCTGTATTGGATGGCCGTGTGCAGATCGGTATTACCGTGACCCACCGCAGCATCCCCGAGCTGGACTTCATGCCGCTGTTTGATGAGGAGATGAGCCTTTACTGCGCGAAGGATCACCCACTGTACAACCGTGACGACAGCAACATCAGCACCGGTGAGCTGCAACGCTTTAAGTTTGTGGAGTCTCCCCGCCTGATGCCGGGACGCGAAGTTGATCCGGTGATGTCGAGCTGGAACAAACATGCCTCGGCTCATCACCAGGAGGCACGAGCAGCGCTGATCCTGACCGGACACTACCTGGGCTTTCTACCGCAACATTTGGTGAAGAACTGGGGTTGGCTGACGGAGATGCGCCCGCTTATGCAGGATCGGTTTAACTACTCCAACAGTTTCTCGGCAATAACCAAGCCCTATCCGGAGAATGATCTGGTGATTGGTACCTTTATGGAGTGTTTGCGGGAAGCGGTGGCGAATGAGACGAACTAGGTAATCGGCTCTCTCTGTAGGGCAGGCCTTCAGCCTGCCGGCAGCGTGAACGCTGCCCTACAAAGGTGCGAATAAACCAAAATCCTAAACAAAAAAAGGGGAAGACAAAGTCTTCCCCGAAGGTAAGGTCTATACGGACCAGAGCATAAACAAGGCTCTTAACCTGCAAACGCGATCTGCGTTAAAAACGGGGTTGGGTAAACCCTTGAGGCAACTGCACAGTGCGGGAGCCTTGGCCACACTGTGCTCACAGAGTCATGGGGTGGAATCTGTGGAATGGGACATTCAGCCCGGCGGCTCCAACATCCACCGGACTCAATGTGTTCGGGTTGTATTAACCCAGTTCGTTCTGGGTGATCGGGAATCCCATCTTCTCGACCAGACGGATCCAAGGCACACGCCAGCCACCTTTCTCATCCATGGTATCCAGTGCATACATGGTGATCTTCGCACCGATCCAACGGAACGGCTCAGGTGGAATCCAGTTTGGCTGGGTACGGGCAAACTTCAATTTGGTTTCCGGGATACCGGTGTTATCCAGCACCGCCAGGCCAATACGGGAACCGAAGCGGGTCGCGGTCACACCAAAGCCTGAGTAACCACCGGCGTACACCATGTCGCCTTTGTAATAGCTCTGATAGTGCACCGCCATGCGGGTTGTCAGACCGATCGGGCCACTCCATGCGTGGGAGAACTTCACTTCCTTCAGGGTTGGGAAGGTTTTGTAGAAGTTACGCACCAGATTTACGAAGTTGTCGGCAGATTTGTCTGCTTTCGGATCGGTGTTGTTGTTAAAGAAGTAACCCAGACGACCACCAAACAGGATGCGGTTGTCCGCAGTCAGACGCATGTAGTTTAGCTGGGTACGGGTGTCGTATACGCCCTGACGGTTCTTCCAGCCGATGGTTGCCAACTGCTCGTCGGTCAGCGGTTCGGTGACTACGATACGGTCGCGGATCGCCGCAACGCGGTTCTTGATCTTCTTGCTACCCGCCGCAAATGCGTTGGTTGCCAGCAGCACTTTGTTCGCCTTAACAGAACCTTCCGGCGTATTGACCAGAACGCCCGGTTTCAGGTGTTTGGAATCTTTTAACGGTGTGTATTCAAAGATGCGTACGCCCTTCTCTTTAGCGATACGCTTCAGGCCCCAGGCCAGCTTAGCCGGGTGCACGGTACCACTGCGCTGCTTGGACCACAGACCACCGTCAAACAGTGGTGAGTTGATCTCGGAGCGAACTTCTTCGCCGCTCAGCATATGCGCATCGTGGCCGTGTTCTTTGTACAGTTTGTACTCACGCTCCAGATCAGGGATACCTTCCTGACCCACAGCAACGGTCAGCTCACCGCCCCACTCGATATCACAGTCGATCTCGTACTTCTCGATGGTTTCGCGGAAGCCATCCATGTTCTCTTTACCCAGACGCTCCAGCTCAACGATATCTTCCGGGAAGAAGCGGTCAGCGTTTTCCAGGCCGTGTACTACAGACGCAGACAGGATCGCCGCCGGACGACCGGATGCACCGATCGCTACACACTGGGACTCGATGATTACCACATCACGCTGTGGATTCTGTTCTTTCGCGTGGATGGCAGCCCACAGGCCGGTAAAACCTGCACCTACGATCAGCAGGTCACAGCTAATATTGTCTTTCAAAGACGGTTCCGGCTCTGGTGCAGCTTTGTTATCCAACCAGTAAGGGAAAAATTTGGTTTTCAGTAGAGCCTTCTTAGCATGTTCAGTTGTGCTCATCGGGTGGTACCTGTTCTACGTTATTATTCGATACATCGTTCGGGCGATGCTTTGTTGGTATCTACTATCCGGGTTTCTCACCAGAGGGTGTATACCCTCCTTAGGGGTGTATCCGTCTAAAATGCAACACCACCTAAAACTGCTAACCCTTTGTATTAAAAGGCTTCAAGCTCAACACCCAGTTCATTTAGCTCGTCACTCAACCAACTACAAAAGGCAACAATCGCGCTGTTTTCTTCGTGGGTACGGCGCACAATCAGCTGCAGATGTTCGGGAATACTCAGCTCGGGCAGCAGTCGCATCAGCCGCCCTTCATTCAGATAGTCCGCCGCGGTGATAGAATCGCTCATCGCCACGCCCTGACCATACAGCGCAGCTTCAAGCGCCAGACTGGATTGCTGGTAACGGATCGTTTCTGCTTCGGCCATCAAGCCAGGTGCACAGGATTTAAACCAGCGCGTCCAACGCGGATTATCGTCCCCTTTTAACAACCGAAAACGAGGTTGATTTTCCGAATTGCTACTCAGCGGATCGGGCAGTGTTGGGCTACATACCGGAAACATCTCCACACCGTTGAGCACGTAGCGCATATAGCCTTCCGGAACGTCCAGCTCATCCCACAAACCCAAGGAGATGTCCGCTTGAAGATCCTGCACGCCGGTGCTTGTTTCAGTAGTTTGGAGTTCCAGCTCGATATCCGGATGGGCTTCCAGGAAATGCCCGATGCGCTTCACCAGCCACTTCGAGGCGATGGAATCGGGAATGGAGAGTTTGAGCGTAGCCTGCGTGTTTCGCTGACTTACACTGAAGGCCGCATCTGCGATCAGGTCAAAGGCTTGCTTGAGCGCAGGCCCCAGGGAGCGGCCAGAGGAGGTCAGGCGCAGTTCCCGCCCCTCTTTCAGAAACAGCTTTACGCCCATGTACTCTTCGAGCACACGGATCTGGTGACTGACGGCACTGTCCGAGACAGACAGCTCCTCTGCAGCTTTGCCAAAGTGCTCATGCCGGGCAGCTACTTCGAACACCCTTAACGGGTTCAACGGCGGCATACGACGCATAACCTGACCTCTTATTATTTGAATGCAGGAACAACACGGTACGTGGTTGCTTTTGAGCTTATTGCAGAGGGGAAATGCGCAGAAATACCCACTTAAGGGTAGAAAGTTGGTGTGATCAGGTAGAAATGTGTTTAGGCAACGCCCCGGACACACCTGCCTGAAGGGGATGGCGTGGTGTCCGGGGCGAGGCTTTGATCAGGTCGATCAGAAGGACTTGGATACGGTCAGGACGAAGGTATCCTGGTTCGCACCGTGGTCGCTCTCCACTTCGAAGCTACCGTCCAGATCGGTGTCCAGGTATGCCAGTTCGAAGTCCAGTTCAGCCCAGGTTTTGGTCAGGCTGATGGAGTAATCGGTGTAGTCTTCCAGGCCCAGGAGGGAGGTGTCGTCGAAGGCATCACCGAAGGAGTGACCCACGTGGAAGTTCAGACCGAACTCCTGTGGCAGCTCCATGGAGTAGTTCAGTTCCAGGTACTGGGTGGATTCGCCCAGGTTCAGGTAATCGTCCGCGTACCAGTACGCCACACGCACTGGGCCGTAATCCACACCCAAGGCGATCTCGTTGTAATCCTGGTTGATGTCATCACCTGGGTACATGTAACGGTAAACCGTTACGTCGTACGCAACGTCATCGTTGATTGCACCCGCGTAACCTGCGTACAGGTCCAGCTCGACAGACGCACCGTCATCATCCGCATCACCGGTTGGATAGAAGTCGACGTTACTTGCCCAAGCGCCGGCGAAGAAACCCGCATCGTTGAACCAGTCGATGCCACCCTGGATAGCAAAATCTTCAGCAGACTGAGAGATACCACGGAATCGGTAATCGCTGGTCAGGCTCACGTTCGCGCTGATATCTGCAAACGCCTGTACAGAGGAAACCGCCAATCCGGCACCCAGCAAAACCGAGGTCAGTGTTTTATTCATTGGTTGTCATACCCTTTTTATAATTTTTTCGAAGCGCCGCAAACGCGCTAAAAAAATTATTAAGGCAAGCCAGCACTCACGACTATTGAGAATACTTTCGGGCAGCTTTGAGGATTTCTCAGGTGTTGGATTCCCTTACCTCTGCGCGGGCAAGCCGCAAAGCCCCGTATCATGGGCCCCGGACACCTACCCTAAGCAGGGTATACAGCCTGCACCCACCTGCTCCTAGACTGGAGGGATAAAGATAACAATAGACTCAGCAGGTGTTCCCATGACCGACTTTCAATTGTCCGGTGACAAGCAGTACGACACCCAGGACATCCAGCAAAAAGACAAAGCCCACCACCTTCACCCATGGCAGGTATTCGACGTATTCCGCGAGGAAGGCGCACTGCCGATCGTTGCCGGTGATAACAATTTTATCTACGACGCAGACGGCAAAAAGTACTTTGATGCCGTTGGTGGTTTGTGGTGTAACAACATCGGTCTGGGCCGCAAAGAGATGGCTGAAGCAATTGCGCAGCAGGCGTATCAGCTATCTTACGCCAATCCGTTTGTGGATCTCACCAACGCCCCTGCCGCTGAGCTGGCCGCTAAACTGGCCGAGCTGGCACCGGGTTCGCTGAATCACGTGTTCTTCACCTGTGGTGGTTCCACCGCTGTGGATACCGCGTTCCGCATGATCCACTACTACCAGAACTGCCGCGGCAAACACGACAAGAAACATGTTATCTCCCGTATCAACTCTTACCACGGCACCACCTATGCCTCCATGTCGATTGGCGGTAAACCGGGTGACCATCCACCGGAGTTCGATTTTATCAGCGACACCATCCACCACCTGAGCTGCCCGAACTTTTACCGTGCACCAGAGGGGATGAGCGAATCTGACTTCGTTGAATTCCTGATTAAGGAGTTTGAAGACAAGATCACCGAACTGGGTGGCGCCGACAAAGTCGCTGCGTTCTTTGCCGAGCCAATCATGGGCGCGGGTGGCGTAATCGTTGCGCCGGACGGTTACCTCAAGCGTATGCGCCAGATCTGTAAGGACAACGACATCCTTTACGTATCCGATGAAGTGGTGACCGGTTTTGGTCGCCTGGGTCACTGGTTCGCCTCCGAGTCCGAATTTGATATCCAGCCGGATATCATCACCTGCGCCAAAGGCCTGACCTCCGGCTACCAACCGCTGGGTGCGACGATCTTCTCCGACGAGATCTTCGACGTACTGAACGCACCGGACAGCGGCCGCTGCTTTGCCCACGGTTTCACCTACTCCGGCCATCCGGTGGCGTGTGTTGCAGCATTGAAGAACATCGAGATCCTGGAACGCGACAAGCTGCTGGATAACGTAAAAGAAGTAGGCCCCTACTTCGAGCAACAGCTGAAAACCCTGGAAGACCTGCCAATCGTCGGCCAGGTCCGTGGTCGCAAGTTCATGATGTGTGTGGAATACGTGGCTGACAAAACCACCAAAGCGCTCTTCCCGGAAGAACTGGATATCGGCAAGCGCGTTTCCAACCACGCCGACGAACGTGGCCTGATCACCCGTGCCATCGTGCACCTGAATGTAATGTCTCCGGCACTCACCATGACCCGGGACGATGTTGATTTTATCGTTGCCACCCTGCGTGAAAGCATCGAGGCAACCATCAAAGATTTACGCGAAGAAGGCCTGCTGGCCGCTTAACGACCGGAATATTTAAGAATGAAGATTTACGACAAACTGTACATTGATGGTCAGTGGGTAGAATCCCACGCTAACCAGATGATCGACGTGATCAACCCGGCCACCGAAGAGGTTGCCGGTCGCACCGCACTGGCCGATAAAGTGGACGTAGACAATGCCGTGCAGGCCGCCCGTCGCGCGTTTAACAGCTGGTCCCGCACCTCTGCTGAAGAGCGTGCCGACTACATCAGCAAACTGGCCGACGCACTGACCAAGCGTGTGGACGAGATGACCCACACCATCACCACCGAGATGGGTACCACTCTGGCATTCAGCCGTGAAGTCCAGGTGGAAGACCCTATCGATGCACTGGCGAAACACGCGGACCGCGCTGCCTTGCTGGATCACGAGATCGAGATCGGTAACGCCACTGCAGTGCGTGAACCAGTCGGTGTGTGTGCCTTTATCAATCCGTGGAACTACCCACTGCACCAAATGATCGGCAAGGTCGCCCCGGCCCTGGCGGCTGGTTGCACCATGGTGGTGAAACCAAGTGAAAACACCCCACTGCACGCCTTCCTGCTGGCGGAAGCGATCGATGAGATCGGATTGCCTGCAGGTGTCTTTAACCTGGTGAACGGTACCGGCCCTGAAGTGGGCGAACCGCTGTGTACCCACCCGGAAGTGGATATGGTTTCCTTCACCGGCTCCACCCGTGCCGGTGTACGTATCTCCCAGGCGGCAGCGCCAACCATCAAGCGTGTATGTCTGGAGCTGGGCGGTAAGTCTCCATTCCTGATCTGTGAAGATGCGGACCTGGAAACCGCGGTGAAGTTGGGTGTGGATGATGTGATGCTCAACAGCGGTCAGACCTGTACCGCCCTCACCCGTATGCTGGTACCGGCAGCGCGTTACGAAGAAGCGGTCGAGATCGCGAAGACCTACACCGAATCCCTCAAGGTGGGTGATCCAACCGAAGAAGACACCTTCCTCGGCCCAATGGCTTCCCAGATGCAGATGGAAACCGTACAGCGTTACATCGGTATCGGTGTGGAAGAAGGTGCACGTCTGGTGACCGGCGGCCTGGAACGCCCTGCAGGCCTGGATAAAGGCTACTACGTCCGCCCAACTATCTTCGCCGACGTGAACAACCAGATGACCATCGCCCGCGAAGAGATCTTCGGCCCGGTGCTGTGCATGATCCCATACCAGAACGAAGCGGAAGCTCTGGAGATCGCCAACGACACACCATACGGCCTTGCGGCGCGCGTATGGTCTGAAGACAAAACCAAGGCGGAAACCCTGGCCCGCCAGATCCGCGCCGGTCAGGTCTACATCAACGACGGTTTCTGGAACAACGAAGCACCGTTTGGTGGTTACAAACAGTCCGGCAACGGCCGTGAACTGGGTAACTTCGGTGTTGAGGAGTTCTTTGAGACTAAGGCGCTAATTCGTTAATCAACGGATCAGTCAGAATCACTTTCCATGAATAGCCAGCTTGCTTAAGCCTTTGGCAATTTTTGCGGGAGCCTTGCTCCCGCTTTTTTTATGTCCGCAACTTGTAGCAAATGAAATGGACCCGCCCACCTAAGTGCCACAATTAAGTTTGGACCGGCATCACTAGATAGGGGGTCCACTATGAGTAAGATTAGCATCGTTGGTATCGATATCGCCAAGTTGTCTTTTCAATTGCACGGCATTGATGGACAAGGACATACACGGCTTTCAAAAAATGTGGCGCGGACACAGCTGCTGAAACAGTTGAGCAAGTTGCCGCCGTGCCGCGTGGCGATGGAGGCGT
>NZ_CAXRBQ010000002.1:0-45924 GCF_964228735.1 Pontibacterium sp. | reverse complement strand
ACGGAATATTTCTTCTGTCTTGATTCAACTCAGATGTCGGGCCTGTTTGGCACGCGCTGCCCGCCCCATGCTCAGGCGATAAAGCACCGGCACCACGATCAGCGTCAGGATGGTGGAGAACACCAGACCACTGACAATCGCTGTGGCCACCGGTCCCCAGATTAGCGAGTGCCCCCCCAGACCGGTCGCCAGCGAGAACAGACCCGCAATGGTAGTCAGTGAGGTGATCAGAATGGGGATCACCCGTCGGCGCGCCGCATACAGGGTGGAGTGCAGCAGGCTCATACCGGAATCCAGGCGCGCATTGGCCGCCGAAATCAGCACAATCGCGGCGTTTACCGCGATCCCCGCCAGCGCCACGATGCCATAGAGGGTAAACAGGCTGAGTGGGTTGTTGGTCAGCAACAACCCCACCAGCACCCCGGTAAAGGCCATTGGCACCGTCACCAGAATCATCAGCGGCTGCCAATAACTGCTGAACTGAGTCCCCAGAATCAGGTACATCAGCCCCAGACCAAATAGGAACAGCACCTGGATCGAATCGAGGCTTTCCTGGATGTCGTCCAGCTCACCGCTCATATCCAGATCGATATTGGGGAAACGCTGCTGATACACCGTATCCCACTCATCCAGCATCAACTGGTTGGCCGCAACCGTATCCAGGCCTCCCTCGACGATATCTGCCTCGACGGTGATCGCACGACGGAAGTTGTAGTGGCGGATATTACCCAAGCTCTCTTCGCGGCTGTAATTCACCAGTTCCGCCAGCGGAATCAGATCGCCACCCGGCGTTGGCAGTTGCGCCTGCAGCAGCTGATCAATCTCTGCCAGCGGCGTCGGCAACGCCCGCACCCGAACCTCCACCTTCTCGCCGTCGTGCTGCATATCAGCAACCACTTCACCATCCACCAACAGCTGCACGGCCCGCATCACATCCAGGGGATTCACCCCGGCGCGGGTGATCGCATCGTAGTCCGGCGTCATATTCAGGGTCATACGGCCACCACCGGCATCATCGCTGATATCGATGATATCCGGCTGGTTACTCAGGAAGGCTTTAAGCGCGTTCGCAGCCGCGCGTATCTCGGCATAATCATCCCCCCGCACCTTCACACTGATCGGTTTGGAGGTGGGTGGCCCACCCGCCAATCGCAGGAAGGAGATATTCATCGGCCCCGGCACCGCTGTGACATCACTGCGCATCGCTGTGATCAATGCGTCCACTGAACGGTTTTGTTCGGTTTTTGGTTTCAGGCCCACCAGTACCTGGGCGTAATGATCACCAAAGAACGGTTCGGTCTCGGTAAACATCTGCCCGGCATACACCGTGATCGCACGCACATCCTCACCGTTAAGGTACTTGCGCACGCGCTGCTCGATCTCCTCGCCTTTCTCCAAACTCTGCTGTAGCGGCGTACCCGGCGGCATCTCGATATTCACATAGAAGATCCGCAGCGGATCGGACGCAAAGTAGTCCATCTTGATCTTACCCAGCGCCAGCAGGCTAAATGCCGAACCGCAAAACAGCAGCACCAGCAGCAGGGTGATCAGCGGACGGCGAATCGCCCGGATCAGGAAACGGATATAGAAGATCTGCACCTTGCGGGTCAGGTTCTCACGCAGGCGCTGGGAACGGGTCAGCTTATCGAAGCTGATCTTCGCCACGACGACGTGGGCAGGCAACATCCAGAATGCTTCGATCAAACTGATCGCCAGGGCAATGGTCACCACCATCGGGATCACACGCATAAAGTCACCCAGGATACCCGGCAGCAACATCAGCGGCAGAAAAGCTGCCATGGTGGTCAGCACCGCCGTGGTGACCGGTCGTCCAACCTCATGCAGCGCTGCGATCGCCGCGTGGATCGGTTGCTCACCCTGCTGCAGACGGTAGTAGATCGCCTCCACCACAACCACCGCATCGTCCACCAACATCCCCAGTACAATCACCACCCCCAACAGGACGGTAACGTTAAGCGTCTCACCCATGCTCCAAAGCACCCAGAAAGTACCCGCCAGAATAAACGGAATACCGATGGCCGTGAGCAATGCGATGCGCGCCCCCAGGAACAACCAAGCCACAGCCAGCACCAGCGTCAAGCCGATCAGGGCGTTGTTCTGCATCAGGCCAATTGCTTCCTGGGTCATGATGGTCTGGTCGTCGATCAGCACCAGCTCGACACCCGTCGCACCCTTCAGCTGATTACGCTGTTCCATGTAGACCTTGATGCGTTCCACCAATTCCAAGGTGTTGGCATCGTCCTTCTTCATGATTGGCATCACGATCGCCGGACGCCCATCCACACTGGCATCTTGCCGAGCTTTCTCACGCCCCCAGGTCACCTGGGCAACGCGCTGCAGCTCCACTTCACCACCGAGCCCCACCAAAGGCAGTTTTTTCACCACATCGGGGTCGGCATCTCGCCCCGCCAGTCGCACCAACCAGGACTCCTGCCCCACATTAACGCTACCAGCGCTGATATCGCGGAACCACTGGCGTACCGTATCGGCAAGCTGTACCGGACTGATACCCAGCATCTGGATCATTTGCGGATCAAAGTTAACCTGAATCTCGGGATCGTCCAGCCCAACAGGATCAACCCGGTCTACACCTTTCAGCTTTTCCAGGTCTTTTTCGATATTGCGGGCCTGCACACGCAGGTTTTCGTCATCCTGTCCGGCAACGACCGCCAGGGTGGCGCTGGGGAAAGAGCTGGAGGTGGTCAGCTCCAGTACGTAGGGATCAGTCGCCGCTTCCGGCAGGTCACTTTCGGCGTTCTGTATCTCGCGCCGCAGGTCGGTGAGGTGTTTGTCGAAGGTGTCGTCATCAATATCCTCAAATCGCACCAGCAGGCTGGAGACGTTCTCGCGAGAGTTCGAGGAGACAAAACGCATATCCGGAATGTTGCGGATCGCATCTTCCAGCGGCAAAGTCACCCGCTGCTCCACATCCTGCGCCGATGCGCCCGGCAGCACCGTGGTGATCGCAATCCAGTTGAAGTTGATGGTCGGGTCTTGCTGGCGCGGTAGCAAGTTGTAGGCGATAAAACCGATCACCAACACCAGCGTAAATGTCAGGTTAGCGAGCACATGGTTATTCAGCAGGCGCTGCAACATCAGCCGACTCCAATCGCTCTATCGCATCGCCACTTTGTACAGCGTGCTGCCCTTCGATAATCAATTCGGTGTCGGCAGGTAACTCTACCCGCAACGCCTGACCTTCCAACGCCCCGGGTAACGGCAGAAACTCTGCCACCCCCTGACGCCACAACATCAACCCCAAAACACCTTCTCGCTTTACTGCATACTGGGATGGGATCTGTTGTTGACGATTACGCCAGATCAGGCGACCACTGGAACCGGTCAGCGCGGGCGTTTCCGTAAAGCGCATCCGTACCTCGCGGGTACGGGTCATCAAGTTCACCAGCGGCAACTCAACGCGCAGCGTTACCGGGTAACGCGCCTGCTCACTTAAGAAATAGGGGGTCTCGGTATTCCGCAGGGAGGGTAATAGCGCCGGAGGGACCTGTGCGGAGAGTTCCGGTGGTGTATCACTCAGCACTTTCACCAGTGGTGTGCCGACCGATGCCAGACTGCCCAACATCGCCGGGCGTTCGGTTACCGTGCCGGAAAACGGCGCGTTGATATCACAGCGGGACACCCGCAGTTTGGCGTTATCCACAGCTGCAACTGCCGACCGACGTTCCGCCTGCAACGCCCGCAACTCGGCCCGGCGCTGATCACGCAGTTCCTCAGAGGCATTGCGCTGCTTAACCAGCTTCTCCGCCCGTTGCAGTTGTTGGCGCGCCAATACCAGCCTTGCATCCAAGGCTGACAGCGTCGACGAGGCCTGGGATTGAGCCAACTGATAATCACTGCACTCCAGCTTTACCAGCACCTGGCCTTGCTTAACCTTGTCACCCACCCGCACCGGCACCTCCAGCACCCGCCCTTCAATCTGGGCACTCAGCAGACTGTGGTCGTAACTCACCACCGTGGCAGGCGCACTCTCCTCCACCACAAACGCCAGCTCAGCCACGGTCGCCGTGCGCACTGCAGCGGCCTGTACGGAAAATGTTGTCAGGAGGAAAAGAAGGGATGAGGCGATCACGGCACCGGGATTCATAACTGTTCCTTCAGTAAAGATGATTTTGACTCTACTACAAAGATCAGACACAAAAAAACCGCGGCCGGTTTCCCGACAGCGGTTTTAATCAGAATTTAAAAGTGCTGCTTACAGGCGCACTTCAATCCCCTTATCACGCATGTACTGCTTGGCTTCAGGGACGGTGTATTCGTTGAAGTGGAAGATAGACGCAGCCAATACCGCATCCGCCTTGCCTTCGATGCAACCTTCCACCAGGTGGTCCAGGTTACCCACACCACCGGAAGCAATGACCGGTACGTTAACCGCTTCGCTGATCGCGCGGGTTACGCCGATATCATAGCCGTTCTTCACGCCATCCTGGTCCATGGAGGTCAGCAGGATCTCACCGGCGCCCAGAGCAACCATCTTTTTCGCCCACTCAACCGCGTCCAGACCGGTTGGTTTGCGGCCACCGTGGGTGAAGATTTCCCACTTGTCTTCTTCGCCCGGCTGGCTGACTTTCTTGGCATCAATCGCCACCACAATGCACTGGGAACCGAAACGTTCCGCGGCTTCACGTACGAAATCAGGGTTCTTCACTGCTGCACTGTTGATGGACACCTTATCGGCACCGGCGTTCAGCATGGTACGGATATCGTCACAGGTACGGATACCGCCGCCTACAGTCAGCGGAATAAAGACCTGGGAAGCCATTTTTTCCACAGTGTGGACCATTGTGTCGCGGCCTTCGTGGGTTGCGGTGATATCCAAGAAGGTGATCTCGTCCGCGCCCTGTTCATCGTAGCGCTTGGCTACCTCAACCGGGTCACCGGCGTCGCGGATATCTACAAACTGTACACCCTTCACGACGCGACCGTTTTCCACGTCCAGACACGGGATAATACGCTTTGCCAGAGCCATGTTATTACCTATTCTCTGTTGCCGGATCGACCTAAAAAGATATTCAATACGGCGCAATCATTTAGAACACGATAAACCGCGTTGGTTTAGCGTTTGCCGTCCCAGTTGAGGAAGTTTTGCAGCAGCTGCAGACCCACTTTGGAGCTTTTCTCCGGGTGGAACTGCACCGCGAAGACGTTATCGCGTGCGATCGCCACGTCAAACTCCAGGCCGTAGGTGCAGGTCGCAGACACCAGATCACGCTGATCGGCTTTCACGTAGTAGCTGTGCACAAAGTAGAAACGGCTGCCATCTTCGATCCCTTCCCACAGAGGGTGATCGTCGTGATAAACCTCGTTCCAGCCCATGTGTGGTACTTTCAGACGTTCACCGTTCTCGGTCAGATCATCACCGAAGTACTTCACGTGACCGTCGAAGTGCGCCAGGCAATCCACGCCATTGTTCTCTTCAGAATCCTGCATCAGGGCCTGGTAACCCACGCAGATACCCAAGAACGGTTTACCGGAAGCGATCGCTTCGGCAACCTCTTTATCCACACCCAGACGGCGGATCTCAGCCATACAGTCGCGGATCGCGCCAACACCCGGCAGGATCACACGATCGGCATTACGTACTTTTTCAGGGTCGGCAGTGACAATCACTTCGGTGCCAGGCGACACGTGCTCGAGCGCCTTGGACACGGAGTGCAGGTTGCCCATGCCATAATCAATTACTGCAACAGTTGCCATCGCTTACAGAGTTCCTTTGGTAGAAGGCATCATGTTTGCGGCGCGGCTATCGATCTCCAGCGCCATACGCAGGGCACGACCAAACGCCTTGAAGATGGTTTCAGCCTGGTGGTGCGCGTTAAAACCTTTGATGTTGTCGATGTGCAGGGTCACGCCGGCGTGATTTACGAAGCCCTGGAAGAACTCCCAGAACAGCTGGGTATCAAAACGGCCGATGCTGGCGCGGGTGAAGTCAGTTTTGAAATCCAGACCCGCACGACCGGAGAAATCGATCACCACGCGGGACAACGCTTCATCCAGCGGTACGTAAGCGTGGCCATAGCGGACGATACCTTTCATGTCGCCGACGGCCTGCTTAAACGCCTGACCCAGCGTAATGCCGATATCTTCCACGGTGTGGTGATCATCGATATGGGTGTCACCCTTGGCGTTGATCTCCAGATCAATCAGACCATGACGGGCGATCTGGTCCATCATATGCTCCAGAAACGGGACGCCGGTCTCAGCTTTGAATTTGCCGGTTCCGTCCAGGTTGACGGATACGGTGATCTGGGTTTCCAGCGTGTCACGGGATACCGTGGCGCGACGCTCAGCCATTTTGCTGCTCTCCAAGGATGTTCAAAGAAAGTGTAATCGTGAAAAACGGACATTATACAACCAATCCCCGCCAATGCCGATCTTCTGCATCTATGCTGAAACCTAAGTACGAAATATAAGCTCAGCATAAACGTCACAGTACCAGAGTCAGGCGAAGCCTTGGGCATGACAGCCCCGGTACTTCTGTTTAACATGCGCCTTATAAGACTGTGCCAAGGAGGCATTCATGAAAACGCTGATGAAGATTGTAGGCGGCCTCGTCGCGCTGGTGATCCTGTTGATCGTCGCGGGCGGAGCTATTCTGGGAATGTTCTTCGATCCGAACGAGTACAAGGGCGAGATCGAAAAAATCGCACTGGACGAAGGCGGTGTCGAGCTGAAGATCGGGGGCGATATCGGCTGGTCCGTATTCCCATGGCTTGGCCTTGAGCTGGGCGACATCAGCGTGAAGTACCCGAACAAGCCTCAGCTGGCGACCCTCAGCAAGGCACAGGTCTCCGTACGCATCCCGGCCCTGCTGAGCGGTCAGGTGCAGATGAGCAGTGTTGTGGTGGATGGCCTCAACCTGAATCTGGTACAGGACGGTAGCAGCAATAACTGGGCCCCTGCCAGCAGCGGTAAAGATTCGGCGGAAGCGGAGCAGCCTACTGCTGCTGAAAGTGCCGGTGGAACAGCCATCGCGTTGGATATCGACAGCATTGCTGTAACCAATGGCAACCTCTCTTTTGAAGACAAACAAGCGGGCACCAAGGCGTTGGTGAAAAACCTCAACCTGACCACCGGCAAGGTGCAGGATGACGTCGCCTTCCCACTGACCCTGAGCTTTGACGCGGAACAGTACGCCTCAGGTTCAAGCGCACCGGCAATGACCGTTGGCTCCAAGCTGGATGGCAATGTACGTTTCAACCTCGGCAAGCAGCAGTATTGGGTTAAACAGCTGAACAGCTCCATCACCGTGCAGGGCGAAGCCACCGGCGGCAAACCGCTGACACTTACGCTGGCCGCAGACGTAACTGCCGATGCGGCGAAACAAGCGGTGGCACTGGAAAATCTGAAAGTAGCCATTGCTAACCTGGCCCTGAGCGGCAAGCTAGCAGTAAACGACTTTGCCAAACCTGCAATCAGCGGCGCACTGGACGTGGCGCCGTTTGACCTGAACAAGCTGCTCAGCACCCTCGGTCAGCCTGCGGTTGAGACCACTGATCCAAACGTGCTGAAGGCGATCAGCCTCTCCACCGAACTGGGTGGCCCGGCCAACACCATCACCGCCAAGGGCATGACGCTGAAGTTAGATGACACCACCTTTAAAGGCGGTGCGGCCTTTGATCTGGCCAGCGGTAGCATCAAGCTGAATCTGAAAGGTGACAGCCTCAACGCGGATCGCTACATGCCACCGACAAAAGAGCAGCCCGCTCAGCAGCAACAGACCTCTGCCGGCTCCGACGAGCGTTACTCCAAAGAGCCAATTATCCCGGTTGAACCGCTGAAAGGCCTGAACATCGACGCAACCCTTGGGCTCGACAAGCTGCACGTGACCAAGCTGGATATCCAGAATGTGGACCTGGTGGTCAGCGCCCACAACGGTCTGGTCAAAGCGAGTAAGATCAACGCCGATATGTATCAGGGCACCCTGCGCAACAGCGCCACCCTGGATGTGCGCAAGACACCGGTTCGTATTGCGGTGAAAAAGGATATCCGTGGCATTCAGCTGGGTGACGTTCTGAAAGCCGCAGCAGACACCGATGTGATCAGTGGTGCGCTGACCTCCAAGGCGGACATCACTGCCCGTGGCCGTTCCGTGTATGACATTGTGCACAGCCTGAACGGCACCACCAGCATCAATATGAAAGACGGTGAGATCCAGGGCATCGACATGGCCCAGACCGTCTGTCAGGGCCTGAACACCGTGAAATCTCTGGGCATCAACACCCAGGAAGTGGATAAGTCCACCCCGTTTGCCAACCTGAACGCCAGTACCAAAATCGTGAACGGTGTGGTGAACAACCCGGATCTAAATGCGGCCCTGGATGCGATGGCTCTGAGTGGTAAAGGCAAAGTCGACCTGCCGAAGGAAAGCCTGGACTACCGTGTGGGCCTGACCATCGAGGAGAACCTGTTCAAGAAGACCTGCTCTATCCCGGATAGTCTGGAAGGTGTGGAGTTCCCGGTTGACTGTAAAGGTGGTTTCGACGACAACCCTGCCGACATGTGTAAGCCGGATCTGGCTGTGTTCGAGAACATCTTCAAGGCCAAGGCTAAAGCCAAAGTAAAAGCGAAGGTGGATGCCAAGAAGGAAGAGCTGAAAGAGAAGCTGGGCGGCTCTCTACAGGAAAAACTGGGTGGCGAGGAAGGCGCCAAGAAGTTGTTGAAAGGGCTCTTTGATTAATGACACCTGAGCAGTTCTCTAACGCCGTGCTGGACTGGTTTGACCAGCACGGCCGTCACGACCTGCCCTGGCAGGCCAACAAAACCGCGTACCACACCTGGATCTCCGAGATCATGTTGCAACAAACCCAGGTTGCCACCGTGATCCCCTACTTCCAGCGGTTTATCGAACGTTTCCCGGATGTATATTCGCTGGCTGAAGCCGAGCAGGACGAGGTGCTGCACCTCTGGACCGGCCTCGGCTACTATGCCCGTGCTCGCAACCTGCACAAAGCCGCCAAGATGGTGGTGAGTGACTACGATGGTGTGTTCCCGCAATCCGTAGAGGAGCTGGAAACTCTGCCGGGTATCGGCCGCTCCACCGCCGGTGCCGTACTCTCCATCTCTACTGGCAAGCGTGCCGCGATCCTCGATGGCAACGTAAAGCGCGTGCTTGCCCGTTTCTACGCCGTGGAAGGCTGGCCCGGCACCACCGCCGTACAAAAAGAACTGTGGGCCTGCGCCGAGCAAAACACGCCCTATGAACGGGTGGGTGACTACACCCAGGCAATGATGGATCTGGGTGCGACGCTTTGCACCCGCAGCAAACCGAGCTGTCTGTTCTGCCCGCTGCAGCAACATTGTGGCGCCTTTGCTAAAGGCATGACCGACAAGCTGCCGGCGCCACGGCCGAAGAAAACCCTGCCGGAGAAACAGACCCTGATGCTGATCATCCGCAACGAGGATGGCGAGGTGCTGCTTTACCAACGTCCACCAAGCGGTCTCTGGGGCGGTCTGTGGAGTTTTCCACAGGTGCAGGACCTGCGCGACAGCCACGGCGAAACCGGCTTGGAGATCGATACCGACAGCGCCGAAGCCCTGGCGCCATTGCGCCACACCTTCAGCCACTTCCATCTGGACATCACCCCGGTCCTGGCGAGCCTGAAAAGCCCTACAGATTGTGTCATGGAAGGCGCGCCGCTGCTCTGGTATAACTTAGAGCAACCGCAAAGCGTGGGACTGGCAGCACCGGTGAAGAAACTGCTGCAGAAGCTCCCCACCCCGGACCAAACACCGGCCGGCTAAGCTATAAACTGTACCGATTTTTTTGGAGATCTCTGATGAGCCGCACCGTATTCTGCCGTAAATACAAAGAAGAGCTGGAAGGACTGGATCGTGCACCGTACCCGGGCCCGAAAGGTCAGGATATTTACGACAACGTATCCAAGAAAGCATGGCAGGAGTGGACTGCCCATCAGACACTGCTGATCAACGAAAAACACCTGAGCATGATGGACCCCAAAACCCGCGTGTTCCTGCAAGAGGAAATGGAGAAATTCATGTCCGGTGATGACTACGAAAAAGTGGAAGGTTACGTACCACCATCCAAGTAATTCGTGGTTTACCGGCTGTTTGGACAGCGCCTCACAGAAAACAGATAAATTTTTGAAAAATATCCACTTTCTGTGTTGACATACGTTGGCTAAATCCGTTTAATACGCATCCACGTTACGACGTTGCCCAGATAGCTCAGTCGGTAGAGCAGGGGATTGAAAATCCCCGTGTCGGTGGTTCGATTCCGCCTCTGGGCACCACTTTAAAGCCTCGCGAGTTTTCAGAACTGCGGGGCTTTTTTGTTTGTGTTACCGACACGGGTGTCGCTGACCTAGGCGGCCCCGATCGATTCTGCCTCTGGGCACCACTTAAAAGCCTCGCAAGTTTAAATACTGTGAGGCTTTTTGTTTCTAGTACCGACACAAGTGTCGTTGACCTGGGCGGCCCCGATCGAATTCTGCCTCCGGGCACCATTTATTTTAAAGCCTCGCCATCAAGCGGGGCTTTTTAGTTTTTTAGCACCGCCACGGTGTATCGGTGACCAGCGTGGCCCGGATCGAGTTCCGCCTCTGGGCACCACTTATTTTAAAGCCTCGCCATCACGCGGGGCTTTTTAGTTTTTTAGCACCGCCACGATGTGTCGGTGCCCTGCGTGGCCCCAATCAATTTCACATCCGGACGTCATTAAAAGCCACACACGTTTATAGATCTGCTGGACTGGGTTGTTTGTAGCTAAACCTATTGTTGGCAAACCGGCAAAAGCCCTAACCATGCAACCCATAGGAATACACCAGACACAAAAAAGCCACTGAATCCTCAGTGGCTTTTATCATTTCGAACCGGTCACTCAGTCTTACTGAGCCGGGTTACGCAGGGTCTTCTTGTGAGTGAAGTAACCGCGCTGACGCATCAGTTCACGACGCAGGCCGTCGTGTGGCGTGAACTTGTCACGACCGTGCAGCCAGAAGTGGTTGTTGATCAGCAGGAAGTTACCGATCTCAACACGGATACCGTGGATCGCCGGGCTGGTTTCGATGGACTCGGACAGGTCGGTCAGCCAGTTACCTTCTTCGAAGTTTGCAGGCTGAACGAACTGGTCGATGTAAGACATGATCGGCTTGCCGTCTACGTCCAGATCGAATACCGGGTGGAAGATATCTTTGGATACCTTCTTGCTTGGTGGCGCAGACCAACGCATCTGACGGTACGCCATTGGATCGTTGGAGAATTTCTCCAGATCAGCCCAGTCGTCCAGGTGCAGCAGCAGGGAGTTACCACCTTCCATATTCTGTTCGTCGATCTTCAGCATCAGTACGTAGTCAGTGTCCTGCTCTACGAAGGTACCGTCGTTGTGCAGTTCCATTACACGGTGTGGCTGACGCAGGTAGCTGTCGGAGTTGTCCGTGTTTTGTACTACAAAACGTGCGTAGTACTGGCCGCTCATCGCGTCGTAGTTGGAACGACCGTACAGGTGAGCGATTGCTGTAGTGAACTTAACCATATCTTCAGCCTTGGACACGTCGTCCAGACCTTCAGGTTTGATCAGCAGTGCACCGGTATTGCGGTCAGTCAGGGTGTTGATCAGCAGATCCTGCAGCTGGTTACCACACAGATCATCCAGGATTTTAGCAACGCGGAAACGCAGGAAAGACTTGTATTCCAGTGCCTGTACAGGCCACTCGGCAGTTGCTTCCAGGAAAGCATCAACAGTTGCTTTAGGGAAAGCCAGCTCGTACAGGCGTTCTGGGAACTGCTCAGATGGTTTGATGGAGAAACCGGTGTACGTCTTATCCAGGTTCACAATAGCGTTCATTTTTATAGTCCTTCGATGGCTAAATCTTCAAGATGGATTCGATAATATATGCACTTTTATAAAATGTCTACATTTTTTAGTTTTGTATATATTTTGCCGCATTGTCTCCTTCTTCAGACCCGTTATAATTCCGAGCAAACCAGTAGAGTAAGGCAACCAGCGTGGCCACCACTTCTTCGAACGCGAACGAAAACTCCAGCCAGACCATGAGGGCCTACGAGCAGCTCAAGCAGGACATCATCTGCGGGACACACAAACCCGGCGATAAGCTGCTGATGAGCCACCTGAAGACCCAGTACGATATCGGCACAGGTCCGATGCGTGAGGCCCTCTCCCAACTCGTGTCCGAACGCCTAGTCACCGCGATCAGCCAACGCGGCTTTCGCGTGGCGGAGATGTCGCTGGAGGAGATGCGGGATATCTACGACGCCCGTGCCCACCTGGAGGCACTGATCGTTAAGCTCGCCATCGAGCGCGGTGATGAGCAGTGGGAGGCGGAGCTGATCGGCAAGGCACATACGCTGGCGCGGGTGGATGAGGTGAATTCCGCCGAAGATATGCTGAATATCTGGGATACCCGCCACAAAGCGTTTCACTCGGCGATCGCCGAAGGCTGTGGCTCACCAAAACTGCTGGAAGTACGCAACTCACTGCTGGATCAGGCAGAACGTTATCGCCAGCTCTGGCTTAAGCAGACGGTGTTTTCCAAATCGGCGCTGGAAGAGAAACGCAACGAACACCAGGCCCTGGTGGATGCCCTGCTGGAGCGCGACAGCGCTAAAGCTAGCGAGCTGATGTATGAACACCTGATGACGCCGGTGCCGATCATCACCGCCCTGCTGGACGAAGAATAAACTTCTCGTTTCAGTTATCCACAGACACAAAAAAAGCAGCCGAGGCTGCTTTTTTATTGGGTGATGATCCGCTGATCACCAGATCTTGCTGTCACGAATTACAAACACGCTGCTGCGAGCATGACGCAGGACTTTCTCGGCGTTGGAACCCAGCAGGTAACTGGTCACACCCGGACGTCCGGCCGCGATCAGGATCACGTCCGGCTTCAGGCGCTGTTCCTCTTCCAGGATCTCGTCATACACCACACCGTTACGGATGTGGCACATGCCTCGCATCTCTTCCGGCACATTTGCCTCAAACACGTCCGCTACGCGCTTTTTGATCTCCTCGCGCATCTCCTTGGCCAGATCGTGGTTCATCTGGGTAAAGGCGATGCTGTGGACCTTGTTCTGGTCCACATACAAGCTGTGAATGGTGCCGCCCTGTTCGCCAAACAGCTGCTTGGCCACGGCAACCGCACGTGGAAACATCTCCACGTGCTCAAGATCTATCGGTATTAAAATACTGTTGTACATTTCCTAACCCATCAGTTTGTTCGGCAGCCACATCACGGCGTCCGGGAACAACAAACACAGTACGAGAACAAGCAACTTGATCAGAATAAACGGGGTCACCGATTTATAGATATCAAGCATGGTGACATCCGGCGGCGCGATGCCTTTCAGATAAAACAGTGCAAAACCGTATGGCGGGGTCTGTACCGCGATCTCGATGTTCAGAATCATCAGGATACCGAACCAGATCGGGTCAAAGCCCAGATCCACCACAATCGGTGTGAACAGCGGAGCACACATCAAAACGATGATGAACTCATCGATGATGAAACCCAGCAGCAGCATCACCAGCTGCATCATGATCACCACACCCAGCGGTGGCAGCCCCAGATCTTCGGTGAAGCCCGCGATCATGTCCTGTACGCCCATCAACAGGTGGAAGTTACTGAAAAGGGACGCACCGAGGATGATCCACATCGCCACACTCACCAGCATCGCGGTTTCGATACCTGCTGAGCGGAACAGGCCAAAGCGGAAACGCTTAAAGAAAAACGCCAGCACAATCGCGCCGATTACTCCGATCGCACCGGATTCGGTTGGCGTTGCAATACCACTGATGATGCTGCCCAGTACCGCAAAGATCAGCAGCACGGACATCAGGCCGTTACGCAGGGTGCGGAACTTCTCCTCCGGCGACATCTTCGCCTCGGCACCGGTACCCAATGGCGCTTTCTGAGGATTCAACTTGCAGCTAATTACAATGTAGGTCACTAGCAACACGATGGTCACGACCGCAGGCACCAGCGCCGCGATAAACATCTTACCCACGGAGTTCTGGGTGGAGGCTGCAAACATGATCATCGGCACACTGGGTGGAATCAGGATACCCAGACCACCACCAGCCATGATCACACCCAGCGCCAGGCGCTTGTCGTAACCACGCTCCAGCATCGGCTTCAGGGCGATACTGCCGGAGGTCATGATGCCGGCACCGATGATGCCCACCATTGCGCCGATCATGGAGCACACACCCACCACGCTGATCGCCAGGGAGCCACGCACCTTGCCGATGATCAGCTGGCTGGCGTTAAACATCGCATCACCAATACCGGAGCGGGTCAGCAACTGGCCCATGTAGATATAGAGCGGGATCGCCAGCAGGATAAAACTGAACAGGGTCGACTCAAACGTACTTGGAACGATGTTGAAGATACCTTCGCCCCACGTCATGTAGCCAACCGCCATCGCGATGCCACCCAGGGCCAGACCTACCGGGGTGCCAATCGCGAACGTAACCAGGATACAGAGCAGCAGAATGCCCGTAAGCACTTCAA
Source organism: Pontibacterium sp. (assembly GCF_964228735.1). GTDB lineage: Bacteria > Pseudomonadota > Gammaproteobacteria > Pseudomonadales > Balneatricaceae > Pontibacterium. Next base: position 31,396 of record NZ_CAXRBQ010000002.1, on the reverse strand, counting down.
TTTCCATTAGTTGCCCTCCACATCTTCATCTTCTTGTGGCAACAGGTCGGTACCGGTAACCAGGTGGTAAATGTCTTTGATCATATCGTTGGAGATCTGCAGGATGAGCATGGATGCGGCAACGATCAGCATCATCCAGAAATGATGCATCGGCGGCGCCCACTCACTCATACGGCGGTAATTGAACTGCATCGCTTCACCGAACTTCGCGTAGGAGGCATAGATCACCACGCCCATAAAGAAGATGGCGATGGTGCCGGAAAACAGATGGAAAATGCGCTTGATGTTCGCGGAAACGGCGAGATACAGAATATCAACGTTGATATGGGCTTTTTTCTGCTGTGCGTACGCGCCACCCAGCGCGGCCAGGTATCCGGAGAAGAACAGCGACAGGTCGTAAGCCCAGATGGTCGGCTTATTCAGGAAGTACCGTGCAAATACTTCAAAGGCGATCACCAGTGCAATCATCGGCATCAGGACAGAGATGCCCTTTCCGACAAACGCAATAAAATTCTGGATACCAGAGCAGTACGCTCTGAGAATAGATGTGAACATGATTATACAGCCTTGAGGTGGAAGGAAAGCGAAGGGAATCTCTTACCGTGCGGGCCTCAGTATAATATTGGGTGTAAAAAACAAGGAAGCTCCTGACCCACGTGCCAGAAGCTTCCTTTAGTGAGTAGTCTACGCAGGAACCTATCGGCCCCTGGTGAAGATTACTTCTGACTCAGAATTTCGATCAGCTCTTTGCTGTGCTTATCCTGAGCGGAGTATTCTTCCCACAGAGACTCACCCGCTTTCGCCCATGCAGTTTTATCAGCTTCACTTGGTTCTGGGCTCCACTTCATGCCTTTCGCTTCCATATCAGCGATCGCTTCAGATTCCCACAGACGGGACTTGGTCATCTGCTCGCGAGCGTGAACAGCAGTTGCCGCACGTACGATCGCTTTCAGATCGTCCGGCAGTTTGTTCCATGCTTTCTGGTTAACGAATACTGGCAGTACCTGTGCACCTGCCAGTGGCAGACGGTACATGTACTTAGCTACTTCTACGTGGTTACCATCGCGGTGGTCGATCAGGTTGGAACCGATAGAACCGTCGATTACGCCAGTCGCCAGACCGGTGTAGATTTCGCTCCAGGTCAGGGAAACCGGAGATGCGCCCAGGTTACGTACGAACTTGCCGTAAGCGCCTGGTGCACGCAGCTTCAGACCTTTGAAGTCTTCTACGGATTTAATCTCTTTCTTGGTCAGCAGGTACACAGGTGGCTGGATGTATGGATCCAGGTATACCAGACCCTGCTCACCGTATGCTTTGCTCAGCACTTCGTTCCAACCCTTCTCGTGGAACAGAACGCTCAGCTGACCCACGTCAGCAGTACCGCCTGGCAGACCTACTTCAACGATACCCGCTGGCAGTTCGCCTGCGTTCATTGGCTGGAAGGTCGCACCCATGGTGATCAGGCCGTTTTTAACCGCACCCAGAATACCTTTGGTATCAACACCTTCACCCGCGTACATCATTTTTACTTTGATGCGGCCGCCGGACATCTCTTCGATGTTTTTCGCCATGTTGCCGTACACTTCACCGAACGCGGTGCCACGGGTGTACAGGTTAGCAAAACGCCAGTTGTGCTCTGCTGCCTGAGCGGTAGAAGCTGCAACTGCGCCCAGACCCAGAGAAACCGCCAAAGAACTGGTGATGACGTGTTTTTTAATTGTGCTAAGAACCTTACGCATAATTCCGTCTCTTTTATTTTCATTGTTGTTTTTTAGCCGTGCATTGGCGCCAGTTGGAATCAGGCGCTGGCACTAGCAGCAAGCAAATTGAAGGTATCAAACGGTATCGTGCTGTTACATCAGACTGTCCCCATCTAAAGGTTAGAGCACATCAAACTTTATATAACTTATTATTTATAAAGCACTTTTCAGGAAATTATACGTGATTTCACTGAGTGAATTTTGTTAATCGTTCTACGCGGGTCACAAAACGGGGGTGAAACAGGCCAATTAGGTGCTGCAATCCATACAACCTAAGTCGTAGGTTAACGGGCGCTAACCTGTCGAATCAGGCTGCTATTCGGAATCAACAAAGCGGGAATTCACAGTGGGACGCGCGCAAAAAGGGAGACAAATACGCGTAGGTTGATCATCGCGGAGCGATGCCCAACAGATCAATCAAGCTTACCCTTTAATTTTTGGGCTTCGCGTTGCGAAGGCCAACCTACAACCAGCACGTCACCGATTGACCGCAAGAGGCAGAAAAAGGAAGGGGTAAAGGGAGCGAAAAAAAAGACCCGCTGACAGATGGGTGCCAGCGGGCCAAATCACGGTAGAGCATAACGGCAATCAACGTCATGCCCAGGGGAAGGTAAGATCCAAGGGCGAAAGCAAGCGGGATAACCGTCCCAGTGGCCTGCTCGCTTAACACCCCGTTCCGGAGCTACCTTAGAAACCTGCTATGAGTCATGTCCGACTAATCGGCGGGTCTCTTAGAACAGCTCAGCTGCGGATTTACGGATAGCCGCAACCAGCTGATCGATCTCTTCAGGCTGAATGGTCAGCGGTGGAGAGAATGCGATGATGTTGCCCATAGCGCGAATCATCACGCCATGTTCGTAACATTTCGCCTGCAAAGCGCCACCTACAGGCGCGCTGGAGCCTTCCGGCTGAGCGAACTGCACGGCACCGATCAGGCCGTAGTTACGCACATCGACAACCTGTTCGATATCGCTCAGAGAGTGCAGAGCTTCCTCCCAGTACTTACCGATCTCGCCGGATGCACGGGTCAGCAGACCTTCCTCTTCGTAGATATCCAGGGTTGCCAGACCTGCCGCACAAGCAACCGGGCTCGCAGAGTAGGTGTAGCCGTGGTACAGCTCGATGCCACCTGCAGGTGTCGCTTCGAAGATGGTGTCGTGGATGTGATCGGCAACGAACACCGCACCCAGTGGTACGATACCGTTGGTGATACCTTTCGCAGAAACGATCATGTCCGGCACCACGTCGAACTCAACTGCGGCAAACGCGGAACCCAGACGTCCCCAGCCAGTGATAACTTCGTCGAAAATCAGCAGAATGTCATGTTCTGTACAGATCTCACGCAGGCGCTGCAGGTAACCTTTAGGTGGGATGATCACACCACCTGCACCACTGATCGGCTCTACAATCACAGCCGCGATGCTGGATGCATCGTGGAACTTGATCAGTTCTTCCAGCGCATCAGCACGCTCGATACCGTGCTCGGTCAGGCCCTTGCTGAATGCGTTGTTTTCCAGGTCCAAAGTGTGTGGAAGGTGATCAACCGGCAGCAGTGGACCAAAACCTTTACGGTTTGGCGTCAGACCACCCACGGAGATACCACCGAAGTTCACACCGTGGTACGCCATTTCACGACCGATCAGCTTGAACTTGCCAGACTTACCACGGGCATTCTGGTACGCCAGTGCAATTTTCAGCGCGCTCTCAACAGCTTCAGAGCCGGAGTTGGCGAAGAAGACTTTGTTCAGCGGATCAGGGGTGTGCTGAATCAGACGCTCAGCAAACTCGAAACCGATGTCGTGACCAAAGTTAAATGGAGAAGTGTAATCCAGCTCTGCCGCCTGGTTACCAATCGCTTCAGAGATCTGCTTACGACCGTGACCGGCGTTTACACACCACAGACCGGCAGTAGCATCCAGAATCTGCTCGCCCTTGTCTGTGTAACAGTACATTCCCTCTGTACGGCTGATGATACGTGGGTTGGCTTTAAAGGCGCGGTTTGGCGTAAACGGCATCCAAAACGCATCCATACTTTTATAGTTTTTCATTGATGTAACCATTAACAATAGAGATGGGCCATATCGAGATGGACTTTGTGTGACCAAGATAAAGGCCGGACGCGGGACTAAAAATAGTTGGATTTCGATCTAAACTTTTAGCCCCGCCAAACATTTCAGGCGTATGTCGTCGGAACCCCGTCACCAGGGCTCCATGGCGATCAGATACCACCCATGCAGATATATTTGAGTTCCATGTAGTCATCCATACCGTGCTTGGAACCTTCACGGCCAACGCCGGATTCCTTAACACCGCCAAACGGTGCCAGCTCGTTGGAGATCATGCCTTCGTTCACACCCACCATGCCGTATTCCAAATCTTCGGATACGCGCCATACGCGACCCACATCGCGGGTGTAGACGTACGCAGCGAGGCCGTACGGGGTGTTGTTGGCACGTTCGACAACTTCAGACTCTTCTTCAAACTTGAAGATGGTGGAGATCGGGCTAAACAGTTCGGCCTGTGCGATTTCCATATCTTCGGTGATGTTGGTCAGCACAGTCGGCTGATAGAAACGATCACCCGCCGGGTGACGGTCACCGCCCACTTTCAGCTCAGCGCCCTCTTCCAGGGCACGTTTCACCAGACCGTCAGTCTTGTTCACTGCCGCTGCGTTGATCAGCGGACCGATGTCGGTATCTGCATCCATACCTGAACCGATGGTCATGCCTTCAACCACTGCCTGGTAGCGCGCAACGAACTCATCGTAGATACCTGCCTGCACATAGATACGGTTGGTACAGATGCAGGTCTGACCCGCGTTGCGGTACTTGGAGGCGATTGCTCCGGCAACTGCAGCGTCCAGATCGGCATCGTCGAATACGATAAACGGTGCGTTACCACCCAGTTCCATGGAGGCTTTCTTCACGGTCTGTGCAGACATTCCCAGGATGATCTTGCCCACCGGGGTAGAACCGGTGAAGGACACCTTACGCACGATGGGGTTGGTGCACAGCTCACGGCCCACTTCGATCGGACGTTTGGTGGTGATCACGTTGATAACACCGGCCGGCACACCCGCCTGTTCAGCCAGCGCAGCCAGCGCCAAGGCACACAGCGGCGTATCTTCCGCCGGTTTGATCACGATGGTGCAACCGGCTGCAATTGCAGGTGCGGCTTTACGCGCGATCATGGAGATCGGGAAGTTCCACGGCGTGATCGCCGCCACTACACCAATTGGCTGTTTCACGGTCAGCAGACGGGTGCTGCCCATGTTGGACGGGATGGTTTCACCGTAGGTCCGCTTGGCTTCTTCGCCGTACCACTCAAAGAAAGAAGCACAGGACAGCACTTCACCTTTGGCTTCACGCAGCGGTTTACCCTGCTCTTTGGTCAGCAGCTCCGCCAGCGCATCGGCATTCTCGGTGATCAGTTCAAACCAGCGACGCAGGATAACCGCACGCTCTTTGGCGGTGGTCTTTTTCCAGCTTTTGAAAGCCACTTCAGCAGCTTCGATGGCACAGGTGGCATCTTCCACACCCAGATCAGGCACTGCAGCCAGATAGGAACCATCGGCCGGGTTGATAACCTCCATGGTTTCCTGAGAGGCCGCCGTTACCCACTCACCGTTGATATAGGCGGATTCTTTTACGAACTCAGCGAAACTCATTGTTGTTACCTCCTAACTTTTTTACACTGGATCAACCAATATCTGTGGCCGTCCATACACGAAATAGGGCTCAATTGGCTCGCAATATATCAACTGTTTTGTGGGTAACAGATGTTGATCTTTTAATGTTCAGTTTTAGAAAGTAACTCATAAGTTTGAAGAATTACTCGTTAGGACAGGTTGGCGATTTCGAGATAAAGCAGCTGCGGATTTTTAAATCCGTTGTGGACAATGGAGGGTTCTCAGCTGCAGAAACGGAACTGAATATCAGTCGTTCAACAATCAGTATCCATATCTCAAATCTGGAATCCCGGCTCAATCTCACCTTGTGCCGCCGCGGCCGTGCGGGCTTTGCCCTGACACGCGAAGGCGCCAAGATCTATGAGATGACCAACAAGATTCTGGATTCGCTGGATGAGTTTCGTGACGCGGTCAACGAGATGAGCCAGAACCCGGCAGGTAACCTGCGGATTCTGGTTTCCGACAGCACCAGTCTCGATCCACGCGCCAAGTTTCCCGAGATGCTGAGTGAGTTCTTCACCCTCGCCCCCGAGATCACCTTGCAGAGCGAAGTCTCCTCCATGGCGGAGATCGAGCGGATGTTGCTGAACGATGAGATCGATGCGGGACTGGCGCCTTACCACCGCCAGTTACCAGGGCTTGAGTACTACCATCTCTACAGCGATGTGTGCCGTTTGTACTGCGGTAAGACCAACCCGCTGTTCGAGCTGGACGCCGACGAGATCACCGACGAGGTGGTCAACCAGTACACCGCAATTCAGCCTGGTCTGAAGCCGAATAACGAGGCTAACGAGCAGCTCTCCAGCATGAGTTTGCAAGGTACGGCGTACTTCTACGAAACCCGGCTGGCGATGATCCTGTCCGGCAAGTTTATCGCGTTCCTGCCGGAAGCATACGCCCAGCCGTATGTGGAAAAGGGGCAGCTAAAACAGGTGGGAGGAGACGACCGCTGCTACAACCTCGGCACCGCGGCCATCGTGAAAAAACGTGCGCAGCAAAACAAGCAGACCGAGCTGTTCCAGCAGATCATTCAGCGCTTCCACGAAAGTGCCGAGCAATAATGCTCGGCACAAATCACGTTAGATAAACACCGTTTGCGCTTTACGCATACAGTATCTGTTTAGGCAGATTACCGTAATCCATTGTCAGTGAAGTGCTCCTGGAAGATCTCCACCTCCTCCGACACGTTTTCCACATCATCACGAAAACAAGCGATGTGGAAAACAGCATCCCCCTCATAAACCAAGGGTAACTCCAGCCGACCGATAATGATTCCTGCCTGGCTTGCCAGCATCTTGTGCGGCTCCCCCCCGTAGGGATCATCGATGTAGGCCAACAGCTCTCCCTTTTCCACATGGTTGCCGAGGCGGCTGACCGCTCTCACCATGCCACTTTCCGGCGCACGTACCCACACACTTTTTCGGGCGATGAATGGCTCAAACGTACGAGCCTTCCGCCGGGCAGGTAACATATTCAGGGCCCTTAAGACATTCAGCACTCCCATCACACCGGCCTTAATCGACACTTCATCGTATCGCAGCGCTTCGCCCGCTTCATAAAGCAACACCGGAATATTGAAGTCTTTGCAGGTGCAGCGTAACGAACCGTCACGTAAGGAGGAGTTGAGCAACACCGGGACCCCAAAACTGCGCGCAAGGCGTAACGTTTCCGGATCGCTCAGATCTGCCCTGATTTGCGGTAAATTGCCACGATGGATTGCTCCGGTATGTAGATCGATGCCATGGGTACACTTGCTGACGATCTCCTCAATTAGCAGATGTGCCAACCGTGCCGCCAACGACCCCTTTTGTGACCCGGGAAAGGAGCGATTCAAATCCCGGCGGTCCGGTAGATACCTGCTGTGTTGAATCAGGCCGTAGGAGTTCACCACCGGGATCGCCAACAAAGTTCCAGCCAGCCGGTTCAGTTCTTTGCGCGCCAACGTCCGCCGGATGATTTCAACACCGTTCAGTTCATCGCCATGGATAGCAGCTGTCAGAAAGATAACCGGCCCGTCCCTGCGGCCGTGGATGACATGCACCGGCATATCCATCTCGGTGTGGGTGTTCAGCCTTGGCATCTCCAACTCAATGACGGCACGACTTCCCGCCGCGACAACCTGTCCAGCGATCTCAAATCCCTGTCGAGCCATTGGCACTTACCCTCTTCCGCGCGTACGGGTCATCGAACTCTGCGTTTTTTCACGCAGCTGCTTCTCAATAAACATGATCTGCATTTCAGCGATATCTTTGCCTGTCGCCGTTTCTATACCTTCCAGCCCTGGCGACGAGTTAACCTCCATCACGACCGGACCATGGTGAGAACGCAGCAGATCAACCCCAGCCACATTAAGTCCCATTGTTTTGGCCGCCCTGACCGCAGTGGAGCGCTCTTCCGGTGTAATCCGAATCAACGTTGCGGTACCGCCACGATGCAGGTTGGAGCGGAACTCCCCCTCTTTCCCTTGGCGTTTCATTGCAGCAACGACTTTGTCGCCAATGACAAAGCAGCGGATATCTGCGCCACCGGCTTCCTTGATGTACTCCTGCACCAGAATGTTGACCTTAACGCCCAAAAACGCCTCGATAACACTTTCAGCCGCCTTTTCCGTCTCCGCTAAAACCACCCCGATCCCCTGAGTTCCTTCCAGCAGTTTAATGACCAGCGGAGCACCACCCACCATTTTGATCAAATCGGGAATATCATCAGGCTTATGTGCAAATCCAGTCACGGGCAAACCAATACCTTTGCGGGATAACAGCTGCATAGAGCGCAACTTGTCACGCGAGCGCGAGATCGCGACAGATTCGTTAAGAGGAAAGGTACCCATCATCTCAAACTGACGTAACACGGCCGTACCGTAAAAGGTAACAGACGCGCCGATGCGCGGAATAACGGCATCGAACTTACCCAGGCTCTCACCCCGGTAGTGCACGGAAGGCGAGTGAGAGGTGATGTTCATGTAACAGCGCAGCACGTCCAACACCCGAACCTCATGACCACGCTCTTCAGCGACCTCAACCAGGCGACGAGTTGAATACAGTTTTGGATTACGCGATAGGATTGCAATTCTCATGTGCGGAACACTCCATTTCATCAAAGCTTCCGTGGACACGACTGAATGGGACTACGACTGCTGCTATTCAGACACCATCTTCTACAAAAGCTTTTTCCGAGGTCTCATTGAGACGATTGATAACACCTGAAGTGTAAGTGAGGTTTCTGCAAACTGCTTAATTTGGAAGCACTTATAAATCAAATTTGATTCGCACTTCCCGACATCACAATCTACATTCAAAACATACTCATTTTGATAGCACGATGCGCTCTTCCACCGACAAAGGGGTAGTGAACCCTATGCAAGAACCTACGGTTGAAAAACACACCATTGGATGGCGGGAGTGGCTGACTCTACCCTCGCTGGGCATCGAAAGGATAAAGGCCAAAATTGATACCGGCGCCAGAACGTCGGCACTGCACGCCTTTCATATAGAGACGTTCCAACAATCGGGCGAGGAATGGGTGCGTTTTAAGATGCACCCGTTACAGAACAATTCTGACTATGTTGTGGTCTGTGAGGCCCCTGTCATCGACGTAAGAAGTGTGACCGACTCGGGCGGCCATAAAGAGAACCGCTTTGTGATCTCTGCTGATATGGAGCTGGGTTCCCAGCGTTTTCCCATTGAGATTACGCTCACCAGTCGCGAAACAATGCGCTTCCGTATGCTACTCGGCAGAACGGCGATGTGTGGGCGCTACACCGTGGATCCGGAAAAATCCTATCTGCAATCTGATCGCACGTCTTAGGGCTCAAGCCATTAACACTCGTAGACCTCAAACCCTTTCTGTATCTGTGCCGTTCAGGCTGCGGCGTACGTTAACGTTTCCGCATACGCCCGTCTTCCAAGCTCATTGACACAACCAAGGGACTTCGCCCTCAAGTTTATAAAACGCAGTCCCAGATAACATATTTATATATTCAGATCGACGTACTGAGATACTGCCCCTCTGCACGCCCCTCCAAATGCAGCATACTTAACAGCGCCTTGGTGTACTGACGGGTAGCACGACGCAAAAGCGACAGGTGCAAAGTGGTCCTTTCCATCTTGCGCATCTCTATACTGCGTTCCTGAGCCGACAGTCCCAGTAAAAACTGAGTATGGTTGTACTGTTTCTCAAACTCATGCAGTAGTTCGATCAGCTCTTTGGCATCCAACTCTTCCAGTTTACAGCCATGCTGAGCAACCTTGTTAATCATATCCCGCAGCTTGATTACGGCAGTCGCCACCTGATCCGGTAACCCGCTGATCGACAGCTCTTCTTTGTGCAGCTCGCGCAGACACTCCACCACCGCTACGCTGCGGCTATTGACGCGCAGGGAGTGTTGCATCGTTTCCGCGATGCCGGTGGTCATCTCACGGCGTGAACAATCGGCGATAAAGTCATTGATGGCACTGATCAGTTTGGACACCACGAAACGGCTCTCGGGTGTGCGTTCCCCCGGCATAGCTTTTGTGGTGTCCTGAAGTAATTCCCCCAACTTCCGCATCAGACGTTGCTGCTCAAGGCTGAGCGCTTTCACCGCGTTGTCCGGAGACTCTGCAGTCACCTTATCCAGAAAACGCGGACGTGAGAGCTGTTCTTCCTGCGACTGGAAGAGCCCCTTCAGATAACGAGTCATACCGTCGGTTAACGGCACCATGGCCAATACACCAACCACGTTGAAGATGGTGTGAAACATCGCCAGGGTCACCGCAGGTGCCTGTTCGATCCCCTGAGAATTACCTAACCAACCGATCAAACTCAGCATTGCCCCCATCAACACAAAGGCAATCAGCGCCGCCACGATATTAAAGAACAAGTGAGCGAAAGCCAGGCGACGGGCATTGGCACTGGCTTTTAAAACGGCCAACAAAGCAGTTACGGTTGTGCCGATATTGGCACCGATTACGGCAGCAGCTCCCACCTCGATCGTGAGCATTCCGGTCGAAACAGCGGTCAGCACGACCGCCAGCGAAGCGCTGGATGACTGCATCACGGCGGTAAATAAAGCACCAACAATCACCATTAACGCAAGATTTAACAAAGAAGCGGAGTGAATCCAACTGAAGTCCACCAGCTGCTCCACACCGGAGAAAGACTGTTGCATCAGCTGCAAGCCAAAGAACAACAAACCCAGACCGGTAAAGACACCACCCAGGGATTTAAACCGGATATTCTTGCTGAAGGTGTAGAACAGCACCCCCAAACCGATGGCTGGCAGTGCAACCACATCCACTTTTATCTTGAAGCCGATCAGCGCCACAATCCAGGCGGTCATGGTGGTGCCGACATTGCTGCCATAAAGCACCCAGATCGAACGGGAAAGCTGCATCAAACCGGCATTTACAAAGCCAATTGCCATGACCGTAACGGCCGTGGATGACTGCACAAGCGCCGTTATACTGAAACCCGATAAAAGCGCCAGGATACGGCTACGTGTTCCCCGCGCCAGTACCTGCTTCAAGGCAAAGCCACCCGCCAATTTTAGACTGTCAGTCATCAGGCCCATTCCAAGCAGAAACAGGCCAATTCCCCCCACAAGGCTTGAAAAAAGTGTCCAGGTATCACTCATGTTTCTTCATCCTATCAGATACAACAGCCTCCCCTTACCTGAGGAAAGTGTATATACATAATATAGCGAATCTATCGAAATCAGTGAGTTAGCTTTGAGATTGTCAGTATAAAAAGGCGGAGGCTGGTGCTCTGTATCAGCAGTAAGAACATAAAGCGGGAGGGTAAACCTCCCGCATAGGCAGGCATTTAAGACTCAGTCCTGTTTCGCGACCTCGTCGCTGGAACGACTGCTGGTTTTGGCGTCCTCCCGATCACTTTCACCGAGCACCTCGGCCAGGGTTCCGCGGGTCAGACGCCCCGTCAGCTGGCCATCCTCGTCCACCACCGGCAGCGGATAGTCCGCATCCAGGGTGTTCGGTATCACCGTTTCCAGCACCGCTTCCTGTTCGAGCGGCTCTACCTCCTCGTAGAACTCTTCGGTCAGGTCCGCGTCCTTGTTCTCGCTGTACGCCTCTTCCAGCGTTTCAGCAGTCACAACCCCCTGATAGCCCTCTTCGTTAACGATGTAACCGTAGCTCTTATCAAAGCCTTTCATCTGCTGCAGGGCACCTTCAATGGTGTCTGCCGTGATGCGGTAGGCCGGATCTTTCATCACGGTTTCAACTGTCAATGCACGGGCACGGTTCACGTCCCGGACAAAGGCTTCCACGTAATCGGTAGCCGGATGCAGCAGAATCTCTTCCGGTTCGCCCTGCTGGACGATTTCACCGTCTTTGAGGATGGCAATACGATCGCCAAGGCGAAGTGCCTCATCCAGATCGTGGGTAATAAAGATGATGGTCTTGTGCAGTGTTTCCTGCAGCTCGATCAGTTGATCCTGCATCTCCGAGCGGATCAACGGATCCAGTGCGGAGAACGCCTCGTCCATCAGCAGGATTTCAGCGTCGGTACACAGGGCGCGGGCCAGACCCACACGCTGCTGCTGACCGCCGGACAGCTGTGCCGGGTACTGATCTTCGTAACCTGCCAGCCCCACCGTTTCCAGCCACTTCTTGGCTTTCTCTTTGCTTTCCGCTTTGCTGACACCCTGAATGCTCAGGCCATAAGCCACGTTGTCCACCACCGTTTTGTGCGGCAACAGGCCAAAGCGCTGGAACACCATCGACATCTTGTGGCGACGGAATTGCTCAAGCTCCTTGGTCCCCAACTGCATCACGTCGGTACCTTCCACCCGGATCACACCCTCGGTCGGGTCGATCAGGCGGTTGAAGTGACGGATCAGGGTGGATTTACCGGAGCCGGACAGGCCCATGATTACAAAGATCTCACCCTTGTTGATACTCAGGTTGATGTCCTTGAGGCCGAGGGTGTGACCGGTTTCTGCGAGGATCTCGTCCTTGCTTTTACCGGCGTGCACCAGCGGCATATGTTTCTGGGGTTCCTTACCAAACAGCTTGTAGAGGTTCTCAACCTGGATCAATACATCAGCCATGGTCTAGCCCCTCCATGTGGCGTTGGGTACGTTTGGCATACGCCTGGGAAACACGGTCAAAGATAATCGCCAGTGCCACGATCGCCAGACCGTTCAGCAGACCTAAGGTGAAGTACTGGTTGGTGATCGATTTAAGTACCGGCTGACCCAGTCCCTTCACACCGATCATGGAGGCGATGACCACCATAGACAGCGCCATCATGATGGTCTGGTTGATACCGGCCATGATGGTTGGCATCGCCAGTGGCAGCTGCACCCCCAGCAAACGCTGCAACGGGCTGGCACCGTAAGCGGTGGCCGCTTCCAGCACATCTTTGTCCACCAGACGGATACCCAGGTTGGTGAGGCGAATCACCGGCGGTATGGCGTAGATAATAACGGCGATAACACCCGGTATCTTACCGATACCCAGCAACATCACCACCGGTATGAGGTACACAAACGCGGGCATGGTTTGCATCACATCCAGCGTGGGCGTGACGATGGCCTGGGTTCGGTCCGAACGCGCCATGGCGATGCCAATCGGTACTCCAAGTGCGATCGCCAACAGGGTACACACCAGGATGATACTCATGGTCCGCATGGTGTCGTCCCACATACCGAAGTAACCGATGAGCAGGAATGAAACCACAACACCCACACCCAGCTTCCAGGAGCGGCTGGCCAGGTAAGCCAAACCGGCCACCACGATAATTACCAGCCACCAGGGCGTGGCCAGCAGCAGTTTTTCAAACCAGACTAGAAATGTGAGCAGAGGATCGAAACACGCCTCGATCAGGTCACCATATTCACGTGAGAACTCCCGATACCCGGAATCCAGCGACTTGCGAATATCACGCAATTCGGCGCGTTCCAGCTGCGGAAACTCTGTCAGCCAGTCTTTATCCTCCATACAAACCTCTATCAAGCAAAAACAGAGCCCGCTGACTCAGCGGGCATTTACATCGAATCGGATAACGAAGCAGCAGGCTTACAATGCGTCCTTAACCTTGGCCGCCACATCTGGAGCCAGCCACTTGGTCCAGATCTCTTCATGCTCGGTCAGGAAGTACTCCATCGCCACTTCACCATCTGCCTGGTTGTCTTCCATCCAGGCAAGCAGACCGTTCATCTGCTGGTTGGTGAATGCACGCTTGGTCAGGTAGTCATAGGCAGCTGGAGCCTTTGCCGCAAAACTCTCGGTGGTCACGGTCTGTACCATGGATGGTGGGTACATGGTCACCTTAGGCTCCGCACAATCTTCACTGGTGGTGCAGTTGATGAATTCGTCTTTGTTCACACCGGAACCAAAGTCCACCTTCACCATCTCGTATTTACCCAGTACGGAGGTTGGTGCCCAGTAGTAACCAAACCAAGGTTCCTGACGTTCGTACGCCTTGGCGATAGAACCCGCCAGACCCGCACCGGAGCCCGGATCGATCACCTCAAAGCCATCGTTTTCCAGTTTCAGCGCAGCAAACAGATTATTGGCTGAGATCTGGCAGTTCCAGCCCGCCGGGCAACCGTAAAATGCAGACAGGTCTGGATCTTCAGGGTGTTTGAACAGCTTGGCGTTTTTCTTCACGCCTTCGATGGTAGCCATGCTTGGGTCGGCTTTGACCATGTAAGCCGGCACCCAGAAGCCCTCTTCACCGCCGTCGGACAGGGACTGACCTGCATAACGCAGACGTTTCTCGGCAACCCCTTTATCCAGCGCTTCGCGCAGGGAGTTACTCCACATCTCTGGTGCGACATCCGGCTCGCCTTTTTCGATCATGGAGGCACCGGTTGGCATCGTGTCGCCGGGTACCAGCTCGGCTTCACAGCCGTAACCGTGTTCCAGAATAAAACGATCGACATTGGCGATCAGGGTCGCCGAACTCCAGTTCATATCGGCGATCGTGACCTTGCCACACTCATCACCGGCATGTGCCAGGGAGCTAGCAAGCACGAGCGGCGTAACAGCAAACAGAGCGTTTTTTATAGCTTTCATTTCTTTGTTGCCTCCAATCCGTTATCCAACAGCAGGTGTCAGTTGCAAAAATTATCTTACAGCCCTAATGTTTAGATCTCAAACTTTCACATCTAATATTTAGAGCTGTAACTTTTATGCGACGCTAATTCCCAGTAATATCGCGCGCCTTAAACCCAGTTACGACGTTGTAGACGAGCAGCAGATGGAAAATTCACCTTACTGGCAGGAGATCCTGATCTCACTGCGCCGGATAATCAGGGCAACGGATCTGCAATCTAAACGCGTGGTAAAGGCCTGTGGCCTGACCATCCCGCAAGTGATGCTATTGCGTTCGATTGACGAGCTCGGTGATGTCACGGTAAAGCAGCTTTCGCGGCACATCTCGCTGAGCCAGGCGACGGTGACCACCATCCTGAACCGCCTCGAAGACCGTCAGTTGGTTGAGCGTGTGCGCAGTACCAGCGACCGCCGTATCGTAAATGCCCGCCTGACAGAGAAGGGACAGGCCGTGCTGGTGAACACACCTCCACTCCTGCATGAGGCGTTTATTGAACGTCTGGAAAGCCTCGAGAAGTGGGAACAAACACAGATTCTCTCTTCGCTGCAGCATGTAGCCTCCATGATGGACGCAGAAGAACTCGATGCGGCCCCCTTGCTGGATATCGCCGCGCCGTCCACCGAAGGACGTTCCCAGTCGTAATCGATCGAACCGATGGGGTTTCTTGCAGTCAAACGGCGAACATGAATCCCCGTCCGAGATTACGTCATGACTACCCATCGCCTGCTTCCTCTGCTTGCCGCTTGTGTTTTTTCCGCTGCTGCGCAGGCAGCCACCCCAGACTCTTGTGACGCTGAGCGGGTTCAACTGCAGGTATTAGGCAGTGGTGGCCCGGAATTGAATGATCAACGCGCCTCAACCAGCTACCTGATCTGGCTGGACGGCAAAGCCCGTGTGATGGTGGATGTGGGCGGCGGCAGTAGCCTGAATTTCGAGAAGTCCGGCGCCCGCTTTGCCGATCTGGATGCAGTGCTGTTCACCCACCTGCATGTGGATCACAGCGCCGACTGGCCGGTGTTTGTGAAAGGTGGGTTCTTCACAGGTCGCGATCGCGATCTGCCGGTTTACGGTCCGTACGGCAATCACCTGCTCCCAGCGGTGGATAAGTTCCAGGAAGCGCTGCTTGGGTTGGGCTGGTCCTACCTCAGCAACTACTTGGTTAATGACGAGCGCGCGGCCTACAAACTGCCTGCCACCGTGGTGAATGCGGAAGATACTGTCTGGTTCCAGTCCCTTGAGCGCGTCACCCTAAAAGGCCTCAACGTTAACCACGGCCCTCTTCCAGCGGTAGCCTGGCGGGTTGAAGCGGCGGGCTGCTCCATCGTATTCAGCGGTGATACCAGCGCCACCAGCGACAACCTGACGCGACTTGCCACCAGTGCCGACCTGCTGGTTGCTCACAACGCCATCCCGGAAGCGGCCACCGGCGTTGCCCGTCGCCTGCATATGCCACCCTCCCGTATCGGTGAGATTGCCGCACAAGCTGGAGTAAAAAAGCTCGTGCTGTCCCACCGCATGCTACGCACACTGGAGCGCGAGTCCGATACCCTGCGTGAGATCCGTAAAAATTACCAAGGACCGGTGGATTTCGCAGACGATCTCTCCAAATACGCGCTATAACCGTGCATTTTGTGGTGTTTATGCAACTTTTGGTTGATGTGCGACGCAGGATTCACTAGTCTGGAGAGCTTAACTTTGCATTTAGCCCTACCACCCCGTGGGGCGTGATTGTCTGAGGTAATACTAGAATGCCGATTAAAATTCCTGACCTGCTGCCTGCCGTTGATGTTCTGAGTGGTGAGAACATCTTCGTCATGACCGAGACCCGGGCGGCTCATCAGGATGTGCGCCCGCTGAAGCTGCTGCTGCTCAACCTGATGCCGAAAAAGATTGAGACGGAGAACCAGCTGATTCGAATGCTCTCGAACACCCCGTTGCAGGTGGATATCGAGTTGCTGCGCATCGACAATCGCGAAAGCAAGAACACACCACGCCAGCACCTTGATAGCTTTTACCGCGACTTCGACGATGTACGGAATAAAAACTACGACGGCCTGATCGTTACCGGCGCACCGTTGGGTTTGGTGCAGTTTGAAGATATTCACTATTGGGACAGAGTTCAGGAGATCATTCGCTGGTCGCAGGATCACGTAACCTCAACCCTGTTCCTGTGCTGGGCAGCCCAAGCAGCTCTGAAAGTGCTATACGATCTGCCAAAACAGACCCGCGAACAGAAACTCTCCGGGGTCTACGAGCATCAGCTGCTGCACCCACACGAGCCGCTGACCCGTGGTTTTGATGACCAGTTCCTGGTGCCGCACTCCCGTAACGCGGATTTCCCGGTGAACTTCATCTGCAACCACACGGATCTGAATATGCTGGCCACCTCTGAAGAGGCGGGTGCCTACCTGTTTGCCAGCTCCTGCCGTCGTCAGGTGTTTGTGACCGGTCATCCGGAATACGATGCAGAGACCCTGGCACAGGAATACTGGCGTGATCAGGATGCGGGGATCGATCCGATTATCCCGGTGAACTACTTCCCGGGTGACAACCCGGAACAGCATCCGAAGAACTCATGGCGCAGCCATGCCCACCTGCTGTTCTCCAACTGGCTGAACTACTACGTTTACCAGATCACACCGTACGAGTTGAACAAGGAGTCGTAAGACTCCTTTTCTTTTTCGATCTAACGCAGGAAACGTATCAGAAACCGCTTTCGCGGATCACCGTGCCCTGTATCCGCCGCCACAAACCACTCAGCAGGCTATAGGGCTCACTCGCCAGATGCGCGCTTGCAAGCTGCTCGCGCAGGCGGATCGCCGTTGCATCACAACCGGATGCTGTGATCCGGTAAGTGCCCTGATCCGGCACCAGACGACCGCCTTCCACTCGATTGACCGCCACCGGTCCGCCATAGACAGATGCCAGATGCCCTGTGGACAACTCCGACAACGCCAGGTGCTCCACCTCCAGTTGCTCACACCTGAACGGATCCAGCTCCGGTTGTGCCGGGTAAAGAGCAACACCCCGTTGCGGGTTGATCCGCCCCAGATCGGTTTCCGCCACCAGCACTTCGACCTGCAGTGCATCGGGCTGCGCCAGCGACAGCAACGGTTCTTCTGTAGCCACCCATTGGCCTCGCTGCAACGCTTCGTTCAAGCTGGTCACGGTACCGGCAAAGGGCGCGGTCACCACCAGCTTTTGTTGCTGCGCTTCAATACGGCGCAACTCGGAATAGGCCTGCGCTAAGCGTTCACGGATCAGGTCTCCCTGCTCCAGCAGACGCTCTGAGTCGGTTTGATGGTCCAGTTGCCATTGCAGCAGGCTGATCTCCTTCAAACCCTGCTCCCGTTCATAGTCGATATCCGGTGACTTCAAACGCAGCAGTACCTGCCCTGCCTCCACCTGCATCCCTTTTTCAATCTTCAGGTCCGTCAGTATGCCTGGTGTTGTGGCGTAAAAGGTCTGTGCTTGCTGTGGTTTAATCAGCGCCGGTGCACGCACCGTGTGCGACCAGGGCCAGAGCATCGCAACCAGCAAAGCAGCAATAATCACCAACGGTATGAGGGTTCGTTTTTGCGAGCGGATATCATGCCTCCTTTGCCACCACACAATCAGCTCATTCATGATTGGACGACCGATAAACCAGACCAGCTCCAACACCATCAGGAAGATGCCGAGCAACTTAAAAAACAGGTGGTACACCATCAGCGCGATGCCCAGGAACAGCACAAAGCGATAGAGCCAGGTGCCAATGGCGAAGCAGATCATAAAGCGCTGCGTACGGGCGGTCAGTGCCTCCGGTGGACGATCCCCCAATCCAAACAATTTGCGACGCACCCACCAGCGCGCCACAGCAAACGCGCGGCTGTGCAGATTGGGCTGACGCAACCAATCCGACAGCAGGAAATAGCCATCAAAGCGCATAAAGGGGTTCAGGTTGATCCCCAGCGTGATTACCCAAGCCGTCGAAGCCAGGAAGAACAACGCACTACTGAGCGGCCCTTCCGGCGTCAGGCTCCAAGCCATGGTCGCCACCGTTGCCAATGCCAGTTCGGCCGCCATGCCGCTGGCGGCAATGACCAGACGTGCACGGCGTGATTGCAGCTTCCATGCTTCGTTGGTGTCGGTATACAGCACCGGCCAGAGCACCAGAAACGCCACGCCCATGGTGGGGACGCGGCAGCCATAGCGGTGCGCAGAGAGCGCATGTCCCAGTTCGTGACTGCACTTGCTGACCACCAGCGCCAAGCCAAACCAGATCCAGTCCTGCCACTGGCCATACGCGCCAAAAGTGCCGATAAACTGATCCCATTGGCGCATCACCAGAAACAACCCCAACAGGGTCATCGCCGCGATCAGGTACCAGAAGCGATACTGATAACAGCGTGCAAACAGCGGTGAGAGTCGCGCCAGCATCCGATCCGGGCGGATCAGGGGCACGCGAAAAAAAAGGTAGTTATGCAGCAGCTGATTGAACTTGGAACGCCTCCCTTGCTGCCACAGCTCATAGAGCGGCTGCCCCTCTGCTGACTGCAGTAACTGGGACTTGGCCAGATACTCCTGCAGTGCTTCCACATCCGACAGATCCAGACTAAGTACGGTACTGTTGTTAATCTCGTCAACGATCTGCTGCGGTGGCAGCGACCAGCGACGCAGTATCTCAAAGCTGCTCCAGTCCAGCTCATAGAAGCGATGCACGATCGGATCCTCGATCACCCAACGCGACGCACCGTCCGGACCTGGTGCGGCTGGATGAACGCTCAGCTCTTCGCGCAGAGGCTGCAACTCCAGCGGCTGCGCCAGTACTGCGTCCATATCAGAATCCGATCCACTGGCGCAGGGCGGCCAGCGGACGGCGCAGCAGGTAATAGATCATCGGTGCGCGATCACCGTAGAGGCGGGCCGTACCGCGCAATCCGATACGCGGCAGGGTCTCCCCCTCACTGAACCGTGCACGACCACTGTAGGCCAACTGCCCTTCATCGCTTTCGCTGGCGTTGTAGGCCAGCCAGTCGAGACGGGCATCCAGCGGTTCATCCGGGCTGATATTCATAAAAAAGCGTACATCACTGCCCGTTTGCAGCGGAATCGCATCCCGTACCGGCAAATCGACTCGCAGTTCAGCCTGGACGGGATCGGCCAGGGTCATGATCTGTTGCCCCAGTGCCACCGGGCGACCGATCCAGCTGTTGGCGTCGGCCAGCACCACAATACCACTGTGGGCCGCCCGGACTTCGGTGCGGGCCAGCAGGGATTGCAGGTATTTCACCTCGGAGACACTTTTCTCCACCATGCCACGGCGAATCGCCAGCTCCAGCTTGCCACGTTCATCAAATACCGCCTGCTGTGCCACCTGACGAAACTCGGTATTAGCGATCTGCAGCGCCTGCTGAGCAATCTGCAAACGGTTTTGCAGGTCGGTACCGTCGAGGGAGATCAGCAGGTCACCTGCATTAACACTCTGGTTGGGACGCACATGCAGGGTTTCCACCACCCCTTCATAGGGCGCACGGACCGGTAACGGGTCTTTCGCCACCACTTCTGCCGGGGCCAACACGGTGATCCGCACCGGGAGAATACTCAACACCACAGCGACCACCAGCAGCACCGGCAACAAGCGTTTACGCATCAGCGAGACTTGTTTGCGCGGCAGTCGGCGCTGGCCGCGCAGGGCAAAGCGGTAGATGTCGGCTAGTTCTGCCAACAAACCGGTTTCGTGTGGCTGCCACTGGGCATCTCGGGCCAGCACCAACAGACCTTTTTTGCCATCCCCTTTCGCCAGCATCACCGGAACAGCCACCGCCTCGGCAGGCATAAATTCGTCCCACTGCTCCCGCAAGTCCGCGGGTAAGGCGGATTTATCCACAACCTGGATTGCGTCGGTATCGAGCTGGGCACAAAGTTTGTTGGCCCAACGGATGTAGGGGGAGTTTTTCTCTACATCCACCAGGCCTGAGGCATTTCGCACCCCTTTGCCCGGCAGCCACCACAGCGCCTGGCGGTAATTCACCAGCTGCAGGGTATCGTTCACCATCAGGAAGCCGATCTGAGCGGCAGACTGTGCTTCACGCAGTTTTTTTTGCAACTGGTGCAGACGCGACAGGCCGGTCACTTGCCGCTGCAACGCAATAAGATCGTCACTCATACGGGAAACGGGCCCAACCACTCATACCGGGCAGCAGCTCCTTGCCTGCATTCTGGATACGACCGGCTATCTCCACCGACTGGCTGATCGGGTCAACCACAGCACCGGTGCGGATCACCTCAGCACCGTACACCTTGCCGGTCTCTTCCACTGCCACCTTGAACGGATCACCTTTTTTCATCCGTGCCAGCCAGCGGGACGGGACAATCAAGCGGATCTCCAGCGAGTTATCCGCAAACAGCTCCAGCAATGGTGTGCCGGTCCGCACATACTCATGCTCAGCCGCTTCGCGGGCTGCGATACGACCGGAGAACGGCGCTTTAATCTGGCAGCGGGACACCCGCACATTCATTACGGAGACTTCCGCCCGATTCTCGGCCAGACGCGCCTCCGCTTTACTCAGCTCCATGGTGCTGCCTGCGTCCAGCTCCAGCAGGCGTTTCTGCACGGCCAATTCGGTCGCTGCTGACTTTTCCATCGCCTGCGCTTTACGCAGCAGGGCTTTTTGCTCGGTACAGTCAAAGCGCACCAAAGTTGAGCCTTTCTTAAAACGCTCACCCGGCAGGCCGTCCAGCAGCGTAATCCGCCCCGGCATCTCGGAAGAGACGGTAATCCGCTGCTGCGAGGTGATCTGGGCACGGATACCCTGTTTACTCATCCCGGCTGTAGGGGACTCCGCAGTTTTGGCCAGCAACTGCTCACTGTCGGTAACGGGGCTGGCCTGGGCCAATCCCGCCACAGCCAGACACAGCAGAGCGGCCAGCT
Source organism: Pontibacterium sp. (assembly GCF_964228735.1). GTDB lineage: Bacteria > Pseudomonadota > Gammaproteobacteria > Pseudomonadales > Balneatricaceae > Pontibacterium. The sequence continues at coordinate 9,975 of NZ_CAXRBQ010000002.1, read as the reverse complement.
TAAGGGACAACCTACTCATCAGCGATCCCGTGCCACTTCAGCAACGATCTTCCACCCGTTCTGCTCGCGCTCCAGACGCAGAGTCTTGCGAACACGGTCGGTGAACAGGTTGGACTTGTACAACTGGTCGAACGATACGGTCGCGCTCTGCTCGTCCTGGGAGACAATCACGCGATCACCCAGCTCAAGCTCGATGTAACGCGGCGCCATCAAACGCTGGGTTCGCTCTTTCACCCAACGGTTATGCTCACGCACGGTGCCTGGGAAATTGGCGCTGTATTGATCCAGGTAGGTGTCGACATCCTTGCTGCGCCATGCCTGCGCCCAGCGGTCGATCACAGCCTGTGGACTCGCAACCTGAGCAGCATTATCCACAGGGGTAACCTCTTCGACGGCTGCGGCCTTTGCTACTGGCTCTACCGCTTCGGTTTCTGCCACCACTTTTTCAGGAATAGAAAATCCACCCACCACATCGTTCATGTCGTCCTTACCCAAGGTCGCCTTTACACGACCGTAGGCCTCCTGCAGACCGGCATAGGCGCGGAACATACGCAGTTCTTCGGTCAGGGCACTGGTTGCCGACTTGATCTCTTCCATGCGGGACTGCACGGAACCGGCCTGACGTTCTTTCATGCGTGTGTGGATCTCACCACCGATCTCGGACAGTTCACGGGCGCGTTCGTATTCGCGGGTCAGGCTCTGGTAATCCAGCCAGGCCACATGTACCTGAGACAGGACCGCCATATTGAGCGCCATACGCTGGGATTCCGCCAGTTCTTCACGGGCTTCAGCCAGCGCGATGTCGTCATCACCGCGCAACAGGTTGAACAGGTTCCAGGAGATGCGCACACCGCCCTGGGTCCAGCCGTTGTTCTCCAGGAAACTGTTGCTGTCGTAGTAACGCCCCAGATCCACCTCGACCCCCGGCAGCAATCGGACCATCGCTTTGCGGGTATCCAACGCGGTGATACGGCTCTGGTAGTTGGCTTCGATCAGCTCGGGACGACTGCTCAGTGCAATATCTTCCATCTCTTCCAGGCTGTATCGCAGTTCCGGCTGCAGCAGGGTGAACTGTTCCGGCACGGCCAGGTTGATGCGGGTACCCGGCGGCAGACCCAGCAGGGCCGCCAGTTCCGGACGCGCCTTGCTCAGATCATCACGCAGCCCCTCCAGCTGGCGGATAATCTCCAGCAGGTCCTTACGGTAGCGCAGGGAATCCAACGGATTCATCAGTTGCTCTTCCCCCACCTTTTCAGCCTTGGCCAGCGCATCGCGGGCATCTGCCAGCAGCGGCTCAACCTTGGACTGCAGGTACTGGGCTCCCACGGCGTTCCAGTACATGGAGCGCACCTGCTGCACCAGGTTCTGCACGATCTTACGGCGACGCTGCTCGGCGATCAGCACCTGGTCTGCCGTCTGCTGCGCCTGGTAGTAGCTGACACCAAAGTCCAGCACGTTCCATACGGTACCCAGACTGGCACTGGTGATACTGCGGTCCTGAGAGGTGGAGAAGGTGTTGGACGCGTTGCCGTTGGAGTCTACGCTGCGGGACAGCGCCTGGTTGCTGCGCGAGGTGTAGCCTGCCGATGCCACCAATTCCGGCAGCATATCGTAGTGGGCCAGGTCCAGCTGACGACTGGCGATCGCCTCCTCCATCATTTTCTGACGCAGTTCGAAGTTGTTCTCCACTGCCATATCGATCGCCTGATCCAGGGTCAGATCCTCAACACGATCCGGCTTGTTGGCAAACATCTTGATGCGGTCATCGCGCATGCGGGTATCGAGTTCCTGCATGCTCATGGGTTGAGGTGCGATGCTACAACCGGCCAGGAGCATGGCCAGACTCAGGGGTGCAAGGGTGAAAATACGCTTATTCATGGTTCGAATTCTTGTTGTCCAAAGTTTATGACGCTGGCGTCTGGTCAAAGTTGAACTGGGCCAGTTGCTGCAGCAATTGCTGTTCAGCCGCTGTGTTTTCCAGCTCTGCATGGTGCGCCAGTTGTTCACTCAAACCGGCTTTGCCTGCAATCTGCTCCTTGTCGTTGGCATGCGGCGCCGCGTCCTCTGCGGCTGCCTGATCGTTGTTGCTGTCGGTTGCGCCTTCTGCGCGCTGTACCGGTTGCTCGTTGACCCGGATCTCAAAGACCGCTGATGCCTGCTGTCCATCAGCAGACTCGGCAATCACACGAATCTGTAGGGTTTCGGTATCGGATTCGCCCGGTACACCGGTGAACAGGGCATCACGGTTGTTAAAGCTGAGCCACGTCGGCAATGGCGAACCGTCCACCTGTACCGCGCGATAGCTCACCTCGCCCACAAACATCTCGCCACCGGAGCGGAAGACAAAGGCTGCGGCCGGCACTTCATAGTCGAATCGGGTATCCACGAGACCCAACTGGTTTTCCAGATTCAGGCCAATGTCCAATACGTAGTCATTCAGTGAAGCGGAACGTGGCAGCGGCTCAATAAACTGCCCGTCTGGCAACAGCACCTGCACAGAACCACGTGCCGACCCGTTGTCCCGCTCAACACCGGCCGCCGTTGGACCGAACGGTGCCGGATCAAACGGTACGGTGGTATCTACAGCTAGAGCAGGTGTTTGTGCTGGTGTCTGCGGTGTATTCCGAGGGGTCAGATCCGGACCGGTATCACCGGTGCCGTCAAAACCGACATTGTTAAACGTTAAGTTCAGCTCTGGTAACTGCGGCAGTTCACCGGACGGTGGCGCGGTATTGTCACCAAACAGATTGTCGACTGGCGGCCCACCTGCTGCTCCGCCTAAACCGGCAGGACGCGGACTCGGTGGATTCAGGTTGTCGCGCAACAGCGGCTGGGCATTGTCCTGTCGTTGTGGTGGTGTGTTGTCACGCGGAGGTTCAACAACCGGAGGGATCGTTGTTTCGGCCTGGGCGATCTCAACTCGAATCGTGAAGAACGCAGACGCTGCCATCGGATCCGTGGCTTTTACCCGATACTCGAACACCCCTGCTTCGGATGGAATGCCGACCACTCTTGGAGGGTGATCAAAGATGCGCAGACCCGGTGGAAGGGTTTGTTGGTCTACAAGCGCGTAAACCCGGTTTTCGTGGGTATGGTTCGCATCTGCGTCATAGATCTTGGCGGTATTAAATTCGTACCGAAGTACATCACCCACACGACCACTGATGGTAAAGGCGGGATCACTCTCTCCGACTACGACAGGAGCGTCGTTTTCACCGATAACGATGACCACAATTTCGGTTACGACGGGTTTTCCGATCATGTCCCTGACATAGGATGGCAGCGTCTCTGGGTGAGGTGCCTCCCCTGAGTGAACACCCTGATCCGCAATCAGAACAGATAGCGTCGTTGCACGAGATAAACCGCCGGCGAGATCTTCAAACTCGCCGTTAGGATCAAAGGTCCAGTTGCCATCTGGGCTGACGGTGAAAAAACCACCGTTGCTACCCCGAATCTGTGGAGCAATCCCCTCACCGACATAGTCACCATACGGAGACAGGTCATCACGTCCCTTATACAGGTCTAACGCACTGCCTGCGGCGAGCACAACCGCGTCATTTCCTGGCAGCGTGCTGTTAGGGTCGCTGTCATTTGCAAACAGATTGCCTGAGATCAAGCTGCCATTCTCGGTGGTTTCCGCGACATCGCGATTGCCTTGAATGGGTGCGTTATCCAATTTGATCAGACTTGTGGTCAGATCTGTTTTTCCGCTACGTGTATCTGTGGCACGAACGAAAATCTGATATTCATAAATACCGTCTTCTGCGTTGATTTTGCTGGCATCTGCAACGGTAACCACACCGGTATCCGGATCAACCGCAAAACGCCCATCCGCATCTTCAACCATTTCAAAGCGCAGCTGCAGACCATCAACATCTGCTCCGTACTGGATACCAACGCCGCTCCCGGTCACCGCCCCCTCAGTAACACGACCACTGGCATTGGGCTGAGCATAGTGATGTGAACTTGGATCGATATCGCTGATGGTAAAATCAGGATCGTATTCACCGTGAACCGTTACACTGATCTGGATAACGCTTGGTTCACCCGGCATCCCCCGTACGTAATCAGGCAGGTCCGGCTTCAGATAAACACTGCCCTCATCTTCACCCAATCCCTGATCCGAGACTACGACGGTCAACACAGTTACACGGGTTTCACCACGCAGCACTGAGTCAAACGCGCCATCGGGGTCAAAGGTCCAACTACCATCGGAATTTATACGGAAGATGCCACCTGTCGAACCGGACATATCCACGCCAACCCCTGCTCCGTAGAGGCTATTCATCTGGTTCTTGAGGCCTTCTTCTCCTCCAAACTGGGTAAGCTTGTTATCCACCGGTGAGCCGGCCGCCAGTACAACGGCATCATCTCCCGGCAGTTCACTGTTTGGATCACTGTCGTTGGCAAAGATGTTGCCGCCCACTGGAGTCGATGCTGAGGCATTGATGCTGGCAGAATCATCCAGCGCGTTGAGCGCCACATTGTCCAGATACACGGTAAATGTGTATTCCGCCTCGCGCGCGGTCACGGCTTCAACCGCTTTGACGGTTACGCGGTAGTAGGAATCACCATCTTCAGCATTGATTTTGCTGCCGTCCGCCACTCGAACGATCCCTGTAGTTTCTTCAATGAAGAACCGACCATCTGCATCATTGGATAGACTGAAGGTAAGTGGCAAGCGTGGCTGATCCGGCGCCGCGGTAATGCCCACAGCAGTCCCATACTCTGCACCTTCCATCACGGCACCACTGCCGTTCGGATTGATACCGCGGTTGTTCAGGGTGTCGATATCACGAATGTGGAACGCCTTATCTGTATCGAGCAGTGTAACGGTAAAGACGGCTTCGCTTGCGTTTCCTGCTTCGTCACTAACCTTCACCCGTATGCTGAATATTCCCGGCTCAGGCAGTGGTTCCCGCACTACATTCAATGTATCGGAATCGATCTCGAAGAGGCTGTTGTGATCACCTCCAACACCCGCAACTAACGAGAAGGTAAATGGACCTTCTCCGGCAATCCCGTCAGCAGATAACGTTCCAACAGCATTGCGGTCTCCCGCTAAGTCAAGTCGGTTCTCACTCAGAGTGATATCAGAAGGGGCTTTTACCGTAACAGTGAGAACACTCTCGTCACTCAAACCATCGGAATCGGGATAACCAAAGCTGTCGAGGATCTGATCGGACACTGTGACAGTCACCGATGTCTGAGCACTTTGCCCTGGCTGGAGCGAAGCAAAATCAATGCCCGGAGCAAATACCCAAACACCGTCTGCCCGGACTGCAAATGCACCGCCGTTGTTTCCAGGAATAGCCTCACCAACCAGATTGGTATTGCCGTTAACCGCGGTCACTTTCAGCTCAACCTGACGCTGTGCATCGCTCAATGCCGGGTCGCTGTCGTTATCTAACACATTGCCGTTGATATACAGCACATCAGGCGTGGTCGTAATGGCATCATCTGCCGCGTCCGGGGCAACGTTTTCAACACGGACTCTGTATACCTGAGAGGCAGTGTCACCCTGCACATCCGTGACACTCACATTCAAGCGGTAAGATACATTAGCTTCGGCGTTGAGTGTTGTGCCTGCGGCAACGGAAATGACACCGGTATCCTGATCGATGATAAACGGCAGATCCGCTCCTGCATTCTCGATGGCATAGGTAAAAGCTTCTGTGTGGTTTACACCCACGGTGATACCAACCTCAGTATCTGTCTCATGGGTCCCTTCAGCGATCACACCGTGCCAATGATCAAAATTATCATTACCACGTGGATCTAAATCCCCCAGTATCAATGGGACGTCTGAGTTACGCACATAGACATCGACCCAGTGTCCGGAGGTTTGCTCTCCGTCGTTGGCCTCGATATATACCGGCAAAACCTGACCCACATTCAATGTTTCCGGATTCAGGAAATGCAGCGCGTTGCCTTGAATTTCAAACAGGTGGTTAGCAGACTGGTCATGGATGGGTAAGCTGAATGTCACGTCATCTGCAGCGCTGTCCGGATCAGTTACGCTCAGTTCACCCACTTTGCCGCTATTACTCAGCACATCGTAAAACGGGTTATCCAACTGAAGGTCTTGCGGTGCATCAGCAACGCCGGTTACCGTCACGCTGAGTGTACTGGTCGAGGTATCACCCAACGCATTACTCAACGTCAGGCTTACCGTTGTCACCCTTTCTTCAGCGATTGTCAGTTCGTCAAACGCGCCAGCCGGATCAAACTGCCAGCTACCGTCGGCATTGATGGTGAATGTACCGCCGTTATCGCCACTGATTGCCTGGCCCAGACCGGATACTTCACCGTTTACAGCGGTCACCGTCAAAGGGCCACCCAGCTGAGTTTTGGCCGGATCGTTATCCACAACGTTACCGCTGATTGGTTGCGCGGCATCTTCGCTGGTTTCAGCACTGTCGTTCACCACCCTCAGCACATCCGGCACAACACCGATCACAAAGCGTGCGGTCACCAACAGGCCATCGCTGGCACTGGCCTGCACAACGACGGTGTGGGTGCGGTTCTGGGTAATATCAAAGGTGGCGTTTTCGGCCACGGTGACTACACCGCTGTCGCTGTCGATCTGGAAAAGTCCCGCCGCATCGTCCGATAAGCTGAAGCTAATGGTGACTTCCGGATCAAGTGCATGGGTCGCTTCCACCTGGATACCCACTTCGGTACCCGCCGCAGCACCTTCCTTGATCAGGCCAACGTGCTGCCCGTTGGCAGCATTACCCGCACTGTCACTGTCACCGGTAATCTTCAGGATCGCGGTATCGGTGACGCGGATCTCAAAGGTCTGGATATGGGTCAGGCCGCTGGTATCACGAGCCTGAATATAGACGGTGGCGGTGCCGGTACCGATGGCCGTATCCACCAGCTCCAGCGTATCACCATTGATACGGAAGAAAGCGTTCTCCCCGGCATCGCCATCCAGCTCAACCAGAGTGAAGCTGTGCAGATCCCCGGTATCCGGATCGTCCGCCTGCAGACGGCCGATTACCAGCTCATCACCGTCCAGGGCAACCGTATTACCACTCAGTGCGATCTGTTCCGGTGCATCTTTCTCACCGTGCACGATAACACTCAAGGTGCTTTCCGCAGTGCTGTTACGGCTATCGGCCACGGTGATCTGTACGGAGGTGGTCAGGCTATCGCCTGCTTGCATCGCGTTGAAGGCGGGATCTGGCGTAAAGCTCCAGGTGCCATCCGCATTGACGGTAAACAGGCCGCCGTTATCACCGGCGATTGCCTGCCCCAGGTTATCTACCGAGCCGTTCACACCCGACACCTGCAGAAGATCGTGTGCTTCAGCAGGATTCTGATCGTTCGCCAGCAGATCGCCAGTGACTGGATCAGGGGTGTTTTCCACGGTGGTTACGCTGTCATCCACCGCTACCGGCGGCAGATCGGTGACCGTCACGCGGTAGACCTGCTCGGACGTGTTATCGAAGGCATCGCGGGCTGACACCGTGATATCAAAGTACGGTGCATCAGCAAAACTGATGGTGATGCTTTGTGCAACCGAGATTACACCGGTCTCCGCATCAATCACAAAACGTCCGCTGGCATCATCGCTCAGGCTGTAGGTGATATCGGATGCATCCTCAGCGGTGGCGGTAATACCCACGGCGGTACCTCCAATTGCACCGTCGGCAACATTACCCTGTGCGCTATCACTGTTACCTGCCGGGTCGCTGTCGATGTAGTCCCCAAACACCGGCGCAGAGTTATCCACAACGTTGATGGTAAAAACCTGCTGAATCAAAGTATTGTTGTCACGGGCGTTGATGGTGAGGCTGTAGGTACCCGGTGCCAGATTCACTCCTTCCTTGACCAATAACCTATTACCCACAATCTCAAATGCGCGGCTGTTGTCTCGGTTGATGCTGTAGCTGTGGGTATCCCCTTGGTCAACATCATCTACAGTGAACACACCCACTGCTCGGTTTGTTGGGCCCAGGCTGAACTCAATCGGATCGGTTGTATCGTTCAGACGAAGGTTGGTTGGTTTCTCGTTGGTACCCTGCACATCGATGGTCAGCGTGCTGGTGCTTTCCAGGCCCAGTGAATCAAGCACGGTGATGTCGATACTGGTTTCCAGCACAGCCCTGTTGGCCACATGAGCCATTTCACCGTTTGGATCATAGATCCAGCTGCCATCCGCATCGATCGTAAACAGGCCACCGGTGCTACCCGCCACTGCCTGACCCACGTTGTCCGCGCTGCCACCCACGGCAACCACAGTCAAAGCATTATTATTGCCGTCCGGATCGCGGTCGTTGCTCAGCACATTACCAGTGCGGGTACGATCCTGGGTGGTGGTGCCGCTATCATCACGCGCCGCACCTTCTGCGGTTTTGACCTGGATGCCGTATGTTTTTTCGCTGGCATTGCCAGCCAGATCGGTGGCTACTACCACGATGTCATGGTTTGCACTCACGTCAGGATCAAAGCGGGAGCCGTCCTTGATCGTGACAACCCCGGTGTCCGTATCGATCTGAAAACGCCCGTCGGCATCGTCACCCAAGGTAAAAGTCACGTTTCCCTGATCCTGGCGATCCATTTCGACGGTGATACCTACGGCAGCACCATTCGCCATCCCCGGTGCAACACGCCCAAAGAAGCCAGAACTGTTGCCGGTCCGGTCACTGTCGCCACGGAATTTAGGTGCCGTGGTATCCACCACGGTGAGGGTCAGCTCTCGCTGAACGGTATAGATCCCCTCATCGTCTCCCTGACTCAACGCGGCCTGCACCCAGACAGTTACATCACCCAAGGGTAATGCAGAGGCATCGTTAACCCGCAGCAAACCACGAGAATCGATGGAAAACGCGTCGTTGTTATGGCTACCATCGCCGTCGCTAAAGCTGAATACGAACGACTGACCTGGCTGGGGATTGGTGATACTCAGGCGAGCTACCAGGGAGTTACGACCTAATGCCTGATCGACTTCGGTGCTATCCGCCGTTATCTGTGGCTCGTTTGTTGATTCGGCCGTCAATACACTTCCGTACACCAGATCCAGCGCTGACGTCTCGACCTCTCCAACCTGCTGCTCCAACACCCAGTCACCACCCAATTGGCTTGCACCGGTGGCATCATCAGATGCAGCCACATCAGCGCCCGTCAGGGACGAAATCTGCTGCAGCAAGCTCTGGCCCTGTTCATTCGCCGCCAAGTCGCAGCCGTATAGCAGGATATCGCCGGTTGGTCTCAGGGCCTGGCCGATTCGCCCTAACTCATCCGCGTATTGGTCGATGTTCTGGGTGGTCAGTTGATCGTCACCAAGTTGAAACAAGTCATTACTGCCGTGACTCAGGATATGGATGGAATCCAGCTCGTTATAGAACTGCAGGGACTCGGCAAGACGCTCCAGGCCGTTTTCACCGGCGGAAACCACCAGCACACTGTAATGTTCCGGGATTTGGGCAATTAGCTGATCGTAGTTAGTAACGCTCTGATCAACCACCACCAAACGGGATGAGTCACGCTCTGCTGGCGGCACCAGCTCCGCCAGTTGATCCAGCAGCGGATCATCCTTCGCCGCTTGAGGCTCTGCTGTCACGTCAGCAGCGCTCACCTGCGCTGCGGTATCTACAGCTGCGGCATCAAACATAATGCGCTGCTCAAGCGCTCGAAACAGGGGCTTACGGGTAAATACGCCAGCTACAGCTGAATCATCCTGCTTTTTCATCATCTTGGTTCCCTTTCAGAGCATCAGACACCGTGTTCTGGTTACTCTAAACCAGAGATTTACACACGGCGCATTTGTATTCCTGCGTAAGTAAAGCGATTTGTTTCAGGTATGAGGAAGGAGAGGACAGACGTTCAATATTCGCTTTCCCTGCGCCTTACAATCCTTTTTAGCCCTATATGAACAAGGTGGGCTTTTAAATTTCGTACCATGTGGGGTTTACAGTTTGCGCGTGTCTTCTACATCAACTACTCTGAAACCACTGTAATCTACAG
>NZ_CAXRBQ010000001.1:0-12198 GCF_964228735.1 Pontibacterium sp. | reverse complement strand
CCACCGAGATCTACACAGAGCGCAACACTCTTTCCCTACACGACGCTCTTCCGATCTCACTAGCTCCAGTCTCGCACCAATCCCTGTAGCTGCCCTCTCTGAGGGCGACAGGAATTAACCGCCTTCTCGCTCGCCGGTCCTGCCTACCCCATAGGCAAACCATCATCGCTGATTAAGGCCCACACGCTGGGCCTCTTTTTCCCGGAGTTCATCATGAAAAAGCTCTGCTACTTACTACCTGCGTTGATACTCAGTACATCTGCAATCGCCAGTGACGACATTCCAACCATCAACGGCTGCCAGCTGGTCCCGAAAACCGAATGCAACGGTGTTGACCTGCGCGGCGCTGACCTGAGCAACATCGACCTGAGCGGCGCCAAACTGGCCGGAGCAGACCTGCGCGGTGCCATCCTGCGCCACAGCACGCTGAAAAATGCGGATCTGAGCAAAGCAAAACTGGATAACGCTGATCTGGCCCGTGCCGATCTACGCCATGCCAACCTGCGCGGTGCGAGCCTGCGTAGCGCCAACCTTGAATCGATCAATGCCTGGGCTCTGTTTGGCCAGGTAGCCGACTTCAGCAACGCCAATCTGCACGGTGCGAACCTGGAGTTTGCCCGTGTATCCAAGGCGCGCTTCCACAACGCCAATATGCGTGCAATCAATCTGGAGATGGCTTGGGCCACCAAGGTGGATCTGAAAGGCGCTAGCCTGGTGAACGCCAATCTGCAGGAAGCGAAGATGAGCGACAGCAACTTCGAGAACGCCGATTTCACCGGCACCCGTAAGCACTACGCCAACTTTATGGATGTAAATATGGAAGGCTGCACCAACTGCCCCGTGGACTGGCAGGTGCCCTGGTAAGGTTGAAAAAACTAAGTTCGTTGTTTCCCGTTTAGGCGTGGACTTGGATTTCGGTTCTCCCGGTCTGCGCCATTTTTAGCTCTCTACACCACCTTCGAGCCCCACCTTCAGCACACCCGCCTCAATCGCCAGGTGCACCAGCTCGGTGGTGGAATCCACTTCCAGCTTACTCTTCAGCATTGCGGTGTAATTAGACACAGTTTTTGCACTGATACACAGCTGCTCAGCTACCGCTTTCACACTGAAACCACGGGCCAGCATTACAAACACCTCAAACTCGCGTTGCGTCATATCCTGCAAACGCTGGTGCGATTGATTACGCGGCTGCTGGCGCATGGCCAAGCGCATCGCCAGGTCATGTTCAACGTAGATCTGCCCCGCCGCCACCTTCCGTACCGCCTCGATCAATACTTCAGGCGAACTGCTCTTGGTGATGTACCCCAACGCTCCGGTATCCAGTGCCTGCTGCACCATCGGCATCTCGTCGTACATGCTGAAGAACAGGATGCGTGCGTCAGGATCGCGTTTAAGGATTCGACGCGCTGCCTCAATACCGCTGATGCCTGGCAGATTGATATCCAGAATCAGCATATCCACAGACTGTTCAGTCACTTTGGTGCAAACCTCTTCACCACTGCCTGCCTCTATCACTTCACAAGGGTCCAGCAAAACAGACAGCAAACTGGCGTAGCCCTGTCGCACCACGGCGTGGTCATCGGTAATCAGAATTTTCACGGCGTCTCCTTTTTCATTGGGCTGACTTATTCACTGAGCTTTCAGGGGCATATTAAGAGAAATTTTGGTGCCACCACCGGACACCGATTCGAGCTGCAATACACCACCCAGATAGCGGGCACGCTCGTGCATCGAGCGCATACCAATCCCCGGCACCGAGTCGGGCATTAGGCCACAGCCGTTATCCACCACCTGCAATTGCAGCTGACCACCTGCACAACGTAACGAGAACTCGGTCAGGGAAGCCTGGGCGTGACGGGTAATGTTGTGCAGAGCCTCCTGCACCAGGCGGTACAGATGGCCCGCCCGTTCTTCACTTAATTCGGGCAGGCCTTCACCAAGGTTAATCTGCACCTCAACGCCGCTACTCTCTTGCCACTGTTCAGCCAGATTGAGCAAGGCATCACGCAGCCCCAGTTGATGCAGGATCACCGGATGCAGGTCACGGATCAGGCTTCGGAAGCTGGCCTGCATCTCATCGCAGTGGCCCACAATCCGGTCAGCAGTCAGTTCCACCACCGCTTGTTGATTAGCGGCTTGGCGGATCATATAGGCCTGCGCACGTATACCGGTCAGGTACTGTCCCAGGTCATCGTGCAAGGTATGTGCAAGTCGGGTGCGTTCGGATTCCTGCAGCTCCATCAGCTGACGGGTGAGCTGACGGTTGCCGTGCTGTTCCTTCTCCAGAGCATCAGCCATCCGGTTGAAATGCCCCGCCAGCCTTTCGGTTTCCGGTGAAGAATATTGCTGCAGGTTGGCACGGAATCGTCCGCCTTTACCCTGCTTTTGACCTTGCTCCAGGGCCACCAGCATATGACCGATCGGTTTTAGGCCCTGACGCACACCCCAGAAGATCATCAGGTTGGACAACACGGCACCACCGAGGAACAGACTGGCCAGCATCAGTGCCGACTCCCATACCTCGTCGATCTCATCGTCCGGCATCGCCACCACGTAAAGCAGCTCGCCGCTATTGAGTGGATACCGCCATGGACGGGCAGCATAAGCCCCGCTCGGTTTTAGCAGATCAGAGAACCATTCCGGGACCTCTTCTTCATCGGTTTCCCGATCAGGCAGTTTATTGAGGTAAAAACGAATATGGCGGGTGCTGCCGTTCAGCAACGGCTGCAGACGGGTCGGATCAAACTCCGCCGCTTCGATCATCTGCTCGACGAAGTGAATGCTCGCACCAATCTCCCGCTCGATATCTTTTTCACCCTGCCGGATCAGGCCAAACAGGGTCAGGATAAAGGCCAGCACGAAAACAATGCTGACCAGAAAGTTCAGGCGCAGTAAGGCTTTCAAGGGATTACCTGATTATCAGGGTGGGCAACCAATGCTCAGCCAGATCGGCTTCGTAAAGCTCATCGGCGGTGATCGGTTTGGTGGTCGGATCTTCCGGCGGTGCAGCCAGAATATCCATGTTAGTTTCATGCAACTGACCGGTAATCGGTCCGTGGGGAGGGTTTTCCCACTGCAGCTTGTAGTACACGCCAAACCACGGATTGATACCGTAATCGGTCGGGACTTTGCGGATGAACAAAAATTGGTATTCCAGATCGATCAGGTCATCAGGCCTGATCTGCTGGGCATTCTGATAGGGATACGGTAGGTGGCAGAGCAGCTGTTTCTCACTCTCCAGACATTTGAACGGGCGCATCGAGAGGAAATAGTCCCCGTAGACGTCATCGTCCATTTTCACTTCGGCGCGATAGCCTTTTTCGGATGGCGAAAGCAGCAACTGGCCGATGGTCAGTTGCTCGCCATTCTCAGCCTGTAAAGTGATCTGCCGTGGCGCTAGATCACTGACGGATTGTCCGTCCGCCCAGACTGTTGGAGCCAGTCCTGAGAGAAGTCCGATGAGTGAAACAGTGCCAATCAACGTCCAGTAACGGCCAGCCATTCTCTCACTCCTCTCAGGTTCAACTAAGAATGGAAGGTACTTACTTCACCTTAAACACACCGACCATGCCTTTGCCTTGCAGGCCTTCCATCTCGAACTCGAACTCACCTGGCTTAACCGGTACGAAGTAGATCTCTGCTTCCGCTGCATCTTCGAATTCCAGCTCGGTCAGGCTCACCGCTTTGATCTCCATACCTCCCGCTTCCACTTTGCGCAGGAAAATGGATGCGAAGAAATCAGGCGCAACCATCGCGTACTCTTTCTGGCCGTTGGAGATAATCGCCAGCTTGTACGCTTTACCGGTTTCCAGCTCGTACTCTTTCTGGGACAGGTAGTAATCACTCTCGTCGCTGCCCATCACCAGGTCCGGCAATTTTTGTGGGCGACGGGTCAGGTCACCTGCGGCCTGCGCAACAGAAGTAACAGTCATCAGACCGGCAACACCGGCAATCATCAGGGGTTTAATCAGACGGGATTTCAGGATGCTCATAGCGACCTCGGATTCTTATTCTGTGGATCTAATTTTGGGGGAACCTGCAGACCTATCTGCTGCGACTGACCGCCGTTTACGGCAGGACCTGATCACTGGAAGGGACATTTCGCATTACATCATCAGGACACCGTGGTCGGTCAGCTACACACCAACAAAGGGAACAACTGCAGGCTCCGGTCCTATTTATGCTAGAGAGCCACCGGTTTTAAAAAATGGTACTTCGGTACTAATTGATTCGTACTTTCTTCATATTTCTCCAGTTGTGCTTCCCCCCTATCCTGATCACATAACAACAACTACAACGAAGATCACTATGCTCAAACGTCTGAAAAACCCACTCAAGCTTGCATGCTCCGCCCTGCTGTTAAGCAGCTCTGCTGCACTGGCAGCGAAGCAACCACTCACTATCGATATTGCCTACCTGCAGTATCAGCCGGAGCGGCCACCCGCTCTTTCCAACGTGCTACCGGAACCTGAGGATGCAGGTTTGAACGGTGCCGAACTGGGTATCAAGGACAGCAACACCACCGGCCGCTTCCTGAAGCAGAAGTACCAACTGACCAGCAAACTGAGCGACGATCCGGAGCAGATCGTGGCCGAAGCACGGGTGCTGTACGACAACGGTCAGCGCCTGTTTGTGGCCAATATGCCCTCTGCACAACTGCAGCAGTTGGCCGAAGCGCTGGGTGCCGATGCACTGATCTTTAACGCCGGTTCCCAGGCCGATGAGCTGCGTACCGAGGTGTGCCTGAACAACGTGCTGCACACCACGCCCAGTCGTTCCATGCTGACCGATGCCCTGGGCCAATGGCTGAACGCTAAACGGCTGAAGGAGTGGCTGTTGATCAGTGGCAATCAACCGGAAGACAAGGCCTACGCCGCGGCGTTGAAGCGCACCGCTAAACGCTTTGGCGCCGAGATCGTCGAGGAAAAAGCCTGGAGCTTTGATACCGACCTGCGCCGCACCGCGCAGGGCGAACTTCCGCTGTTCACCCAGACCGACGAATACGACGTAGTGGTCGTAGCCGATGAGCGCGGTGACTTCGGTGAATACCTGCTCTACAACACCTGGTACCCACGCCCAATTGCCGGTACTCAGGGCCTGGTGCCCGTCACCTGGCACCGTGTAGTTGAACAATGGGGCGCGGCCCAGCTGCAGAGCCGCTTCGACAAGCTCGCCAATCGCTGGATGACAGGCAAAGACTACGCCGCCTGGGCTGGCGTGCGTTCCATCGCCGAGGCGGTGACCCAAACTAAGACCAACGATGCCACTGCCCTGCGCAGTTACATCCTGTCAGACAAATTCCAGCTGGCCGCCTTTAAGGGCCGCAAGCTGAATTACCGCGACTGGAGCGGTCAGCTACGCCAGCCGATTCCACTGATCCATCCACGTGCACTGGTTTCCCAGTCGCCACAGCAAGGGTTCCTGCACCCGGTTACCGACCTGGACACCCTTGGCTTTGATAAACCTGAAAGTCGCTGCCGCATGCAGTAAGCCGTCTGTTATAGATCCCGGAGAAAAACGATGCGATTCCCTAAATTTATCCGTTCTGCCCTGCCCGCAGCCCTGATGGCCGTTAGCGCCAGCTCCTATGCCGCCGTCGCTTACGTATCCAATGAAAAAGACGACACCCTGTCGGTAATCAATCTGGACACCATGGAAGTAACCGACACCATCGAGGTGGGCCAACGACCACGTGGTATCACCCTGTCCAAGGACATGACCAAGCTCTACATCTGTGCATCCGACTCCGACACCGTGCAGATCATGGATCTGGCTACCCACAGTATCATCACCGAGCTGCCATCCGGTGAAGATCCGGAGCAGTTCGCCCTGCATCCGAACGACCGCCACCTCTACATCGCCAACGAGGACGATGCGTTGGTCACCGTGGTGGATACTGAAACCCATGATGTACTGGCGCAGATCGACGTGGGTGTAGAGCCGGAAGGCATGGCCGTGAGCCACAACGGCAAGTGGGCGGTGAACACCAGTGAAACCACCAACATGGTGCACTGGATCGACACCACCACTTACGAACTGGTCGATAACACCCTGGTGGATCAGCGTCCACGCCACGTGGAGTTCAACAAAGACGACTCCCTGCTGTGGGCATCCTCCGAGATCGGCGGCACTGTATCGGTAATTGATGTGGAAAGCCGTCAGATCATCAAGAAACTGACCTTCGAGATCCCGGGCATCCACCCGGACAAGGTACAACCAGTGGGCGTGAAGCTAACCGATGACGGCAAGTACGCCTTTGTTGCCCTGGGCCCTTCCAACCACGTGGCAGTCATCGACGCCAAAACCTACGACGTGAAGGATTACCTGCTGGTAGGACGTCGTGTATGGCACATGGAGTTCAACGAAGATGAGAGCCAGCTGTACACCACCAACGGTGTCAGCGGTGATATCTCCGTGGTGGATGTGGATAAGCTGAAAGTGACCAAGTCCATTAAAGTGGGCCGCTACCCATGGGGTGTTGTGGTTAAGCCATAACAATTGCCGATGAGTATTCAGGTCAGCTCCGTCAGATTCAACTACGGTCCGCGCAACGCGCTGGATAACCTCAGCTTTGCACTGCAGCCCGGTGGATTTAACGCCCTGTTGGGCCCCAACGGTGCCGGTAAAAGCACGCTGTTTGCCCTGCTTACCCGCCTCTACGCGATGCAGCAGGGAAAGATCAGTATCTGCGGCCACAGCATCCGGCAACATCCCACTGAGGTGATGCAGCAGCTCGGTGTAGTGTTCCAGCAGAGCACATTGGACCTGGATCTGAGTGTGGGCCAGAACCTGAAATACCATGCTTCACTGCACGGCCTCAGTGGTCGTGCAGCCCAGCAGCGGATCGAAACCGAACTGCAGCGTATGGAGATGAGCGACCGTATCCACGACAAGGTGCGCAGCCTCAACGGCGGCCATCGCCGCCGCGTGGAGATCGCCCGTGCCCTAATGCACAGCCCCGGTGTATTGCTGCTGGATGAACCCACCGTGGGGCTTGATCCGCACACCCGCCTGAAACTCAACCAACATGTGCGCAATCTATGCGAGCAGTACAACCTGACCGTCCTCTGGGCCACTCACCTGATTGAAGAGGTACAGCCTGAGGATAAAGTCCTTGTGCTGCACAAAGGTGAGCTCAAAGCTCAGGGCACGGGTTCAGAGATCTGTGCCGAGCATGGCCATGAGTCGCTGACCGAGCTGTTCCACCACCTCACGGCCAGCAAGGAGGTATGCGCATGAACAGCCAGGCAAAGGTCTCACGATCAGTACCACTGAACCGCTCCGCCTACCTGAACTGCTTTACCGGTATCCTGACGCGAGAGTTTCTGCGCTTTGTCAGTCAGCGCTCGCGTTTTCTCAGCTCGCTGGTACGCCCCCTGCTCTGGCTGATCGTATTTGCCGCCGGTTTCCGCGCCGCGCTGGGTATCTCAATCATTCCGCCCTATGAGACCTACATCACTTACGAGGTCTATATCGCACCGGGCCTATGCTGCATGATCCTGCTGTTTAACGGCATGCAGAGCAGCCTGTCGATGGTCTACGACCGGGAGATGGGCAGCATGCGGGTACTGCTGATGAGCCCACTGCCCCGCGGTTATCTACTGCTGTGCAAGATGGTATCCACCGCACTGATATCCCTGGCGCAGGTATACACCTTCCTTGCCATCGCCCTGTTTGTGGATGTTGATCCACCGCTGCGGGGTTATCTGGCGGTACTGCCCGCATTGGTGCTGGTTGCCCTGATGCTGGGTGCACTGGGGCTGTTTATGTCCTCCTGGATCAAACAGCTGGAGAACTTTGCAGGTGTAATGAACTTCGTGATCTTCCCGATGTTTTTCCTGTCGTCGGCGCTCTATCCGCTGTGGAAAATGCGCGAAGCCAGCGAGTGGTTGTACTGGATCTGCTCGGTCAATCCGTTCACCCACGCCACCGAGCTGGTGCGTCACGCCCTGTACCTGAAGATGAGCTGGGAAGCGTTTGCGGTCGTTGCGGGTACTACGCTGGTCTTCTCCGTGTTGGCGATTAAGGGCTTTAACCCACAACGGGGCATGCGGGGCACAGGCGGCAAGGGACCGAAATAAGTCTTCACCCCTTGCCCCGACGTCTATTTGCAAACACTCTCTTCCTCCACACCCCAGTAACCATAAGCCCTGGACAAGTTTTTGAAGAAATTTTCAAACAAGATCCCACTTTTAGACTAAGCTTCACCATGTTGTCTCTTCTAAGTTGTACATCTTCCCACATACCCTTTCAGCTTGGGCAGGAGATACACCATGACAGACACTTCGGATACTGCAGTTAACCAACTGCCACACCTCAGAACAGGTGTGCGGGTCCAGCTCAGCTCCCCCGATGGCAAGTTACAACTGTTTACTCCCTTCGTTGGCATAGAAGGTGATAAAGCGGTCATTCTTCATCTGCCCTCCCGCAGCGAAGTGGAAAAAAACAATAACAATGAACGTGCAGCCGTCATCTGGTACGAAAACCTTTTGCAGAACAAACCCGGTGTAGTGGTGCGGTTTATCGAGGGTGGTGTGGTTTACGCCTTCAAGTGTTCGGTGCTTGATGTTGTAACGGGTAAGGTCCAACTGCTGGTCCTCGAATACCCCAAGGACATTTGCACCCGCTGCGTGCGCAAAGAGCCACGCTATGACTGTACGCTGCGGGTTAAGCTGTTATCGGATATTCAGCAGGAAGGACTGTTAAAAGATCTGAGCTACAACGGTTGTCAGGTTCGTCTGCAGAACCAGGAGCATTTGGAGATGCTCAAAGAACTCAAGTCACGGGAAGAGAAAATAGACCTGGAAATGCTGCTCCCCTTTGGCGACGACTTCGAAAAAATGACCGGCAAAGTCATCTCGGTTCTCAGCTACGAAAATGAATTGCGGGTTGGGGTCGCCTTTGAAGGCAAAACCGATCCGGTGAAAGGTTATCTGGACCTGCTTCAGTTACAGAACGGGTTGTCGATGGTATCCAATGAACCGGAACCCAAAGCCTCTTAGTCCAGCCTTGCCCCAACACCTAGCAGTTGTCACACTGACCGGTCCTGGCACGGTACTCAATAACGCGCCCCTGTCGATCAAGGTCCATATGACAGCACTGCTCAAACAACACTCTTAGTTTAAGGCGGCCCCGCTGCACACGGGATTTAACCGTGGAATAACTGATCCCCTTCTCCTCGGCATACTCCTTTTGCGATCGCCCCTCGATATCAATCGCCTTTAACAGCTGCGCCGTTTCTGCCGGTAATGCGTCGATAAACGGCAACACACAGTCACTCAACTGCTCTTGAACCTGTGGCTCATCCTCGTCATACCACAGCACTTCGGGATCAATAGAACGGTCCTTACCCCGCTTACGGTAGAAATCGATCACCGTATTGTTGGCAAGCTGAAACAACCAGGGTTTGAGTTTGTCGGAGGCCCGCAAACTGCCCATATTGCGGTGGGTTTTGATCAGGATCTCCTGCAACAGATCCTCCACCTCATGGGGGTCTGAGATTTTCGAGTGCAAAAATGCACGCAAGCTGTGGCCGTATTGCTGCCAGACTTTCTCGGTATTCAAGGGAGATCCTAATCGGTTGTTCAACAGATTCAGTGTGGCAGAGCGAGGAGTAAATCCCCACCCTGCCAATATTGTTAGCAGCAGGTTGCACTGGCACAGGCGTTGTCGGAGGCACTGGTACCCGGTGGGCAATCGCAGCCACGCCCCAGGAAAGTCTGCTCCGATAGATAGAAATCACTGAACGCCGCTTCAAAGTCATCAGACACGGACTTTTCTGCCAAGCCGGTAAACAACAGATGTTGCTGCCAACGCTTCACCTGTGGGTAACCCGCAAGGAAATCATAGCCTCGGTGTTTCTCAATGATCGCCGCCCGGTGCAACAACGGCAGCCAGGCAATGTCCACCATACCCACTTCGCTGGTATTGAAGAATCGGGCGTCGCCCAGTGCTTTTTCAACCGTCGCGAAGGCTTTCTCCAGTTTTACACTGCGCTCGTTCAAGGTGGCTTCGTCCGTACTGCGCTGGGCACTACACTGAACCAGATAGTGCTTGCTCGCCAGATAGCTCCAGGCACGATCCACCGCTTTCTCTTCCGGGGTGCGGTTAGGATTGAGCGGGCCGTACGCCTCTTCCAGATATTCCACGATAGCATCAGACTCAAACAACGCCTGGCCGGATTCGGTAATCAGAACCGGCACCTGAGCGCTGGGCGAGAGATCCAGAAACCACTGCGGTTTGTCTTTCAGGCTGATGTATTCGATCTCGTATGGCAGGCCTTTCGCTTCCAACCATCCGGTCACACGTTGTACAAATGGGCAGATGGTAAAGCTGATCACTTTGAGCATATTGGGTCCTCGTTTTGGGGTGTTTTGTCTGTAAGACGAAGGACCTCTGGAAAAGACGCATCTTCTCAGAATTTTTTAACTCATCTCTTTCTCCGTGGGGGAGACTTACTCTGTAGGGAAGGCTTAAGCCTTCCGGTGCCCTGAAGGGATGAGGTAAGGGGCGTTACCGAACGCCCCTTACCAATCCCCATCGACCCTGCTGCTTGCCCGGCATAGACGGGTACCCTGCGCGTTCCAGAAATCCATCGGAGCGATTTATCTCGGCTCTGCGAGCCTCGTGCTGAAATCGCTGTCTATAGATGGATTTCAGGAATTACCCAAAGGGCACGATGGCTCGGCTGCGCAGAAGGGAGATTGTACCGTTACAACTTTTTCTACATGCGTTGTTATTGTTGAGCGCTCGTTTTCCCAAATCAGTTTTGCTAAAACTTGTTGGTAGTTAACTATACAAACGTTACCGTTACTCAAAGGAGCGAACATTGGCTATTGATTACAAGAGGTTAGGTATTGACGGTGAAGACTTTGAACTTCTTTGCCGCGACGTTCTAGAGAGCTATGGAGCAGTTATTTTGTCAGAGCCAACTCGTGGCCCTGACCAAAAAAAAGATCTTGTAATTGAGATAATCAGTCAGGATGCATTAGGGAATACGGAAAGAGTCAAATATTTGGTTCAATGTAAACACAAAGCACATAGTGGTAAGTCTGTTCTTGAGTCTGATATTGGAGACTTTAGAAGCGCATGCCTCCTACATGAAACAGATGGCTACTTCTTGATAACTTCAACAATACCCTCAGTAACTGTTTCAAACAATCTTAACGCATAAAACAAACACGGCTCTTTAAAAACCGTTGTATGGGATGGAAAGAAGCTAGAAGGAAAAATTGAAGACAGCCCTTCATCAAGCAGAATAATAGAAAAATACAATTTAAAGGAAAGGCTAGACTTAAAATTCTCAGAAATGAGAAACATCTTACTAGGAGAATATCACCTCCCTTTCGACTTACACAAAGAAATACTAGAAGAGGATTTAAAAGGACTCATTTTTGAAAGAAAAATATACGACTCAGAATTCAACATAAAAAGCGAGTACATTGGATACTTTTGTTCCTTAAAAAGCCTTCAAGAAAGCTTCATAGAATCAACAAAAACTAGATTCAAGCTAAATGAAGTGCGATTTATTGTTGGACCCCCTTCTGATTACCCGTGCATCACACTAGGGGAATTATATAGAGAGCTTCAAAACTACAGAGATGCTACATACCAAGAAGCCATTTGGAAAGTTCTTGCATTTTGTCCCATTAATCCAACTGCTATCCGGTTACTTGAGTCATGTATTAAACCCCTACCCTATGAGCCTCAGAGTATCACAATTGACAGCTTGAACTTAATTTTAGACCACCATCCGAAGGAAACAGGAATATTCCTAATAAAGGAAGCGGCAAATGCATCTGCGCAGCTAAATATAAAAAGTTCAAGGGAGCACATATACAGCCAACTAAAAAATGCAGATTCATGGAATCTAACCTGATTCCGTGACTTAAAACTCAGCTTCGCATCTCCACACACCTGTACCCACGCGGCCTGCGGCGGTAATATGGACGCCAGTCTCGATTCACCCAGACAGTGATATCTGACTATGCGTACCTTCACGCTGGAACAGTCCAAAACCGAGATTATCACACCCCACGGCTGTCTGGCGCTGGTTGTCCACAGTGTCAACAGAATGACCTCCCTGGCCAAAACCTCGCGCGCCATCGTCAAGCGCCATGGCATCGCTAACATCGATCTTATTCGCACCTACCTGGGGTTGATTTGCCTTGGCAAGAGCGACTTCGAAGCGGTCGAGCA